>NZ_JBFUMK010000056.1:0-1217 GCF_054049415.1 Roseateles sp. P5_D6 | reverse complement strand
CTGACGGTGACCGACGCTGGAGGCCTGACCAACAGCAAGACGCAGGCGGTGGTGATCACGGCGCCGGCCAACCAGGCGCCGGTGGCCAACATCAGCGGCCCGACGAGTGGGCAGGTGGGCGCGAACCTGAGCTTCTCCGGTGCGGGGAGCACGGATGCGGAAGGCCCCATCGCCAACTACGCGTGGACGTTCGGCGACGGCACGAGTGCCAGCGGGGTGTCGGCCACGAAGAGCTACAGCGCGGCGGGCAGCTACACGGTGACGTTGACGGTGACCGACGCTGGAGGCCTGACCAACAGCAAGACGCAGGTGGTGGTGATCACGGCGGCAACGGGAGGACAGGCGGTCAATGTTGCTGCAGCCGCCAACGGCRGCGTCGCCACAGCGTCCAGCACTTTTGACTCCAGATTTCCCGCCAGCGCGGTCATCGACGGCGATCGGCTGGGGCTGAACTGGGGAGCGGGCGGYGCGTGGGCGGATGGCACTTCGGGCGTCTACCCGGACTGGGTGCAGATCGACTTCAACGGCATGCAGACGATCAGCGAAATCGATGTGTTCACGCTGCAGGACAACGCCTACTCGCCCTCAGTGCCGACGCTGGCGATGACGTTCAGCAACTTCGGTATCCTGCACTTCGAAGTCCAGTACTGGAACGGTACCGGGTGGGTGGATGTGCCGGGCGGCAGCGTCATCAACAACAACAAGGTGTGGCGGCAGTTCGCCTTCGCGCCCATCACCACACAGCGCATCCGCGTGCTGGTGAACAGCTCGGCCTACTATCTCTCGCGCATTGTCGAGGTGGAGGCGTGGRCGCCGGGCAGCATGGCCAACCAGGCGCCGGTGGCCAACATCAGCGGCCCGACCAGCGGGCAGGTGGGCGCGAACCTGAGCTTCTCCGGCGCCGGCAGCACCGATGCGGAAGGCCCGATCGCCAGCTACGCGTGGACGTTCGGGGACGGCACGAGCGCCAGCGGGGTGTCGGCCACGAAGAGCTACAGCGCGGCAGGCAGCTACACGGTGACGCTGACGGTGACCGACGCTGGAGGCCTGACCAACAGCAAGACGCAGGCGGTGGTGATCACGGCGCCGGCCAACCAGGCGCCGGTGGCCAACATCAGCGGCCCGACGAGTGGGCAGGTGGGCGCGAACCTGAGCTTCTCCGGTGCGGGGAGCACGGATGCGGAAGGCCCCATCGCCAACTACGCGTGGACGTTCGG
>NZ_JBFUMK010000055.1:0-1387 GCF_054049415.1 Roseateles sp. P5_D6 | reverse complement strand
CCGCTTATGCGCGCAGCACCAGCGGCCAGACTGCAGCGCGCTGGGCCGCGCAATGGCAGGCGCTGCGCACACTGGGCGCAGCGCAGGCGCGTGAAGCCCCTTTGCCCGGTGCCGGTCTGGCGCCGCTGGAAACCTATTTGCGCGGGCTCGGCCGCAACGAGCCGGCCAACCAGCTCGCACAAGCGGTGAACAAAACCGACAAAGCCATGCAAAGCGCATCGCCCGCCAACAAGGCCGGCATGGGCAGCGCCGGGCGTTCACTGGCCGACCTGAAAAAACTCGCGGAAGCCGACATCGCGCCCGCGCTGGAAGTGAGCATCGGCTTTTCAGACGCCGACGGCGACTAGGCATTTGCATGAAAGAGGCTGAGGCCCTGACAACACTGCGGCGCCGGCAATGGCTGGCGCTGGCAGCGGCCGGCACCAGCGCCTGGCTCAATCCCGCCCTGGCAGCTGCCGTCACTGCCACTRCYCGGCCGCAGCAGCTGGTCGCCGCCTGGGAGGCMRCGCACGGCTACCAGGTCGGTGTGCTGGCGTATCGCRGCGCCGCRCTCCRGGTCAGCGCCGCACTCGACGTACCGACRCGCGCCCATGGCGTGTGGGTCGAGCCCAGCGGCACRCTGCTGGCGGTGGCCCGCCGGCCRGGTGACTGGCTGCTGCGCTGGAGGCCCGAAGGCAACGGCACAGGCCAGGCCATCGCCTGGGGTTGGGCCGAGCCCGACCGCGCCTTCAACGGCCACGTGATCGCCAGCCCCGACGGCAACACGCTCTACACCACCGAAACAAACCTCGAAACCGGCGAAGGCCTGGTCGGCCTGCGTGATGCCGCCACGCTGGAAAAATTGGGCGAATGGCCGACCCACGGCATGGACCCGCACGAACTTTTGCTGGACGACGACGGCAGCCTCGTCGTGGCGAACGGCGGCATTCCCGCGCTGCCTGAAACCGGCCGCCTGAAAATTCACATGGACCGCATGGACGCCTCGCTGGTGCGGCTGGACGCACGCAGCGGCGCGCTGCTGGGCCAGTGGCGCCTGGCCGACAAACGCCTGAGCCTGCGGCACATGGCGTGGGGCGGCGCGCCGGCGGCAGGCGGTGCGCGTGTCCTGGGCATCGCGCTGCAGGCCGAGCATGACGACACCGCGGCCAAAACCGTCGCGCCCGTGCTGGCGCTTTTTGACGGCCGGAAGTTGCAAACCTGCGCCGCTGCCGACGGGCGCGTGCTCGCCGGCTACGGCGGTGACATCACCTGGGCCGCGGGCAGCTTTGCCGTGGGCTGCCCGCGCGCCAACGGCGTGGCCGTGTGGCAGGCCGATGGGCGCTGGACAGGCTTTTTCCCGCTGGAAGAAGCCTGCGCCGTCACGTCGGCCCCGGCCGCGGGCCAGGCT
>NZ_JBFUMK010000054.1:0-1820 GCF_054049415.1 Roseateles sp. P5_D6 | reverse complement strand
GTGCTGGCGCTGATCGGTGAGTCCGGCTCGGGCAAGACCACCATAGGCCTGGCGCTCATGGGCTATGCGCGGCACGGCTGCCGCATCTCCGGAGGCAGCGTGCGTATCGGCGATACCGATGTGCTGGGCCTGTCTGAATCAGAACGGCGCCGCCTGCGCGGCCGCCGTGTCTCTTACATCGCGCAGAGCGCGGCCGCTTCCTTCAATCCGTCGCGCACCATCATGGACCAGGTGGTCGAAACCGCCCACATCCATTCCCTGATGCCGCGCTCCGAGGCCGAGAAAAAAGCCGTGACGCTGTTCCGCGAGCTGGCACTACCGCAGCCCGACAGCATCGGCCAGCGTTACCCGCACCAGGTTTCGGGCGGGCAGTTGCAGCGCCTGATGGCCGCGATGGCGCTGATGAGCGACCCGGACCTGGTGATCYTCGACGAGCCSACSACGGCGCTSGACGTCACSACMCAGRTCGAGGTGYTGCRCGCCTTCCGCCGCGTGGTGCGCGAGCGTCAGACCACGGCGGTCTAYGTCASSCACGACCTGGCGGTGGTGGCSCAGATGGCCGRCCRCATCCTSGTGCTGCGCGACGGCGCCGAGCGCGAGATCGGCACCACGGCGCAGATCATCAACACGCCGAAGGACGACTACACGCGCAGCCTGATCGCCGCGGCCAATCCCAAGGCGCGCAGCGGCGAGACGGTGGCCGAAGGCGCTACGCCGCTGCTGCAGGTGCGCAATCTGGTCGCCGGCTATGGGCCCCTGGACAAGCACGGCCGGCCCGCCTCACCGGTGCTCGACGATGTGAGCCTGACCCTGTACCGCGGCCAGGCGATCGGCGTCATCGGCGAGTCCGGCTCCGGCAAGACCACGCTGGCCCGTGCCGTCGCTGGCCTGATCGGCCCCGCCCGCGGCCAGATCATGTTCGACGGCAAGCCGCTGCCACGCCTGGTGTCGCAGCGCTCGCCCGAGGAGCTGCGCCGCATCCAGATCGTGTTCCAGATGGCGGATACGGCGCTCAATCCTGCGCACACCATTTCCGACATCCTCGCGCGGCCGCTGCAGCTGTACCGCGGCTTGAAGGGCGAGGCCCTGAACAAACGCATCGCGCAGCTGCTCGACCTCGTGCAACTGCCGCAGGCCTGTGCCCGGCGCCTGCCTGCGGGGCTTTCCGGCGGGCAGAAGCAGCGCGTCAACCTGGCGCGCGCGCTGGCCGCCGACCCCGACCTGATCTTGTGCGACGAAGTCACCTCGGCGCTGGACACGGTCGTGGGCGCCGCCATCCTGGACCTGCTGGCTCAGCTGCGCAAGGAGCTCGGGGTCTCGTACATGTTCATCAGCCACGACATGAACACCGTGCGCGCGGTGTGCGACGAGATCGTGGTGCTGTACGCCGGCCAAAAGGTGGAGTCGCTGACCCGGTCGGCTTTCGCGCATGCGCCGCGTCATCCGTATTTCCATTTGCTGGCCAATTCCGTCCCTGAGTTGCGCCCGGGATGGCTCGATGAAGTCGGAGCGGCGCAGCGCGCGGCCCTGCCGCTGGTGCAGGCGCCTGTCGACCGCGCGGGCATCTGCAGCTTCCTGGACCGTTGCCCCCTGCGCGTGGCCGGCGTGTGCGACAGCAAGACGCCGCCGCGGCACGAACTCGAAGGCGGCGTGGAGGTCTTCTGCCACCGCAGCGCCGACGAATTGCTGCAACTGCAGCAGACCCAGGCGCTGCCGCGTGAATGCACGGCCTGATCCGCACTGCCGACCTTGAGAGCGCCGCGTGCATATCGAGATCGGCGTCCTTGGGTGCCATCGGGAATTTTTTCGTTGAACTGAAC
>NZ_JBFUMK010000053.1:0-1886 GCF_054049415.1 Roseateles sp. P5_D6 | reverse complement strand
CTTCCAGCACAGCAGGAACAGCACCAGTCGCTACCGCAGAGGCCCTGAAAATCCGCGCCTTCCAGGCCACGCTTTCCGGCCGCCTGAGCCAGGCACAGCTGGCCACGCAAGGCCGCATGGAAGCAGGCCAGCGCCGCTACACCCTGCAGCTGGCGGCAGAAGGCGGGCGACTCAACAACGGCGCCGCGCGCAACGCCCCGCTCGCTGAATCCGCGTGGCAAGGCCTGGTCAAGCAGCTCAGTGTGAGTGTGGAAGACCCCACGCTGGGCAAGGGGACCTGGCAGCTCAAGACCCGCAGCACCGTGCCGCTCAAGTGGACGCCCGCGCGCAATGGCGACCTGTTTGAAAGCGGCGCGGGAGAAGCCCTTCTGGTCGCGCCGCCTTCGGGCGCATCCACCAGTGCACCTTCGCAGGCCACGCTGGCCTGGCAACCGGTTCGCTGGCGGCCAGGCCGTGAGCTCATCACCGCAGGCAAGCTCAGTGGCCTGCCGCTGGCCTGGATAGAACTGCTGGCCGGCCCGCAGATGGCCGGCGCAGGCCTGGGCGGCACCCTGCTGCTGGATGGCGACTGGGACGCCACGCTGGGTGACACGCTGCGCCTGAAAGTCGGCCTCGCACGCAGCAGCGGCGACATCACCGTGCAAGCCGAAACCGTGCAAGGCATGGCGGCGCGCGTGGCGGCCGGCGTGAAGGAAGCTCGCCTCTCGCTGCAAAGCGAAGGCGAGGCCGTCACGCTGGCGCTGCGCTGGGACAGCGAACGCGCGGGCACGGCCGACGGCCAGCTCAGGACCCGTTTGGCCCGCGCGCCAGCCACCGCCGGCGGTGRCTGGCTCTGGCCGGCCGATGCACCGCTGGCCGGCCAGCTGCGCGCCCAGCTGCCGCGCATCGGCGTGTGGTCAGTGCTGGCGCCGCCGGGCTGGCGGCTGCGCGGCTCGCTGGGTGCTGACGTCGCCATCAGCGGCACCCGCGCCGCGCCGCAACTGGCCGGCGACCTGCAGGCCGACGACCTGGCGCTGCGTTCGGTGGTAGACGGCATCGAATTCGGCAACGGCCGCCTGCGCGCCAAACTCGACGGCACGCGCATGCGCATCAACGAGTTCACGCTGCAGGGCGCAGGCGACAAAGGCACGGGCGGCGTTCTCACGGCCCAGGGCGAAGCCGGCTGGGTAGAGGGCAAGCCGCAGGTGCAGCTCACGGCCAGGCTCGAACGCTTGCGGGCCAGCATCCGTACCGACCGGCAATTGACGGTATCGGGCGAGGTGCAGGCCGGCCTCAAGGGACAACAGACTGAACTCACCGGCAAGCTGGTGATCGACCAGGCCCGCATCATCCTGCCCGACGAAGGTACGCCGCAACTTGGCGACGACGTGGTGGTGCGCACCTCCCGCGGCGCGGCGGCGGGCCAAAAGGCGCCCGCGCAGACCAGCGACGAAATCGCCGACCGCGACGCGCGCCCCGTCAAACTGGCGGTGGAGCTCGACCTGGGCCGCGACTTCCGCATCCAGGGCAAGGGCATAGACACGCGTGTGCGCGGCACGCTGGCCCTGAGCGGTGAAACGCTGCGCGAGCCCCGGCTCAACGGCACCATCAACACGGCAGGCGGCCAGTACCGCGCCTACGGCCAGCGTCTGGATGTGGAGCAAGGCATGCTGCGCTTTACCGGCGCCATCGACAACCCTTCGCTCGACATCCTGGCGATTCGCCCTAACCTCACGCAGCGCGTCGGCGTGCAAATTACCGGCACCGCCCTGCTGCCGCGCGTGCGCCTGTACGCGCAACCCGAGCTGCCCGACGCCGAAAAGCTCTCGTGGCTGGTGGTGGGCCGCTCGTCGGCTTCGGGCGGCGCCGAAGCCGCACTGCTGCAGCAGGCCGCCCTGGCCCTGCTG
>NZ_JBFUMK010000052.1:0-1985 GCF_054049415.1 Roseateles sp. P5_D6 | reverse complement strand
GGTGTGCGCCCAGCATGGGCGCGAACTTATGGGGTGGAAGTCCCCTGTGGGAGTACCGACTTGGACTCATCGTGAGCAAGGATAACCACGAGCCGAAGGCAAGGGCAGGCCCGCGAGGGTTTGTCTGAAGGAAGCCGGAGCGCAAGAGGTGCGAGGCGACGGACAGAAACTGCATAGAAGGCTGAGGGCGGCGAGGCGAGCTGGCACATGACGGCAAAGCCCAACGGTACGCGGCCCACAGTAAATGCGGCGCTTGTGCACCGACAGTTCGCGTTCTTACCTGGGGAGATCTGCACCGCAAGCGGTGCGTCGTGATGAGGGTGTGACCCGGACGGTTCACCGGGATACCAAGAACCTGGCGCCACGGCGAGCCGCCCGCCGTGAGCGATGAAATCGGCAGCGACCCACATCCGAGCCGCACAGCGCGGCGCGCGGCAACGCGCGACGTGACGATGCAGAAGTCAGCAGACGCCGTAGTAGGTGGCCAGGTGTCGGGCCACCGAAGGGCTGAACAACGAGACACAAGGAGCAGACGTGCCACCCTCGACTCCAGCGCCGACCCCGCCCCGGGGGAGCTGCAGCGGCGGGCTGGCGCGCACCGAGCCTTGAAACAAGACGAAGTCAACCAAGACCTGCTCACCGCCGTGCTGGACAGCGACAACCTGTCTCGCGCGTGGAAGCGGGTGAAGGCCAACAAGGGCGCGCCGGGCATTGACGGCGTGACCATCGCGGACTTCCCCGCCTATGCGCGCGAACACTGGCCGCGCGTGCGTGAGCAGGTCAAGGAGGGGCGATATTGCCCACGGCCGGTGCGCAGGGTCGAGATACCCAAGCCCGACGGTGGCAAGAGGATGCTGGGCATCCCGGGCATTCTTGACCGGGTGCTTCAGCAGGCCATCGCCCAGGTGCTCACGCCGATCTTTGATCCGACGTTCTCGGATTCGAGCTTCGGTTTTAGACCGGGCCGCAATGCACACCAGGCGATCCGCCAGGTGCAGGCCTACGTGAAGGACGGCTACCGCATCGCGGTGGACCTCGATCTGGCCAAGTTCTTCGACACGGTCAACCATGACCTGCTGATGAGCCTGCTGGGTCGAGCCATTGCCGACAAGCGGCTGCTGGCCCTGATCGGCCGCTACCTGCGCGCCGGGGTGCTGGTCGGTGAGCACGTCGAGCCCAGCGAGGTCGGCACACCGCAAGGCGGGCCGATGTCACCGCTGCTGGCCAACATCCTGCTGCATCAACTCGACCAAGAGCTGACGCGGCGGGGCCACCGCTTCGCCCGCTACGCCGACGACCTGGTCATCCTGGTCAAAAGCGAACGCGCGGGCGAGCGGGTGATGCGCAGCACCACGCGATACCTGGAGACGGTCCTCAAGCTGAAGGTCAACCCGGCCAAAAGCCGGGTGGCGCCGATGCGTGACTGCAGCTTCCTGAGCTTCACCATCCAAGGCAACAAGGTGCGCTGGGCCGACAAGGCGCTGGCGAACTTCAAGCACCGGGTGCGTGAGTTGACGGGGCGCAGTTGGGGCGTCTCGATGGACTACCGGCTGCAACAGCTGGGGAGATATGTGCGGGGCTGGATGGGGTACTTCGGCATCAGCCAGTACTACCGCCCGGTGCCCGAGCTGGATGAATGGCTGCGCCGGCGCATCCGCATGTGCTACTGGAAACAGTGGCGCTGGGCGCGCACGAAGATCCGCCACCTGCTGGCCTTGGGCGTGAGCCTGAAGTCGGCTATCCAGCACGGGGTCAGCAGCCACGGCTACTGGCACATGGCACGGACCCCGGTGACACAGCAGGCGATGTCCAACGCGTGGTTGAAAGCGCAAGGATTGGTCAGCGTCCAAGCTCTGTGGTGCAAGGCCCAGGGCTACTCGACATAACGGCTTCGTCGAGCGCGCCAACTGGTTGAACCGCCCACTGCGGACCCGCACGGTGGGTGGTGTGGGGGCTGGGGGCTAAATACCCCCGGCTACCCGATT
>NZ_JBFUMK010000051.1:0-2492 GCF_054049415.1 Roseateles sp. P5_D6 | reverse complement strand
GCGCGAAGCAGGCCGTCATCGTCGGCGCCGGCCTTGCGGGTGCGGCCTGCGCGCTGGCGCTCTCGCGGGCGGGCGTGGCCTGCACCGTCGTCGATGCGTTGCCCGGCCCGGCCCAAGCCAGCTCGGGCAACCCGGCCGGCCTCTTCCATGGCACCCTCAACCCGGACGACGGCCCGCACGCGCGCTTCAACCGCGCCGCGGCGCTGGCCACGCAGGCTTTGCTGACGGAGCTCGCCCTGCCTCATCAGCGCGGCCTGCTGAGGATGGAGACGCGACTGCCGCTGGCCGCCATGCGCGGCGCGCCGGGCTATGTCGAGGCCCTGTCCGCCGAAGGCGCCTCGATCCTGGCCGGCACCGCCCTCGCCCACCCGGCCTGGTTCTATCCCGGTGGTGGCGCGCTGGACCCGGCCGCCTACATCCGCGCCATGTTGGCCGCCAGCGGGGTCGCCCTGAAACTGGGCAGCCCCGTCGCCGCCCTGGAAGCAGCCACCGACGGCTGGCGCCTGCGGGATGCCCAGGGTCATCGCATCGCCGAGGCGCCCCTTGTCGTGCTGGCCGGCGGCCATGGCCAACTGTCGCTGCTCGGCGAACTGGCTGCCGGCTTGACCGTGCAGCGCGGCCAGTTGACCCACTTGCCGGAAGCGCCCTGGTGCCCCACCGTCCCCATCGCCGGCGACGGCTACGCCATCGCCGATGGCCGCGGCGGCCTGTGGTGCGGTGCGACGACCCAGGACGGTGATCTCGACCCGGCGCTGCGCGAGGTTGATCAGGCCGACAACCTCGCCCGCTACGCGCGCTTGGCCGGCCTGGCCACCCCGCCGCAGGCGCCGCTCTCCGGCCGCGTGGCCTGGCGCCTCATCGCGCCGGACCGCCTGCCGCTGATCGGCGGTCTGGCGGCTCCCGGTGAGGCGGCCGAGCAACTGCGCCTGCAGCCACGCCAGCCGGGGCTCATCGCCTGCACCGGTTTTGCCTCGCGAGGCATCACCTGGGCGGCCCTGGCCGGGCGCCTGGTCGCGGCGCTGGCCCTGGGCTCGCCACGGCCGCTCGAGGCCGAGTTGCTGGACGCTGTCGACCCGCTGCGCTTCGCGTTGCGCCAGCGACGCAGGCCGGGCGGCTGAGCCGGCCTGTTTGGCCCTGGTTCGGGCAACTATTGCCGCTTCCTCCCCCATATCGCTCTTCCGCCCCACCAGAGCCGGCGGCACACTGCGCTGTTGACCCGGCCTGGCCGGTGTCTTTTTCCTTTTCTGATGGAGACGACGGCATGAGCGGTTCGCAGCGGTTGAAGTTGGCTCTGGGCGTTGTGCTCGGCGTGGTCACCGTGGGCGCCGGCATGGCGCTGTCCGGCCTGGGCGACAACGCCGGCGCCGCCAAGGGTTGGTTGTATGCCGTCCTGGCGCTCACCTGGGTGGCCGGCCTGTTCGGCCTGCTGGCCAGTGGCGGCTCGGGCGGCAGCCTGCATGCGGCCACCGAGGCCGCCGAGGCGCTGGCTCGCTTTGACCTGACCCACCCCATTCCGCGCGGCGGCAGTGGTGACGTCGGACGCCTGCTCGGCGCGCTGGACGACACCCAGCAAGGGCTGCAAAAACTCATCGCCAAGGTGCGCGAAGCCGCCGACAGCATTGGCACGGCCAGCGCCGAAATCGCCACCGGCAACCTGGACCTGAGCCAGCGCACCGAGCAGACGGCGAGCAATCTGCAGAACACCGCGTCCTCCATGTCCGAGTTGACCGGCACCGTCAAGCAGACGGCCGACGCAGCCATGACGGCCAACCAGCTTGCCAGCTCCGCCGCCAGCGTCGCCCGGCGCGGCGGCGAGGCCGTGTCGCAGGTCGTCGCGACCATGGATCAGATCAGCCACAGCTCGCGCAAGATCAACGAGATCATCGGCACCATCGACGGTATCGCCTTCCAGACCAACATCCTGGCGCTGAACGCCGCCGTGGAAGCGGCCCGCGCCGGCGAGCAGGGCCGTGGCTTCGCCGTCGTGGCCGGCGAGGTGCGGCTGCTGGCCCAGCGCAGCGCCGAGGCCGCGAAGGAGATCAAGAGCCTCATCAGTGCCAGCGTCGAGCGTGTGGACTCCGGTACCCAGCAGGTGCAGGACGCCGGCGCGACGATGACCGAGATCGTTGCCAGCGTGCAGCGCGTGACCGACATCATTGGCGAAATCAGCGCCGCGGCGCGCGAGCAGAGCGAGGGCATCGGCGTCGTCAACGGCTCCGTCGTGCAGCTCGACCAGATGACGCAGCAGAACGCCGCCCTGGTGGAGGAATCCGCCGCCGCGGCCGAAAGCCTGCGCGAGCAGTCGGCCCGCATGGCCGAGGCCATTGGGGTGTTCAAGCTCAGCGGCGGCGCGGCCCACCGACCGGCAGCGCCCAGGGCACCGGCCGCGCACCGGCCCGCGCCGGCCAAGCCGGCGGCCAAGGCCCCGGCACCCAGGCCAGCCGCCAATGCCAGGCCGACCGCCGCGCCCATGGCCAGGCTGGGTGCCGGGG
>NZ_JBFUMK010000050.1:0-2687 GCF_054049415.1 Roseateles sp. P5_D6 | reverse complement strand
GCTCGCGCAGCGCGGCGAGCTGCTCGGCCGCCGCCAGCGTGGCGAAGCCGGCGCGGCTGCCACCCAGGGCGGTGTACAGCGCGGCCAGGCGGGGCGCCGTCCAGCCGCTGCTGCCCAGCAGCGCAAAGCCTTCGTGCACGGCTTGGCTGTAGTCCTGCCCATCGCCGCGCAGGCCGGCCACGACGGTGATGTCGCTGCCCCTGGCCGGCAGCAGGCTGCTGTTGCGCGTGCCGCCCAGCGCCACCAGGCCGCTGTTGGCGCCCAGGTCGATGTCGCGGCCGGCCAGCACGAGCAGCTCGCCCGGCCCGGCGATCTCGACCGCCACGCCGCGCTGGTCGCGGCCGGCCTGCAGCCAGCTGAATTCGCGCACCTGCAGCGGCTTGCTCTCGGCGCCGATACGCCAGTCCTGGTGCTGGACGCTGACGACCTTCTGGCTGCCGAAGACGATGTCGCGGCCGGCCTCGATCTGCACCGGCCGTGCCGAGACGATGTTGTTGGCGACATTGACATCTTCACCCGCGACGATGCGCACCGGCGAGCGGTCGCTGGCGTCGAGCTGCGCCGGCGTGTCTACCGGCACGGCGCCCTCCACGTCCGGGAAGCGGGTCGGCCGCGTGCCCGACAGCGGCTGGACCAGCACATCGTTGAGGCGCCCGCGGCTGTACAGGCCCGGCTCCAGCGCCGCGGCCTGCGTCGCCACGCCCAGGCCCGAGACGGTCACCGAGCCGGCGGCCAGGATCTCCGTGCGGGCCTCGCGCTGCGGCATCTGCTGCATGGTCTCGTCGAGCTTGACGTCGCCGCCAGCGGCGACCAGCCTGAGCCTTTCGGGCAGCAGGCTCTGGGCCGCGTCCCGTGAACCGGGCTGGCCCTCGGCACGCGCGGCTTCGCCGCGCAGCCGCAGGTCGCCGCTCTGGCTCAGCAGCTCCAGTGAGGCCCCGGCCGACAGGCCACCCAGCACGCCGCCTTCACCCAGGGTGTTGGCGCGCGCCGCGGTCGTCATGCCRGCGTCGCGCACGGCGCCGACGTCCAGGCCGGTCGCCGCGCTGGCGTGCACCTGGGTGCCCAGGTGCAGCAGCTGCAGCCCGGCGTCGACGCTGGCCTGGGTGGCCTCGGTGTCGCGCCCGACCTTGCCGCCGGCCGTCACGCCGAGCTGCTCGCCCGCCGCGAACAGCCGCCCGCCGAGGACGTCGCGGCCGGCCTGCAGGCTGACGTTGCCGCCGCCGCGCTGGAAGAGCTGGGTGGGCACCGAAGCCGTGTTGGTCGATCCCTGCGCGGAGGTCGTGGCCGGCGTGCCGCGCCAGCCGCTGCTGGCGGCGGCGGCATGCACCTGCACGGCGTCGCGGCCCGCATTGACGCTGACGTTGCCGCCGCCGAAGGTGGCGACGCCCTGGCTGAACAGGTCATAACGCGACCACCAGGCGGTTGGCGACAGGCTGTCCAGGCCGGAGCGCCACCACCACTGGCTGACGTCGTCCTGGCTGCGACCCAAGGCCGCACCCTTGACGTCGCGGCCCGCGCTGATGCTGATGCTGCCGCCGTGTGCCAGGAAGGGGCTGACGCCGGCCTTCTGCAGGTCGGGCGCCAGCAGGCTCAGGTCCAGGCCGAGCTGGCCCGGTGCGGGCAACTCGTCGGGTGTGGACGGCGCCGGCGCGGGCGCCGGCGTTGGCGCTGGCGTTGGTGCCGGGGTCGGGGTCGGCGTGGGTGCAGGTGCCGGTGCCTCGCCCGGGCGGGTGGGCGGCCTGGGCGGCAGCTTGTCCTGTGTCGTCTCGTCGCCATTGCCCGCGGAGGGCTCACGGTCGTCCTCCGTGCCGGTGGCAGCGTCGGCGTCCTTCGCACAGCCATCGTTCCTGGCCGCGTCGGCCGGCGTCACCCGGGCCGAGGCCTGGCTGGCTTGCGCGCCGGCCGGCGCCAGCGCAGCGCCGGGTGATGGCGCGGCGCCGGGCGTGGCCGCGGGGACGGACGACGGCGGCACAGGCGGCAAGGTGTCGCGGGTGCTGCCGTCGCCGTTGCTGATCGACGGCTCGATGGGAGCGGGCGTGGGCGCCGGCGTGGGTGCGGGAGCGGGGATCGGCGGCGCAGGCGGCGCAGGCGGCAGTTGGTCGCGCGTCGTGTCGCCGTTGCCTGCAGACGGCTGAGGCGGCGCGGGGGTCGGGGTCGGCGTGGGCGCGGGGCTTGGCGCCGGCGAAGGTGAAGGGCTTGGCGTGGGCGTGGGCGTGGGCGTGGGCGATGGGCTCGGTGCCGGCGTAGGCGCAGGACTTGGCGCTGGCGCTGGCGTGGGCGCCGGAGTCGGCGCGGGACTCGGGGCAGGCGAGGGCGACGGGGCCACCGGGCCGACCGGGACCAGCGGCGGCGTCGGGGGCAGGCGGTTGCGGGTCGTGTTGCCATTGCCGCTCGATACCGGCGGCTGGGCGCCCGGCGGCAGCGGAGGATTCGTGTTGCCGGTGTCCGAACCGTTGCCGGGCGAGGGCATGGTGGGCGGATTGGCCGGCGGTGCGGGAGGCAGCGGCCATGGGGCCGGAGCCGGTGTGGGTGCCGGCGCAGGCGGTGGCGGTGGCGGTGGCGGTGGCGGCGAGCCGGGCGCTGCGGGCGGGTTGACGCTGCCGGTGTCGCTGCCATTGCCGGGCGAAGGCTGGGTCGGCGGGTTGGCCGGCGGCGCCGGGGGCAGCGGCACCGGTGCTGGCGTGGGG
>NZ_JBFUMK010000049.1:0-5201 GCF_054049415.1 Roseateles sp. P5_D6 | reverse complement strand
GAACTGGCACGTGTCGGCCGTGGAGAGCGGTGAGGACATCGTCTTCCTGCACGAGCTGCAGCCCGGCCCGGCCAGCCGCAGCTATGGCGTGCAGGTCGCCAAGCTGGCCGGCATGCCCGCCAGCCTCGTGCGCCAGGCTCGCGCGACGCTGGAGGCCCTGGAGGCCCGCCAGAACGCGGCCGACGACCAGTTCGACCTCTTCGCCGCCCCGCCCGCGCCGCCGCCCCTGCCCGAGCCCAGCGAGCTGCTGCAGGCGCTGGCCAAGGTCGACCCCGACGCGCTGTCGCCGCGCGAGGCACTGGAAGCGCTGTACCAACTCAAGCGCCTGGCGGCCAGCTGAACGCCATGAACCGGCGCCGCGCCGCATTGGCGCTGTTGTCCACGATGGGCCCCTCCGCCGCCCTGGCTGCGGAGCCTCTGCGCGTCACCATCCCGCAGTTGTCGCCCAGCTCGCAGGAGCACGCAAGCTATTTCCCGCAACTGCTGCGCCTGGCGTTGGAGAAGACGCAGGCCAGCGACGGGGCCTTCGAGATCCAGCACTACGAGCAGCCGATGAGCGGCCAGCGCCAGTTCGTCGAGCTGAAGAACAATGGCGCCATCAACGTCATCTGGGATGGCAGCAACACCAGGCGCGAGGCCGAGCTCCTTCCTGTGCGCTTCTCGCTGCTGCGCGAACTCAACGACTACCGCGTCTTCCTGATCCGCAGGGGTGACCAGGCGCGTTTCCGGGCCGTGCGCACGCTGACCGACCTGAGCCGCTTCACGGCCGGGGCCGGCGAGGGCTGGCCATCGACCGACGTGCTGCGCGCCAACGGCCTGCCCGTGGTCACGTCCGTCAATTACGAACAGCTCTTCGCGATGCTGGGCGCCAGGCGCTTCGACTACATGCCGCGCGGCGTTTATGAGGCCTGGTACGAGCAGCAACAGCACAGCGGCCTGGCCATCGAGCAGACCCTGTTCCTCCACTACGGCGTGCCCTTCTACTTTTTCACCAGCCGCGACAACCCGGCCCTGGCCGACCGCATCGAGCGCGGCCTGCGCGCAGCCCTGGCGGACGGCAGCTTCGACCGCCTGTTCCGCAGCATTCCCGGCTTCAGGCGCAGTCTTGATGAGATCCACGCCGGCAGGCGCCGCGTGCTGGAGCTTGAGCTGCCGCCCGACTGACGGCCACGTCTGGACTCGGCACTCCAAAACTGACGCTGAACAGGTCGCCCGACGCAGGCAAACTGCGCGCCCATGACAACTCGCACGCTGGTCTTCTCTCACGCCAACAGCTATCCCGCCGGCTGCTACCGCGTGCTGTTCGAGCGCTGGCGCGCCGCCGGCTGGCGCGTCGAGGCGCTGGATCGCTTTGGCCACGACCCGCGCTTCCCCGTGACTGGCGACTGGCGCCGCCTGCGTGACCAGTTGCTGCATTTCATCGAGCATGAAGTGCCCCCGCAAGGCCAGGTCGCCCTTGTCGGCCACTCGCTGGGCGGCATGCTGAGTTTGATGGCCACCTGCCGCCGACCCGATCTCGTCAGCCGCCTTGTCATGCTGGACTCACCCGTCGTGTCGGGCATGAAGGCCGCGGTCGTTGCGATGGCCAAGACGACGGGACTCATCCACCGCTACGGCCCGTCCAAGATCGCCCGCGAGCGTCGCCATGTCTGGCCGGCTCGCGAGGCCGTCTACAAGCATTTCTCAGCCAAGAAGCTCTTCGCCCGCTGGGACCCGCGGGTGCTGGCCGACTACATCGACGCCGGTTTCGAAGAGTCTGAAGACGGCCAGGTCAGGCTGCGCTTCACGCGCGAGGTCGAGGCCCACATTTACCGTACCTTGCCCCACCACCTGCCCCTGCTGCTGCGCCTGCGCCCGCCCCAATGCCCGGTGGCTTTCGTCGGCGGTACGCGCTCGGTCGAGCTGCGCCAGGCCGGTGCCGCGGCGTCCAGGAAACTGGCTGGGGAGAACTGGCGCTGGATGGAGGGCTCGCACCTGTTCCCTTTCGAGAAACCTGAGGAAACGGCCGACTTGGTGCTGGAGTTGCTGGGGCCCAATTGACGGGTCTCGTACAATCGCAATTTCCCACCTCAGCATGCTGTTCTGCGTGCTGCAAGACATGACCAAATTCGTCTTCGTCACCGGCGGTGTGGTGTCCTCCCTGGGCAAGGGCATCGCGTCGGCCTCCCTGGCTGCCATCCTCGAATCGCGCGGCCTCAAAGTCACCCTGATCAAGCTGGACCCCTACATCAACGTCGACCCCGGCACGATGTCGCCCTTCCAGCACGGTGAAGTCTTCGTCACCGACGACGGCGCCGAAACCGACCTCGACCTCGGCCACTACGAGCGCTTCATCACCACGCGGATGAAGAAGGCCAACAACTTCACGACCGGCCAGATCTACAAGACCGTGCTCGAGAAGGAACGCCGCGGCGACTACCTCGGCAAGACGGTGCAGGTGATTCCGCACATCACCAACGAGATCCAGGAATACATCAAGCGCGGCGCCGAGGGCGTCGACGTGGCCATCGTCGAGATCGGCGGCACGGTGGGCGACATCGAGTCCCTGCCCTTCCTCGAAGCCGTGCGCCAGATGAGCCTGCGCGCCGGCCCGACCAACACGGCCTATGTGCACCTGACCTATGTGCCCTGGATCGCCGCCGCTGGCGAGCTGAAGACCAAGCCGACCCAGCACACGGTGCAGAAGCTGCGCGAGATCGGCATCCAGCCCGACGCGCTGCTGTGCCGCGCCGACCGCCGCATCCCCGACGACGAGCGCGAGAAGATCTCGCTGTTCACCAACGTCGCCGAGTACGGCGTGATCTCGATGTGGGACGTGAACACCATCTACAAGGTGCCGCGCATGCTGCATGAGCAGGGCCTGGACCAGCTCATCTGCACCAAGCTCCAGCTCAACACCAAGAGCACGGACCTGAGGCGCTGGGACACGCTGGTCTACGAGGTCGAAAACCCCAAGACCGAGATCACCATCGCCATGTGCGGCAAGTACACCGACCTGTCGGATTCGTACAAGTCGCTCAACGAGGCGCTGCGCCACGCCGGCATCCACAACCATGCCGGCGTCAAGATCGAGTACGTCGACAGCGAGACGCTGACGCCCGAGACGGTCGACACGCTGGCCAAGTTCGACGCCATCCTCGTGCCCGGCGGCTTCGGCAAGCGCGGCGTGGAAGGCAAGATCCTGGCCGCCCAGTACGCCCGTGAGCACAAGCTGCCTTACCTGGGCATCTGCCTGGGCATGCAGGTCGCGACCATCGAGTACGCCCGCCACATGGCCGGCCTCGAGAACGCCAACTCCACCGAGTTCGATCCCGACACGCCCCACCCCGTCATCGCGCTGATCGACGAGTGGCAGGACGCCGACGGCAGCATCCAGAAGCGTGACGAGAAGAGCGACCTCGGCGGCACGATGCGCCTGGGCGCGCAGAGCTCCGACGTCAAGGACGGCACGCTGGCCCGTGACATCTATGGCCCGATCGTCACCGAGCGCCACCGCCATCGCTACGAGGCCAACGAGCACTACCTCGACCGCCTGCAGAAGGCCGGCCTCGTCATCTCGGCCATCACCCAGCGCGAGAAGCTGACCGAGATGGTCGAGCTGCCGCGCGAGGTGCACCCCTGGTTCGTGGGCGTGCAGTTCCACCCCGAATTCAAGTCCACGCCCTGGGGCGGCCACCCGCTGTTCACGGCCTTCATCAAGGCTGCGCTGGAACACCATCAGAAGGCCTGACCTATGAAGCTCTGTGGATTCGATGTCGGCATCGACAAGCCTTTCTTCCTGATCGCCGGGACCTGCTCGATCGAGGGCCTGCAGATGTCGCTCGACGTCGCCGGCCTGTTGAAAGAGGCGTGCACGGCCCTCGGCATTCCGCTGATCTACAAGGGCTCGTTCGACAAGGCGAACCGGTCGTCCGGCACCACCAAGCGCGGTGTCGGCATGGAAGCCGGCCTGAAGATCCTCGACGAGGTACGCCGCCAGACCGGCCTGCCGGTGCTGACCGACGTGCACGACGCTGGCCAAGTGGCCGAGGTCGCCAGCGTGGTGGACGTGCTGCAGACCCCGGCCTTCCTGTGCCGCCAGACGGATTTCATCCGCGCGGTCGCGCAAAGTGGCAAGCCGGTCAACATCAAGAAGGGCCAGTTCCTCGCGCCCTGGGACATGAAGAACGTCATCGACAAGGCCCGCGCCGCCGCGCGCGAGGTGGGCCTGTCCGAAGACCTCTTCCTAGCCTGCGAGCGCGGCGTCAGCTTCGGCTACAACAACCTGGTCGCCGACATGACCAGCCTGGCCGAGATGCGCAACACCGGCGCGCCGGTGGTCTTCGACGTCACCCACTCGGTGCAGAAGCCCGGTGGCCTGGGTGGCTCGAGCGGTGGTGCCCGCGAGATGGTGCCCGTGCTGGCCCGTGCCGGCGTGGGCGTCGGTGTGGCGGGCCTGTTCATGGAGACGCACCCGAACCCGGCCGAGGCCTTCAGCGACGGCCCCAACGCCGTGCCGCTCAAGCACATAAAGACGCTGCTGGAGCAACTGGTGGCGCTGGATCGCGTCGTCAAGAAGCAGCCTCTTTTGGAGAATGATTTCTCCTGCTAAGGGGAGATCATTCGACGAACTGGCATGCGTTGACTTGCACCTTCGTCAAAATGATTTCAGCTGCTGAGAGATAAATGGCTGCCTACATCCTCGCCAACGTCAAGGTCACCAACCCAGCGCAATACGAGGACTACCGGCGGCTCTCGACGCTGGCCATGAAGCAGCATGGCGCCGAGGTGCTGGTGCGCGGCGGCAAGACCACGGTGCTCGAAGGCGACTGGACACCCGAGCGCGTCGTGCTGTTGAAGTTCCCCACACCCGAAGCTGCACAAGCCTTCTACGACTCACCCGAGTACGGTGTGGCGCGTGAGGCCCGCGAGGGCATCGCCGTCATGCGCATGGTGTTGATCGAAGGCGTTTGTGACCTGCCCCCAATCGCCGTACCAGTCATTGCGAGGGAGCCCTGGGGGTCAAGGGTATCGCCAGTGCGGCGGTTGAAGCTGAACCTTCCTCGACAGCCTGCTGCCGTTGAAGGCGTGCGAAGCACCTGGGTGGCATGCGGCCGATGCTCGAATGCGGCCGCACCTCGTTGTAGTCCTGTACCCAGGCCTGGATCACGACCCGGGCCTGCGCCAGCGTCTCGAACCAGTGCTCGTTGAGGCACTCGTCG
>NZ_JBFUMK010000048.1:0-6189 GCF_054049415.1 Roseateles sp. P5_D6 | reverse complement strand
AGCTTGGCAAAGAACTCGAAGGCCGCGTCGGCCTTGAGCTTGGCCAGCTCCATCGGGCTGCCGCCCTGGAACCAGGGGCGCTCGAAGGTGGCGCCGCCGAACGGGTCCAGGCCGGTCCAGACGAAGTTGTGCCAGTAGCACACGGCAAAGCGCAGGTGATCCTCCATGCGCTGGCCCAGGACGATGCGGTCCTTGTCGTAGTGCTTGAAGGCCAGGTCATTGGGGCTGTCGGCGCCCTCGAAGCGGATCGGGGCGATGGCGTGGAAATAGCTCGTCATAACTCGGGGGTCAGGCACCGCGCAGGCGGCGGTAGAGGTCACGGAAACGCGCCAGGCGGGGAGCCAGGCGGGCATGGCGTTGGGGATCGGGAGAGAAGAGGGCCGCCACGGGCGGGCGGGTGCAGACGGTCTCGACAGCACCCCCGGTGGCCAACCAGCCCAGGCGTGCCGCGCCGAGCGCGCCGCCGGCTGCGCTGCCGGTGTGCAGGACGATGTCGACCTGGAGTGCGTCGGCGATCAGCTGGGCCCAGAAACGGCTGCGCGAGCCGCCGCCCACCAGCGACAGCTGGTGCACCTCGGTGCCTGCCGCCCGCAGCGCGTCCAGCCCGTCGGCCAGCCCGAAGGCCACGCCCTCGAGCACGGCATAGGTGCAGTCGGCGCGATTCGTCTGCGCCTTCAGGCCATGGAAGACGCCGGCTGCAAACGGGTCGTTGTGCGGCGTGCGCTCRCCGGCSAGGTARGGCAGGAAGATCGGCGCGTGGTCTGAGGYGCTGACTGCGCTGTCATTTGATGAAAGTTCAGCCAGCAAGGTGGYTTCATCGGCGCCGACGAGCTGGCAGAACCAGCGCAGGCARCTGGCSGCSGACAGCATCACGCTCATCTGGTGCCAGCGTGCGGGAAGCGCATGGCAGAAGGCRTGCACGGCCGAGGCCGGGTTGGGCCGGTAGCGGTCGTTGACGACGAAGAGCACGCCCGAGGTGCCCAGCGAGATGAAGCCRTCMCCKGGCTGCGTGGCGCCGATGCCGATGGCGCTGGCCGCGTTGTCGCCGGCGCCACCGGCGACGACCACCTCCGCGCCCAGGCCCCAGGCCTTGGCGAGTTCGGGCTTGAGCACGCCGCTGGGCTGGCTGCTCTCGACCAGGCGSGGCATYTGCGCGCGCGTCAGGCYGCAGGCGCCGAGCAGTTCGTCGGACCAGTCGCGCCGGGCCACGTCCAGCCACAGGGTGCCGGCGGCGTCCGACGGGTCGGAGACCTTGTCGCCGGTCAGCTGCAGGCGCAGCCAGTCCTTGGGCAGCAGCACGCTGGACACGCGCGCGAAGACTTCGGGCTCGTGCTTCTTGACCCACAGCAGCTTCGGCGCGGTGAAGCCGGGCATGGCGAGGTTGCCGGCGATGTCGTGCAGGCGCGGCGCGGTGGTTGTCAGCTCGTCGCACTCGGCGTGGCTGCGGCCGTCGTTCCACAGGATGGCCGGGCGCAGCACGGCGTCGTCAGCGCCCAGCAGCACCGCGCCATGCATCTGGCCGGACAGGCCGATGCCGCGCACGGCGGCAAAGGCCATCGGATGGGCGGCGCGCAGCTTGGCAACGGCGGCCTCGGTGGCCTGCCACCAATCGCTCGGCGCCTGCTCCGACCACAGCGGCTCAGGCGCCGACAGCGTCAGCGCGCTGCCTGCCGTGCCGACGATGTGGCCTTCACCGTCAAGCAGCAGCAGCTTGACTTCGGAGGTGCCGAGATCGATGCCGAGGAACATCAAGCGGACTCCTCGCTGATGCTCTCGCCCACAGCCGTCACCGCGCCGGGCAGGGTAGGCCGGGTCAGGCGGTAGCGGGCCAGCGCGGCCGCGCCGACGGCGACGGCATTGGCGCCGAACAACGAGGTGCGCACGCTCGGCGGTGGCAGGCTGGCCGCTGCGGCGTAGTCGAGCAGCGTGTCCAGCGCTGGCTTCAGGAAGGGCTCGCCCAGTTCGACGACCGAACCGCCCAGCACGATGCAGGCGGGGTCGTAGGCGGTGGCCAGGTTCTGCAGCAGCACGCCGAGATAGCGGCCGGCGGAACTCACAGCCTTCAGCGTGTGCGCGTCCTCGTCGACGAGATGGGCGCGTACTTCGGCCAGCGAGCGCAGTGTCGTGCCATCCTCACTGCCGCCGAGCATGGCGCGCGTCGCGATCAATGCTTCGGCGCAGCCGCGTCGGCCGCAGGAGCAGCGTGGTCCATTGAGCTGCAGCACCATGTGGCCCACCTCACCGGCGAAACCGCGGCTGCCGGTCAGCAGGCGGTCGCCGACGATGACGCCGGCGCCCAGGCCCTGGTTGATGGACACATACAGCAGCGGGTCCGACGTCGGCGCGGAGTTGAACTCCATTTCGCCCAGGGCCGCCACATCGGCTTCGTTCTGTATGAAGAGGGGTGCGCCAGCGAGCGAAGTGTCTTGCAGCTTTTCGCTGAGCAGGGCACCAAAGGGAATATCGCGCCAGCCCAGATTGGGCGCGAAGTGCAGCACGCCGCGCGCCTCGTTGACGCCACCGGGCAGGCCCACGCCGATGCCCAGGATCTGCTGGCCGGCATCCAGCTGCTTGCGCAGCTTGAGCAGCGCCGTGGCGAGGCTGGCGATGCAGGCCTTGGCTGTGCGGTTGGCGCTGTAGTGGGCGACGGTCCAGGCCAGCACCTCGCCGGTCAGCGAGGTGGCGACGACGCGCACGGATTCGATGCCGACCTCGGCGCCGAGCAGCACCAGCCGGGCGGGATCGATGAAGAGGGGGGTGGGGCGGCGGCCCAGGTCGCCGGTCGCGACGACCTCGCGTTCGGCCAGCCAGCCTTCAAGAATCAGTTCGCGCACCAGCAGGCTGACGGTGGACTTCGTCAAGCCGACGGCCACGGCCAGGTCGGCACGCGACAGCCCCGGATTGGCACAGAGATGTCGCACCAGCGCCATGCGATTGATGACCTTGAGCAGCTGTTGGCTGCTTGCGGCTTCGGCCTGCATTTGTCTCCTAGTCCTGCCCATGCTTTTGACGGGCTTGGTGCCATATTAGTTCGGCCGTCGTACGAAGTAAATACGGTAAAAGCCCCTAGCGCGACACAGCCCGACTCGCCGAAGATCGCGCCGCCCACCGGTCCTGTGGTGAGGCTCCATAAAAACTGGCCCAGAGACAGCCATGTCCGATCCCTCCATCCGCAAGATCGTCATCGTTGGCGGCGGCACCGCCGGCTGGATGGCGGCTGCGCCGCTGGCTCAACGCTTTGCGCAGGCCGGCCAGGGCGCCTGCGAGATCGTGCTGATCGAGTCGCCCGACATCGGCACGATCGGCGTCGGCGAGGCCACGCTGCCGCCCATCCGCGCCTACAACCAAACTTTGGGCCTGGACGGCGCCGAGTTCGTCAAGCGCACCCAGGGCAGCTTCAAGCTCGGCATCGAGTTCCGCGACTGGGGCCACGTCGGCCACCGCTTCTTCCATGGCTTCGGGGACTTCGGCCCGGCCATCGACGCGCGCGCGCCCTGGCAGCACTGGCTGCGCTTGCAGCGCCAGGTGGACGGGCTGCCCAGCTACGAGGACTGGTCAACGTCCACCGTCATGGCCAGGCGCAACCGCTTCACGCCCCCCGAGGGCGGGGCGCCGTCGGCGGCCAATGCCTATTCCTTCGCCTACCACTTCGACGCCGGCCTGTACGCCGCCTTTCTGCGCGAGTACGCGATGGCGCGCGGTGCCCAGCGCATTGAAGGGCTGATCGTCGATGTCGAGCTGCGTCCCGAGGACGGTTTCGTCGCCGCGGTCAAGCTCAAGGACGGCCGCCGCATTGATGGCGATCTCTTCGTCGACTGCTCGGGTTTCCGTGCGCTGCTGATCGGCGGCGCGATGCAATCGCCCTTCGAGGACTGGAGCGCGCTGCTGCCTTGCAACAGCGCCCAGGCCGTGCCGAGCGAACGTGTCGAGCCGCTGACGCCCTACACGATGTCGACCGCCAAGGCGGCGGGCTGGCAGTGGCGCATTCCGCTGCAGCACCGCACCGGCAATGGCCATGTCTATTGCAGCCAGTTCATCAGTGACGATGAAGCCGCCAGCACGCTGCTGGCCGGGCTGGACAGCAAGGCGCTGGACACGCCGCGCCAACTGCGCTTCACCACTGGCCGGCGCAAGCAGGGCTGGGTCAGGAACGTCGTCGCCATCGGCCTGGCTTCAGGCTTTCTGGAACCGCTGGAGTCGACCAGCATCCAGCTCATCATGGACGGCGTCGGTCGCCTCATCCAGTTCTTCCCGGACAGGCAGTTCAAGCCCCACCTGGCGGCCGAGTTCAACCGGCGCATGGCCCTGCAGTACGAGTCCATCCGCGACTTCATCGTGCTGCACTACAAGCTGACCGACCGACGCGACGCCGAGCTGTGGCGCTACTGCGCGGCCATGCCGATCCCGGACACGCTGGCCCACCAGATCGAGCTCTTTCGCAGCGCGGGCCGTGTCGCCATCCTCGACCCCGACGGCTTTGCCGAGCCGTCGTGGGTGTCGCTCTTCTTCGGCCTGGGCCTGCGGCCCGAGAGCTACGACCCCTTCGTCGACCACATCGACCCCGAGGCCCTGCTGCAGCACTTCGTGCGCCTGCGCCAGGCCATCACACACACCGTGGGCGGCATGCCCGAACACGGCGACTACGTCGCGCGCCACGTCAAGGCGCCTTCAGCCTAGGAGACCCGACAGACCAACCAAGCAAGAGGGGCCGGCGCACCCGCCGGCCGACCGGAGACAACAAGGAAGATTGATTCATCATGAAGTTCACTGACGGACAGTGGATGCATCAGCCGGGCGTGGCCGCGCATTACGCGGCCGAGGCCTATGCGATCGAAGTCCACGAAGACCGCCTGGTCGTGCTCGCCACGACCCGCCCCATCAAGCACCGCGGCGACACGCTGCAAGGCCCGACGCTGACCGTGACGCTGAGCTCGCCGCTGCCCGGCGTCATCCGCGTCAGCGTCGAGCACTACACCGCATCCAGCGCGCCGCGCCTGCACATCCCCATGCCCGGCGCCGGCAAGCATCCAGTGCAGATCGACAACGGTGACACCCAGGCCACGCTGACCTCGGGCGCGATTTCTGTCGACGTCAAGAAGGGCGACGGCTGGAGCCTGACCTTCCGCGAAGGCGATCGCGTGCTGACCAAGAGCGACTGGCGCGGCCTGGGCTTCATCCAGTGGGCCGGCAAGGACGGCCTGGTGCGCCACCACGTCCACGACCAGCTGTCGCTGGGCGTGGGCGAGAACGTCTACGGCCTGGGCGARCGCTTCACGCCCTGGGTCAAGAACGGCCAGATCGTCGAGAACACCAACAAGGACGGCGGCACCGCCTGCGAGCAGGCCTACAAGAGCGTGCCCTTTTACCTGACCAACCGCGGCTACGGCGTGCTCGTCAACGAGGCCGGCCCCGTGTCCTTCGAGGTCGGCTCGGAGAAGGTCGCCCGCGTGCAGTTCAGCCGCGARGGCGAGAGCCTGGACTACTGCGTCATTGCCGGCCCCACGCCCAAGGAYGTCGTGGGCCGACTGACAGCGCTGACAGGCCGCGCCCCGCTGCCCCCGGCCTGGAGCTTCGGCCTGTGGATGACGACCTCGTTCACCACGCAATACGACGAGGCCACCGCCACCCACTTCATCGACGAGATGGCGCGCCGCGAGCTGCCGCTGGCCGTCTTCCACTTCGACTGCTTCTGGATGCGCGAGTTCCAGTGGTGCGACTTCGCCTGGGACCCGCGTGGCTTTCCCGAGCCCGAGGCCATGCTCAAGCGCCTGCACGCCAAGGGCCTCAAGATCAGCCTCTGGATCAACCCGTATGTGGCGCAGAAGTCGCCGCTGTTCGCTGAAGGCGTCAAGCACGGCTACTTCATCAAGAGAACCAACGGGCTGACCTTCCAGACCGACCAGTGGCAGCCCGGCATGGCCATCGTGGACTTCACGAACCCGGCCGCCAAGGCCTGGTACCAAAGCCACCTGCGTCGCCTGATCGCGCAAGGTGCGGACTGCTTCAAGACCGACTTCGGCGAGCGCATCCCCAGCGAAGGCGTGACCTACTTCGACGGCTCCGACCCCGTCGAGATGCACAACCTGTACGCGCTGCAATACAACCAGGCCGTCTTCGAGCTGCTCGAAGAAGTGCAGGGCAGCGACGCCATCGTCTTCGCCCGCTCCACCTACGCCTCGGGCCAGCGCT
>NZ_JBFUMK010000047.1:0-6756 GCF_054049415.1 Roseateles sp. P5_D6 | reverse complement strand
CGCAAGGCCGGCGCCGACGAAGACGGCCTGCTTCGCGACGGGCGCCAGCGGCTCGCGGCCGGCCGGCCGCTGCGTGTGCCGAGGCGCGAACCGGGCGACGGTCATCTCGGGCTTGTTGGCAAAACCTGGCGCCAGGCGCACCTCGAAGCCCAGTGCGGTGAGCGCCCTGCGCATGGGCCGCGAGATGCTCCACGTGGCCGCCGTCGTGCCGGGCACGGCGTGCCGGGACAGGCTCTTCAGCAGCCATTCGTCCCACAGCTCCGGGTTGCGCTGTGGCGCAAAGCCATCGAGGTAGAGGGCATCGGCGTCCAGTACCAGTTCGCGCAGCAACTCGCGTGCATCGCCCAGGCCCAGCAGCAGTTCGACGCGACCGTCCTCGAAGCTCAGCGTGTGCAGGCCGGCGGTCAGCGGCGGCCAGCGTTCGACCAGTTGGGCCGCCAGGTCGGGCAAGGGGCTGGCCGCATGGACGCGGGCCAGATCGTCGCGCTTCAGCGGGTGCTTCTCCACGCTGACGAAGACGAGGCGCTCGCAGCGTGCCGGGTCTTGCTGCCAGGCGTTCCAGGTGGCGAGGAAGTTGTTGCCCAGACCAAAGCCGGTCTCCAGCACGACGAAGCGCTCGCGGCCCTGCCAGCGGCCGGGCAGGCCGTTGCCGGCGACGAACACGTGGCGGGCCTGGGGCAGGGCGCCTGCGCGCGAGTGATAGACGTCTCCGAAGGTGGGGGAGGCCGGTGCGTCGGGGTCGGAAAAGTCGACCTCGGTGGGCTCGATCGCCGGGGACTTCATTGGCCCATGCGTTGCATTTCGCCGGACTCGATGATGCGCACGGCCGGGCCGGGGGCTTCGAGGGCCAGGCGCATGGCCCGTGCAATGCGCTGCGGCGAGATGGGGCGCCAGGTGCCGGGAATCAGCCCGGCCAGCGGCCGTACCAGCCTCAGCGTCCAGGCCTCCGCCGTGCGGTGCGGCTGGTCCAGCTGCTCCCGCTCGCCGTCCAGCAGGGAAGGCCGAGCGATGACGAGGCGCTCGAAGCCGAGTGCGATCAGCGCGTCCTCGGCCTCACCCTTGACCTGGTTGTAGAAGACCGGCGAACGCGCGTTCGCACCGAGCGCCGACACCAGGCCGCAATGCGTGGCGCCCGCCTCGCGCGCCGCGCGGGCGACGGTGAGCACTGCGTCGAAATCTGCTGCGCGAAAGGCCTCGCGCGAGCCAGCCTGGGCCATCGTCGTGCCCAGCGCGATGAGCACGCAGCAGGGGGCGGGCAGGGCGGCGAACGAGCCGGGCTGGGTGTAGTCCACCGTCGTCATGCCCGGCAACGGCTTGCGCGCCAGCGCGATGGCGTCGGGCCATTCGGCGCACAGTGCGCGGCCGACGAGGCCGGTCGCGCCGGCTATCCAGGTGCTTGTCATCTAGTCCTCGAGCAGAGCGGCCAGCGCCTGCGCGTCCAGCGGCGAAGCCTGTTCATGGCCCTCGAGCATGCCCTCGGCCAGGCCGCGCTTGTCGCGGTGCAGCTCGATGATGCGCTCCTCTACCGAGCCGGCCGTCACCAGCCGGTAGACGGTGACTGGGCGCTGCTGGCCCATGCGGTGGGCACGGCCACTGGCCTGATCTTCGGCGGCGGGGTTCCACCAGGGGTCGACGATGAGGACGTAGTCCGCCATCGTCAGGTTCAAACCGAACCCGCCGGCCTTCAGGCTGATGAGGAACACATCGCCCTCGCCACGCTGGAAGGCCGCCACGCGCTTGGTGCGCTCGGCCTGCGGCGTGCTGCCGTCCAGGCGCTGGAAGGGCAGGCCCATCTGCGTGAGGCGCTCGCCCAGCAGGTCGAGGTAGTCGGTGAACTGGCTGAAGACGAGGGCCTTGTGGCCGCCCGCCACCAGCTCGCGCACGATGTGCTCGAACTCGGCCATCTTGGCTCCCACCAGGCCCAGCTCGGGTGACACGAGGCGCGGGTCGCAGGCGGCGCGACGCAGGCGCATCAGCTCGGCCAGCACCTGCATGGGTGCGGCGCGCTCGCCGCTGGCCGCTGCCGCGGCCACCGCCGCTTGCGCGTCGCGGCGCAGGGCTTCGAGGAAGTGGCGTTCCTGCTCGCTGGGCTCCACGCGGTGGACGATCTCGGTGCGTGGGGGCAGGTCTTGCAGCACTTGCGCCTTGGTCCGGCGCAGCAGGAAGGGCGCGACGATGCGGCGCAGCCGGGCGCGGGCCGTCGCGTCCTGCTGGCGCTCGATGGGGCCTGCAAAGCGCTCATTGAACTGCTGCGGTGTGCCCAGCAGGCCGGGGTTGATGAGGTTCATGATGGACCACAGGTCCGCCAGCCGGTTCTCGACTGGCGTGCCGGACAGGGCCAGGCGGAAGTCGGCGTCGAACTCGGCGACCGATTTGGCGCGCTTGGTGGCGGCGTTCTTCAGCGCCTGGGCTTCGTCCAGCACCAGCGTGGCCCAGCGGCGCGCGGCAAAGCCCTCGGCGTCGATCTGCGCCAGCGCGTAGCTGGCGACGATGACGTCACCCGGGCCGGCGGCTTGCAGCAGCGCGTTGCGGTCGGCGGCTTCGGCGTAGACCGCAACATTCAGCCCCGGCGAAAACGCGGCGCACTCGGCCGCCCAGTTGCCGCAGACCGACGTGGGCGCCAGCACCAGGGCCGGGCCCAGCGCGCTGCGCTCGATCAGCAGGGCCAGCGTCTGCACGGTCTTGCCCAGGCCCATGTCGTCGGCCAGGCAGGCGCCAAAGCCGGCGGCGGCCAGGCGGCTCATCCACGCAAAGCCCTCGACCTGGTAGGCACGCAGCTCGGCACGCAGGGATTTCGGCGGCTGGGGCTGCAGCGCGGCGGCGGCCGTGAGCTGCTCCACCCGCGCCCGCCAGGCCTTGTCGCCGCCCAAGCGCACGCCGGCCAGGCCCTGGTCCAGCCAGGCGGCGCTGGCATTGGGCAGTTGCAGCTCGCCCTTCTTGGTCTGGGCCAGTGAGTCCAGGTCGCGCAGCTGCTGGCGCAGTTGCTCGGACAGCGCCAGGTAATGCCCCTCGGCCATGCGCACGAAGCGGCTCTTGCTGGCGCGGCTCAGGGACAGCAGCTCCTGCAGGCCGACGACGCGGCCTTCCTCGACCTGCACCTCACCGGTCACGCCCAGCCAATCGCGCCCGCTGCTGACCTCGATCTGCACCGCGGCGCCGTCCACCGGCAGCACGCGCATCGGCTTACCCTTGGGCCAGGCCAGCGCGGCGATTGCCGCCAGGCCGGGCAGGCGCTCCACGGCGGCCAGCGCCTCCTCGGCATCGGCCAGCAGCCAGGGCTGGTCGGGCGGCTGCTCGGGGTCGAGAAAGGGCAGGGCTTCGATGACGGCGGCGCGGTGCTGGGTCTCGGCACCCAGGTCACGCTCCGTGGCCAGGCTCAGGCCCTCGTGCAGGCACATCAGTCGCGCGCGGCCCAGGCCCGGCGTGACGGCGGGGCCGAAGTCGCCAAAGGGTTGGGCCACGAGCAGCAGCGACAGCCCCTCGCCCTGTGGCGTGAGGCGGGCATGCAGGCGGCTGTCGCCGGCCACGCGCTGGCCGGCGTCGGCGTCGGAATGGAGCTGGAAATGGCCGGTCAACACCTGCAGCGCAGCGCCGAGTTCGGCCGTGGCATTGGCCGGTACCTTCCAGCCCTGGGCGACAAGCTCAGCCACGCGGCGCTGGGTGGGCGTGATGCGGATCAGCCGCGCCCGGCTCGGCCCCTCGCGCAGCACGCGCTGGGTGTTGCGGCGCTCGCGTTCGGCCTCAGCCTGGGCGCCGTGCAGCATGCCGGCATGCGGCGACTCGGCAGCGACCAGCGGAGGGTGGAGGTGGAACTCGAAGGCGGCATTGGCGTCCTGGCCAACCCGCCGAATCTCCAGCTCCGGCAACCCCTCGCTGAGCTCCACCCACTGCCCCGGCGCGTCGGCAAACATCAGGTGCGGATGGCCGATCAGTGCGACCAGGGCTTGGCTCACGTCCAGGCGCAGGTCGTGCACACCGGCCCAGGC
Source organism: Roseateles sp. P5_D6 (assembly GCF_054049415.1). NCBI lineage: Bacteria > Pseudomonadati > Pseudomonadota > Betaproteobacteria > Burkholderiales > Sphaerotilaceae > Roseateles > Roseateles sp. P5_D6. Next base: position 2,770 of record NZ_JBFUMK010000047.1, on the reverse strand, counting down.
GTCCCGCTCGATGTGGCGCAGCACCAGGTTGTCGCGGCTGCGCTGGGCGCCTTGCTTCTTGAGCTTGGCCAGCGTCACGGCCTTGAACTTGAGGCCGCCGCGTGCGCCGTGGTTCATCTCCAGCGGCTCCAGCGTGTGCACGCGGCCGGCGTTGTCGAGCTTGAGCTGCCAGGCCAGCTCAGGCTTGGTGGCGCTGCCGGCGGGCTTGCCATCGTCACTGAGGGCGGCGATGGCCGCGAGGGCGTCCTGCCAGGCCTGGCGCGGCTGGCCGAGGAAGTTGGCAACGCGGGCCGGCCCGGCGCCGCCCAGTTCCAGGCGCTGCAGGGCTGCGCTCAGATAGTCGGCCAGCAAGGCTTCTTCTGGGCCGAGGCCGGCGAGCACGGCCTGTGCGAGCTGGGGCGTCCAGCCGGGTGCTGGCTTGCCCAGCCAGGCGGTGAGCAGCAGGCGGTCCACCGGCGCGGCATCGCCCGGCGTGCGGGGCGTGAAGGCGGCTTCCAGAAAACTGTCCTCGCCCAGCCGCACGCCGATGCCGTGGGCCCACAGGCCCCAGGCCTCGTAGGCGGTGGGGCTGCGGCTGCCGGATTCGGCGATGGCGTATTTGCGCGCCTGCGCCCAGGCCTTGGGGTCGTCCTGGGCCAGCAGGCTGAGCAGGTACAGGCGCGCGGTGTCCAGCGACAGCGCGTTGCGACGGCTGCGGCTGGCGGTGTGGATGGCCTTGATGGCGGCCTCGAAGCCGGCGCTGGCCTCGGCCCAGCGGCCATCGACGAGGGCGCGGGTGGCGGCCAGCAGCGTGACGCCCGGGCCGGCCAGGCCGCGCAGATGCTGCTCGGCGCTGTCCAGTTGCAGGGCCAGCATGTCGGCCTCGGCCAGGCGGGCGTGCATGGGAATGCTGAGCGTGCCGGTACCGGCCTGCAGCCAGGTGCGCAGCTCGGCACGCACCGGGTGGCCGGCGGGCAGGACGTCCAGCAACTGGCCCAGCAAGGTATCTCGAAGATCCGGGTCGATCTGCGCCAGCAGCCCGGGGCACCAGGGCTCGATCAGGGCCTGTAGGGCCAGCATCGGCGGGCTCAGTTCCGGCAATCGGGTGGCGAGCAGTTCATGGAATTCGGCGGCGGGCATGCCCGAGAAGATCATCAGCCGCAGCACCGTGCGCATGTCCTCGGGGCTGCGGAAGTTGACCCAGGCGATGGGGTCCTGCCAGTCGCCCCGGCCCGAGCCCAGCAGCCACAGGCGCTGGCGCCAGTAGCGCTCGTGGCCGGGGGCGGCAAGCAAGGTCTGCAGACGCTCGACGTGATCGATCAATGAGACGCGCGTGCCCTTGCCGTACAGCCCCTCGGCACGGCGCTGGGCGACCAGGGCCTGCAGGCCATCGCGCGTGGCGTAGTGGTCGAAGGTCTCGCCGTTGGCGCGCTCGCGGCCGGTCAGCGACAGCCATTGCATGACGGCGTTGATGCTGGCGGTGCCGCCCAGCAGCAGCAGGGCGTCGAGCAAGGTCTGCAGGTCGGCCTCGGGCAGGGCGCCGGGGGTGGCGAGTTGCTCGGTCCGCTGCGCCGCTTTGGCTTCCTGGATCTTGCGCAGCATCTCCTGGGCGGTGACGACCGTGCCATCGGGCAGGTTGAACTTGAGCGAGTTGTCGAGCGGGGGGCGTGCCATGGGTGGAATTAGATCAGCCCCTCATGGGAATCCGGGGTCGGCGGCGCCTGTGTTTCAACGGGTTCGGCAAGCGGCACCCGCCTGTAGCAATTGAAACCATTGCACGCCTGCGGGAAGCGGCATTGATACCGCCGATCCAGACACTGATTTGCATCGCGACACGTCGTCGTGAACCTTTTCAAACCCCACAGGGAGATCACCATGTCTTTGCGTCACATCCTCATCGGCGCGGTCGCGCTGGCCTGCAGCGCCGCGGCTCAGGCGGGCCTCGTCAACTACAGCTTCGTGGCCAAAGGCCTGGACGCGGCGACCGGCGGAACGCTGTCGGGCAGCTTGGTGGTGGACATGGATGCCGTCGACTCGGATGCGGGGCCCACGCGCGGCCTCTATGACAGCGGCGCCAAGATGTCGGGCGGTGTTTCAGGTGGCGTGCAGGACGGCATGGCATACACGAATGAGAGCAAGCGGATCTTCGTCGACGCGGATATGGACAGCTTCTTCAGCTTCATTGACCTGAACGATCCGTGGCCCGTCTTCCAGCTGTTCTTGGAGGGGACAACGGGCGTGGATGCGCTGACGACCGGCGCCATGCCCTACCTGTATCTGGAGGACTTCCAGTCCCGTCATGAAATCCGCTTCCAGATGCCCAACGAGAAGCAGTACCGCTACGAGATCACCGCGTTGACCAGTACGGACGTGCCACCCCGCGATGGCGCGCATGAGCTGCCGCTGCCCGGTACGGCGCCGCTGGTCCTGGCGGCTCTACTGGGCCTCGGCTGGGCCAGGCGCCGGGCCGCCACGCAGCTGCCTTGAGGGGCCAGCTGCCGATGCACGAGCCGTGAGCCGCAGAGGTTGCAGCAGCGGTCGCCCAGCAAAAACGGCCTGCCCCGTGAGGGACAGGCCGCGCAGGCGATGCCTTGGACTCAGCGCTTGGGCTGCGTCAGGCGCGGGCCGTTGTTGTGGCGCGGGGCGCCGCCGGCGTTGCCGCGGGCTGGTTGGGCGCCGGCTGCGCGAGGGGCGTGCTCGGCATGGGGCTTAGGCGCGGTCTTGGCGCCGCCCACGCCGGTGTGGCCGGCGGGCTTGCCGCCACGACCACCACCGCCACCGCCGCCTGCGC
>NZ_JBFUMK010000046.1:0-9364 GCF_054049415.1 Roseateles sp. P5_D6 | reverse complement strand
CCAAGTCGGTGAACGAAATGCGCCGGCGCAAACCCATCAAGACCGTTTGCCTGGCCCAGCTCGACATCACGCCGCGCGACCACCGCGAGGGCTTCCCTGGCCTGGACATGAACGAATGGTTCGGGCTGGACATCCGCTTCACCGTCAACATGCCGCAGGACCTCACCATGGACCTCATGCTGCTGTCTGACGACGGGGCCATCCTCACCATCGATGACGTGGAGGTGATCAACAACGACGGCATCCATGCGGCGTATCCGCTGATGGAAACCGTGAAGCTGGCCAAGGGCCTGCGTAATTTCCGTGTGCGTTACTTTCAGGGGCCTGGCTACGGTCTCGCGCTGATCCTGGGTTGGAAGAAGCCGGACGGCAAGGACTACCAGTACATCCCCCGCCGGCTGCTCGGCCGCCCGCCGGCCGCCGCTTCGGCCCCGGGATAGCACGATGCCGCGAGCTTGACCCGTGCACCGCTGGGTTACGCGCTGACCACTGTGGTCAGCGTCCATCTGCCGGCTGCCCACCGCGACTCATGCTCGCCGCGTTTCTCGTAGGAGAACATGTCGATTTCAGATCGACCATCATCGGTCAGACCGATGATCGACCGCAGAAGTTCACCGCGCCGAGCTTGGATAAACCGGACGCTGTCCAGCGATGGCGGTCGCTGGCTTCGGCAAAGTGCCATCCAGTCTGTTGATCAGCACATTGTCGAAGTACGGCGTGCTGACGCGGTTCTGCGATGCGCCCGCCATCAGTCCCGCCATTCCCTTCCCGTACAGCGTGTCGGTCGCACTGAGTACCGCTTTACCGTCGACGACGGCGGTGATGGTGGACCCGCTGAAACGCAGCGCCAATTTGTGCCACCGGTTCGGCGCGATGCCCGCCAACTGCGTCGTCGCGAGCACTTTTTCGCCACCAGGACTGCTGTCGTTTTGCGCCTTGATCAAGGCCTGCTGCTCGGCGTCGCCTTCCAGCTTCTTCGGGTCAGCCTTGCCGCGAATGACCACCAACCGCAACTGCCCGTTGTCGTCCAGTTGCGCGAAGTAGCCCTTCGGCGTGACGCCGAAACCCGTGCCAACGTGGTTCACACGCCCCATCACGGCGGCCGCGTCGCCAGGCTGCAGATACACGTCGGCGCTGACTTCGTAGTCTTGCCAGGCGTCGTCACCCACGATGGTGTACGGCTGCCAGTCGGGCCCCCACGAGATCGTTGGCACTGGCGTCATCTGACGCAAGCAACGTCCCTTCCCCCCTGGACAAGCGGTCAACTCGAAGGCACCGCTGATGTCGGAGAAGTAGCGCGGCAAATAACCCCATTGCTTCGGATCGGCGTACTGTTCGAAGGTCTCGTAATAGGGGAAGGGGAAAGCCTTGACCTCCGGGATCTTGTCGAAACCACCCTTGCGCTGCCCGCGGGTGGTCGTCAGTGAATAGACAGCATGCGGATCGAGGGTGAGCGTCACGACACCATTGACCGGTTCGAGGTCATCCTGGCGTACGAAGTGCTCCTTCTCATTGCTGCGCCAGACAGCCAGCTCGTTCGACGACAGGCCGCCGCCAATTTCGAACCGGACCTGCTGCGGGGCCTTGGCGTCTTTGGTTTCAAGGATGATGCTGTAGTCGCTGGCTGGCGATTTCAGGGTGACATAAGTGCCGCCCGCCGTCAGGTCGCCACTACCACCCTTGAGGTAGGTCCAGCCAATTTCGGTGAATTGGCCGTAATGGGCGTAACCCCAAAGCACGGGGTTGAGCTGGTAATGCGCACTCCAAGGCCAATTGGCCCGTATGGCCGCTTCCTTCTCGCCGGAATACGGGGTCATGGTGTACAGGCCTGCAATGCCATACCAGTTGACGACCTTGGTGGCGCCGCTGCGAACAAAATTCTCGTTGAAACCCTGCACCATCGAGATCAGCCCGTCGTAGCCAGCCTTGTACACGTGCTGCTCGGTATTCCAGATCGGCTTGTTGAGGCGGTCGGCCAACTCGCGCACCGATGCCGGCGTAAATGACTCGGGCGGATTGATATGGGCGCCGATGATGTCGATCGAGTCGCGCAAGTCTTTGTCCGTCAGCATGTCCTTCACAAAATTGAATTTCCAATCGTCCGGCCAGTTGTCAAAGGCGTGAATCTTTGTCGACTTGAAACCATTCGCTGTCAGGGTCGTGCGCAGCGCCTTGCTGAAGTCATAGCTCACGCCCTTTTCATTGCGAATGCCGATCGCGTCCAGCTCCAGCCCATACACCTGGCGCAGGCCCTGGAGCCACGTCACGTAGTAGTTGGCCGTGTCTTGTGAAAAGAAGTTGAGGTCGCCCTTGTCGTCGCTACCGGCTTGTTTTTTAAATACCGGGCCCTGGTCGCCCAGCCATCCGGGCGCGCTCCAGGCGGTGGCATCAAGCGAGAGTTTTGGATTGCGCTTCTTGGCCTCCTGCATAACCCACCACATATAGCCGCGCGAATAATTCAAGTCATCGCGCTTGTGCATGTGGCTGGGCATGGAACCCTGCGTGGAATTGCCGTCGCCGGGAATTTCGACGTACAGCGCGCTGACGGAGGCACCGAACCTGGGCTTGTAAATCAAATCTAGGATCTGGCTGCGCTGGGGTTCCGGATAATCCTTCAACAAGACCGAAGTGGCCCCGCCGCCATCGACGACGCCGATGCCGTCAAAACGCTTCCCGCCCGCATCGCCTTGCAGCGTAATGCGCTGCTCTGGCGGTGATGCGAGTACGCCGTTGAATCCGATAATCAATAACAGAAATATAACTGGCAAGGAAAAACGGCCGCGCATAGGAAACTTCCACGAAATCGTCAGGCCGGGCTTAGGCCGGCAATTAAAAACAAATTAGTCTCGCGTATTGGGAAGTTCGACTTCGTGCCGACCCGATGCCTACAGCTATTTTGAGAATTGCCAGTAATCGAACTTGAACAGTTCTTCGCCGGCCGCACCGCGGAATACAAAGAAAAGATCTTGGATGCCGGAGGCTCCAGAGATCTCGGCCAACTGCTGCTTCCATTCGCCGCCGGTTCCCGAGACCGGCAGGGTGCCGATCAACTGGCCGTCGAGCTTGCCCAGACGAATCTCGATCTTCGCCCCGCTGGCCTCCTTGGCCTTGGCCGTGCTGGAGAGGCTGGCCATGAAGGCGCGCGCGCCGGTCACGCCGAAATCGACATTTCGCACCTGGATATAGGCCCCGTCGTGGATGTCGCGCACGTTCTGGCCGCCGGCGCTGCTCGGCTCGATCTTGACGCCGGAAGACCAGGCGATGGTCTCGGCTTCGACTCGCTTGTAGGGATCGAGCGGGCCGACCGGTGCCGGCCCTTCCTTGGTCGGCTGCACCATCGGGACCGAACCATCGGGGTTGAACTTCAACTCGTCGACGCACACGGAACGTTTGAAGCCATCGCCTCCCGGAAGCGCGGCGTTGTGATAGAAAAGGTAGGTCTTGCCCTTGTAATCGACCACGCCCGGGTGGTTGGTGAAGGCGCTCTGCGGGGCCATGACGGGGCCGCCGTAAGTCCACGGCCCTTGCGGTGTGGGGCCGGTGGAGTAGCCGAGAGGCTCAGGGAGCGGACCAGCGGCAAAAAACAGGTAGTAGCGCTCATTGCGCTTATAGAGCCAGGGGCCTTCTTCGTAAGACGTGCCGCGTTTTGCGTCCGCAGGGATGCGCTCGCCCAAGGCCTTGATGGTCATCGGATGCCGAATGAGGCCGTTCTCCCCGACGCTGGTGTCGTAGGAAATCATGTTCTTGTTCAGCTTCACCGACCACAGATTGGGATTGCCCCAGGCGAGATGGGCCTGGCCCTTGTCGTCGATATAAACGGTCGGATCGATACTGTCATACTGGCCGCCGATCAGCGGCTTTTTGAGGGGATCGGTGTAAGGCCCGAGGGGATTGTCGGCGACCAGCACGCCAATGCCCCGGCCTTGCAACGGAGCATAGAGATACCATTTGCCATCCCGCTCAATCACCTGGAGGGCCCAGGCGCCGTTGTCAAAACCATCCCCGCCTGAGATCTCCTTGGCGGCCCAGGGAAAATCCCGGAGGGAGGCGATGGCGCCATGCTGGGTCCAGTTCACCATGTCCGTCGTCGTGGCGAGCACCCAGTTCTTCATGTTGAAGTTACCTTTTTCCCCGACATCTTCGTCGTGGCCGGAAAACAGGTAGAGCGTGCCGTTATGGACGATGGGGGCCGGATCGGCCGTGTACATCGTTTGAATAACCGGGTTGAGCGCGAATGACGTCGCGGGCAGCAGAGCCAACACGGACAAGAGAACGACAGCGGAGAAGGTTGGTTTTTTCATGACGGGCGGAAATTGGGGGAAGTGGGAAATAAGGTCGCGCCGCGTCAGCGCCCGTCTTTCGCCCCTTGTCCGATTCGGTAATAGTCGAAGTCCACACGGCCGCCGGCGGTTTTGGTCGAGTAATAGAAGAGACCGAAGCGATAACCCATGAAGTGCTCCGGAAGGGTGTAGTGAAGAGCCGAGGGACGTCCGATGGGGGTCCAGGATTTGCCGTCGAGGCTGTAGGAGAAGCGGGCGACGTCAGGCGCGGGCAGAAATTCGCATTCGACCTTGAGGTGAACGGTTTTGCCGGAGAGGGGAACGGAGGCGATTTCCTCGGGATTGCCGGAGTCGGCGCTCACCATGACGAGAGATCGGGTGCCGCCGCTCATCTTTACGCCAACAAACCCATAGTCTTTCTGAAAAGCGGCGATGCCGGCCAGGTCGCCGTCTTTCATGCCACTCACGTCGATGCTCGTGGTGGCGAAACTGCTGGGGCCAAAGGTGCGCTGGGTGAGGGTGTTCGTGGCCTCCGGCAACGCGGAAACGACCCGGCTGGTGACGAGGCTCAGGTGGCCCGGGCGCTTGGTAAGCGACCAGTCACGAGGCTTGGGGTTGTGATTCCATTGCCAGGCGAGGGGCAGGTCGGGGTCGCCGGGCTGGCGGTCGAATTCGTCGGAGGCGACGATGCCGGAGGCGCCGGAGACGCCCTGTCCGCCGGCGGGGATGTCGAGCGTCATGGGCGCCTTGCCGTTTTCGCCGAGCACGGGCCAGCCGTCCTTCCAGGTCACCGGCACGAGATAGGGAATGCGACCGACGGCGCCGTTGTCCTTGAAAAGATAGGCGTACCACTTGCCTTCGGGCGTGTCGATGAGGCCGCCCTGGGCGATGCCGCGGTCATCGAGCACGATGCGACCCTCGTAGGGACCGTCGATTTTGTCGGCGCGGTGGACGATGACGCTGCGCGCCCAGCGGCTCCCGGGCGAGGCGATGTTGACGAGGTAGTAGCGGCCGTTGATCTTGAAAAGCTGCGAACCCTCGCTGAGCCCGCCCAGGTCGGAGCCGAAGACGGCGTTGAGATTTTCGATGATGACCTTGTTCACGCCGCCGGGCTTGATTCCAGAGAGGTCGGGTTGCAGCTCGGTGAGCGTGATGCGACCGGCCCCCCAGAGCATGTAAACGCGACCGTCGTCGTCGAAAAACAGGCTGTGGTCATGCAGCGCTGGCTCGAAACTCGTCTCTTTCCACGGGCCGCGCTCCGGATCGCGCGTGGTGTAAATGTGGGTGCGTCCGCTGGTAGAGGCGAACGTCGAGACATAGAACACGCCGTTGTGGAAACGCAGGCTGCTGGCCCAGGAGCCGCGACCGTAGGCGGTTTTGCCGTTTTCGAGGCGCATGGCTTCGTTGTCGGCAAGGGTTTCATAGGCGTAGGAAGCCATGCTCCAGTTGACCAGGTCCGTCGACTTCATGATCGGCAGGCCCGGGCTCATGTGCATCGTCGTGCTGCTCATGTAGTAGGTCTTGCCCACACGGATGACGGCGATGTCCGGGACGTCGGCCCAGATCAGCGGGTTGTGGGCAGGAGCCGCCTGTGCAGCTGGTGCTGCCTGTGCAGCCTCGGCCGCCGGAACGACCTGAGACGCGACGGAGAGCACGAGGGCCATCAGCATGGGAAAGATCGGGCGGTTCATGAGACGCGCGGGAGAGCCGGCGGAACGGCGGCCCAGGCTGCCAGCGTGTGTGTTCATGTTTTGTCTCTGGAGTAGTTATTGCGAGTCCAGCGCCGTAAAGGCAGCAGCAACGGCCTGAAGCAGCGCACGGCGCGACGGCGAGGAAGCGTCAGCTGCGGCGACGGAAATCTCGTTCTTCTTTATCGCTCAGATCCGGGGGCGGCTTCAGGGTCGCAGACCTCACTTGCGCTCGAAGCGCCAGTGATCGAACTCAAACATCGTCGGCTCGCCTTGACCCCTGAAGATGAGGTAGAGGTCGTGCACGCCCGTGGCGCCTGAGACCGGCACGCTTTGCTGCTGCCACTGATCCCGGCCGCCGGTGCGGGCCACCGTCAGGGTGCCAAGATGGGGACCTTCGACGCTGTCGAGCCGCAACTCGATCTTGCCGCCGTCCATTTCGCTGGCCACGTTGGCGACGAAGCGTGATGCGCCCTTGCTGCCAAAGTCGACGCCGTTGACCTTGATGTAGCTCAGATCGGTGATGCGCGTGACATACATGCCGGCCTTGTCACTGCGCGCGGTCTTGATGCCAGGCGCCCAGTCGAACGGGCGATCCCGATCCCGCTTCACGCGGGACGTCCAGGCCATGGTCTCGGCCTCCACGCGTTCGTAGGGCGACAAGGGTTTGAGCGGAGCGACGCCGACGTTGTCCCACCAGGGGAGCATGTTGATGGTGCCGTCCGCGTTGTAGTCGAACCGGGTCACGGTGACGGAGCGGCGTTCGCGATGGATGGGCGTGTCGGCAAAGTTCAGCCGGTAGTTGAACCCGAACAGGTAGGACCCACCCATGTAGTCGATGATGCCCGGGTGGTTGCCAGTCGAGTTGGTGTTGTGGTCCATGATGTCGCCCTTGTAGACCCAGGGGCCGGTGGGCTTGTCGCTCATGGCGTAGCCAATGCCTTCGGGGCAGCAGGCCGATGCGTAGGCCATGTAGTACTTGCCCTGGCGCTTGTAGAACCAGGGGCCTTCCTGGTAGTTCCCCGGCTTGGAGTCGATCTGCTTGATCTCGCCCGAGTAGGAAATCATGTCCTTGTTCAGCTTGACGTACCAAAGATGGGGATTGCCCCAATACATATAGGCCTGACCGTCGTCATCGACAAAGACCGTGGGATCGAAGTAGCCGTTGGCCTTGTCGATCAACGGCTTGCCCAAGGCATCCTTGAAGGGGCCTTCGGGCCGGTCGGCCACGGCGACGGCAATCACGCTCTTGGGCCAGCCCTGCACACTCACCGACGCGTAAAGGTAGAACTTGCCGTCGCGCTCGACCACCTGGGAAGCCCAGGCATCGTTGTCCTGCACCGCCCAGGGGAAGGTGGCCAACGACGCCACGACGCCCTTGTCGGTCCAGTTCGACATGTCGGTCGACGCGTAGAGCCGCCAGTTGCGCATCTTGAAGTCGCGGGCGTCGTCCTCGTCCTGCCCGGTGTAGAGGTAGACAACCCCCTTGTGCACCAACGGTGCCGGATCGGCGGTGAAGCTGGTCTGGACGACGGGGTTCTCGGCCTGGCTCGGCTGCGGCCAGACGCAGGCCTGGACAAGCGCCAGGAGCGCAAGCACGCGCGCAATCATGGGAAACCTCGATTCGGAACGATGCGGAGCGGCGAAACGGCCATCCGCTGGGAAAACTACGGGCGATTTCGACCCATGCCGCATGGCGCTTCACCTTTCAGGTTGATCAGTCCGAGCTGACGCCAGTGGGCGTGCAGCAGATGGTTTTTATCGTGCCCGCATGAGCTCAAGATGCGCCAGGGATCAGCCCAGCATCTTGAGCAGCATGCGATGGTGCTGCGGCATGCGCGCCACCGAGGCTTCGATGGCCTTGCGACGCTGGTCCAGCGCCTGCGTGGCGCGCTCCGGCGAAATCTCCGCGAAGACCGGATCGTTGCGCTCCGGCCAGTGCTCCATGCCGGCGTGGATGGCCAGCCAGCTGGTGGCGTCGAACCCCTCTTCGTCGTACTCATGCAGCACGCCGTAGCGACGCCACAGCTCCATCCGGAAGGCCAGCGTCTCTGGCAGCTCCATCGATGACACGTGCCGCCACAGCTCGCTGTCGCGGCGGCGGGTCAGGCAGTAGTGCAGGATGATGAAGTCGCGGATGCGCGCGAAGCGGCGAGCCGCGCCGTCGTTGAACAGGGCCCGGTCGTTCTCGTCCACCGGCCGGCCGGCGGTCAGCAGGGTCATGAGACGGCTGATGCCGTCCTGGATCAGGTAGATGCTGGTGGACTCGAGCGGCTCCAGGAAGCCGGAGGACAGGCCGATGGCGACGACGTTGTGCACCCAGAAGCGCTCGCGGTGGCCGGTGGTGAAGCGCAACAACCGCGGCTCGCCGAGCGGCTTGCCGTCGAGCCGGGCCAGCAGCTGTTCGCGGGCACGGTCGGCGTCGATGAAGCGGCTTGAGAACACGTGGCCATGACCGGTGCGGTTCTGCAGCGGGATGCGCCACGCCCAGCCCCCTTCCAGCGCCGTGGCCTGGGTGTACGGGGCCAGTTCCTCGCCGACCCGCTCGGTGGGACAGGCCCAGGCGCCGTCGACGGGCAGCCAGTGGCTGAAGTCGACGAAGGGCTCTTCCAGCGCCTGGCCCAACAGCAAGGAACGAAAGCCCGAGCAGTCGACGAACAGGTCACCCTCGATGCGCCGGCCGTCCTCCAGCTGCACGGCGGCCACGCCACCATCGGCACGGCGGGACACGTCGGTGATGCGTCCCAGCGTGTGGCGGGCACCGCGCTGCACGGCCARTTTGCGCAGGAAGGCGGCGTACTGRACRGCRTCGAAGTGGTAGGCGTACTTGAACTGCGCCTGCTCGTCGGGCAGCACGAAGCGGCCCTTCATCGCCATCACCGTCGGCACGCACTGCACGCCCAGCGGYTCGGYCAGCCCCATGCGGCGGTGCTGGCCCCACAGCGTCTGCGAACCGAACAGGTTGCCGAAGTGGCCGAAGGTGTGGAAGTAGTCCTTGCCCACGTCCAGCCAGTCGCAAAAGCGGATGCCCAGCTTGTAGGTGCCGTTGGTGGCGCGCAGGAAATCGCGCTCGTCKATGCCGATCAGCTGGTTGTAGTTGCGGATGGAYGGGAAGGTGGCTTCGCCCACGCCGAYGATGCCGATSTCCTCGGACTCGACCACCTCGACGGCGGCGCGGCCCTTCAGCCCGGTGACCAGCGCCGCGGCCACCATCCAGCCGGCGCTGCCACCGCCCACGACGACGATGCGAGCAATTTTCTGCGTCATAGAGACTCTGCCAAGTTCTTGGGCGCCATCAATGATCTGCGCCGACGTCCATCATTTCCATCTCTGGCCACGCGGCGCCGACCCACGCAAGTGGGCATGCCGCCCGGACAGTCCGTCCAGGCGGCATGC
>NZ_JBFUMK010000045.1:0-10400 GCF_054049415.1 Roseateles sp. P5_D6 | reverse complement strand
CGCTACGGCAGTAGGTCGCGAAGGTCAGCCGCCAGGGGCCAATCAAGGCGCAGTGCGCCGCCCGCATTGATATGCGGGCAAGCGGTGCAACGCTGAGTGGCCCCTGGCGGCTGACCTTCCCTTCGGGTTGTAGCCAGAAAGCCCGCGCGCGGCGTTGCGAAGCCTCGCTTGGGGCCTACCCAAGCTTCGTTTCGCGCCTTGCTCGCGGGCTTTCTGGCTACAACGCGGCCTGCTGCCGTAGCGTTAACAGGCCCTAACCGTTGTTCCCGGGCCTCAATGCAGGCCCGGGACTTTCCCGGGGGAAGTGCTGCACCGCGCTGTGCCGAACTGGAGCAAAACCCCTCATTGACGCCGGCTGCAACGGCGTTCTGGCAAGGCACGGGTCTTGCACCCCTGGGTGCATCGACCTGCTGACTGCCTGCTCCCATGTCCCGTCTTCTTCTGCGCGGCTTCCCATGAAGCTCCTCGTCCTCGGCTCCGGCGCGGGCGGTGGTTTCCCGCTGTGGAACTGCCACTGCCGGCTGTGCAGCAGCTGGCGCCGCGGTGAGCTCGACGCCAGCGCGCGCACGCAAAGCGCCATCGCCATCTCGCAGGACGGCCGGCCCGGCGAGGGCTGGCTGCTCATCAACGCCAGTCCCGACCTGCCGCAGCAGATCCGCGCCACGCCCGCGCTGCAGCCGGCCCATGCGGGCGACATGCCCATCCGCGCCGTCGTGCTGCTCGACTCGCGCCTGCACCACGTGGCCGGGCTGCTCTCCTTGCGCGAGAGCCGCGAACTGGAGGTCTACGCCACGCCGCTGGTCTTTGAGGACCTGACGGCCGAGCTGCCGCTGCTGCATGTGCTGGAGAGCTACTGCCGCGTGCGCTGGCGCATGCTGCCCATCGCCGGCGACGTGCGCAGCGCGAGCTTCGAGATCCCGGGCTTTCCGGCGCTGAGCTTTGCCGCCGTGGCCGTGCCGGCACGCGCGCCGCGGCATGCGCGGCTGCGCAGCGAGGCGGCAGGCGAGTGCATCGCGCTGCAGGTGCAGGACCGGCGCACGGGCCGGCGCGTCTTCCTGTCGCCGGCGCTGGCCGAGGTGGGCGAGGCCGAACTGGCCTGGATGCGCCGGGCCGACTGCGTCGTCGTCGACGGCAGCTTCTGGACCGAGCATGGCATGCAGGAGGCCGGCGTCGGGTCGGTCAGCGCCAGCGACAAGGGCCACCTGCCGCAGAGCCGCCACGGCGAACGGCCCGGGATGATCGACGCGCTGCAGGCCAGCGGCGCGCCGCGCAAGGTGCTCACCCACATCCACCACAGCAACCCCATCCTCGATCGCCGCGGCGCCCAGCGCCGTGAGCTGCTGGCGCACGGCATCGAGGTGGCGCACGACGGCATGGAGATTGAACTGTGAGCACAGCGACTGCAGCCCCCCGGCCCTCGCGCCCGGCCGAGCCGCTGTGGCTGGAATGGCTGACCCTCGTCGGCGGCCTGGCGTTTTGCAGCTGGCTGCTGGGCGTGCGCGGCGTCTGGGCGCTGCTGCTGGGCGCCGACCCCACGGGACTGACGCTGGTCATCATTGCCGTCTTCCTGTGCTCCACGCTGTGGTGCGGCCAGCGCTCGCGCGAACTGCAGCGCCAGCGTGACTTGCTCGCCGACCCGCGGCTCGCCCGCGCCGGAGAGGCCTGCTGGGCGGCCGAATACCTGGGCGCGCCCGGCGACATCGCGACCGAGCTGCTGCTGGAGCACAGCCACGGCCCGCATGGCACGGCCTGGTGGGTCAACGGCATCCAGCTCAAGCTGGGGCTGCTGGGCAAGGTCATCGGCTTCTCGATGCTGGCGCTGACCATCGGCAAGCTGCAGAGCTTCGACCCGGCGCAGTCGCAGGAGTTGCTGCGCAGCCTGACGGCCGGCCTGGGCGTGGCGCTGCTGACGACCATGGTGGGACTGGTGGGCAACATCCTGCTGGGACTGCAGTTGACGCGCCTGGACCGCTTCGCTGATGCCTTGGTCGCCGACATCCAGCGCGCCGCGCTCCGAAAGGACGGTGCGTGATGCGCCGCCTGCGCCGGGGTTCAAGGGAGGCCGAGGTCGACCCCTTCTACGACATGCTGTTCAACCTGCTGATCGGCTTCGTCTTCTGCTTCATCGTGGCGTTGCTGGCCATGAACCCGCGTGCCACCAAGGCCGGCGACGTGCCGTCCAAGGCCGAGTACCTGATCAACGTCGCCTGGCCCGACAACAGCCCCAACGACATCGACACCTGGGTGCAGGACCCGGGCGGCAACCTGGTGTGGTTCCGCCAGCGCGAGGCCGGGCTGATGTACCTGGACCGCGACGACCGCGGTGACGCCAACGCCGCCACCATCGTCAACGGCCAGCGCATCCAGAGCCCCTTCCGCCAGGAGGTGGTGACGCTGCGCGGCCTGGTGCCCGGCGAGCATGTCGTCAACGTCCAGTACTACCAGTCCAACGACGGCCAGCCGGTGCCGGTGACCGTGACGGTCATCAAGGTCAACCCGCGCGCCGACGTCGTCTTCTACGGCACGGTCAAGCTGGCCCGCAAGGGCGACGAGGCCACCGCCGTGCGCTTCACGCTGCAACCCGACGGCGGCGTCGTCAACGTCAACACGCTTCCAAAAAGTCTGATGCAAAGACCATGACTCTGCCCATCATCCTCAGCTTTGCCGCACTGCTGCTGCTGTGTCTGCTTGCCCTGCTGCAGTCGCGCTGGCCGGTGTGGCTGCGCGGCCTGCTGGTGGTCGGCGTGAGCTGCTTCTACTTCTACGCCGAGGGCGCCATCCACACGCTGTGGGGCTGGCCCAGCGGCGATCCGCTGCCCGAGCGCTTCGTGCTGCTGGCCGCCGTCATCGAGGAGCCCGCCGGCAAGCGCGACGGGGCGCTCTACGTCTGGGTCAACGCTGTGGAAGACGGCAAGCCCGCCACCCAGCCCCGCGCCTACCAGTTGCCCTACAGCAAGGACCTGCATGCCCTGCTCAACGAGGGCCTGAAGAAGGTGCGCAACGGCATCGCCCAACTGGGCACGGCCGAGCCCAAGGTCGGTCGCAAGGGCCTGGCCTGGTTGCGGCCGGGCAGCGACGAGCAGCAGGTGAAGCTGCGCGACATGCCGCTGCCGCAACTGCCCGAGAAATGAGTATGAGGCGCGCTCTCCTGCTCGCTTCGATGGTGTTGACCGGCTGCGGCCGCACGCCCGACAGCCAGTCGTGGTTCCCGCTCGAAGCCGGCCACCGCTGGACCTACACCGTCACGACGCGAAGCGGCGCCGACACCAGCGAGCGCGAGAGCCTGACGCTGCGCACGCTGGGTTCGGCCACGCTGGTGCTGGACGACCAACCCGCCTGGCAGCGCCGCAGCGACAGCGGCGTGAACTACTGGCTGCGCGCTGATGACGCTGGCATCGTGCGCGTGGCCAGCAAGAGTGACATGCAGGCCGACCCGGTGGCCGATGCGCCGGGCCGCTTCGTGCTGAAGGCGCCGTTCGTGGTCGGCACGCAATGGCAGGCGCCGACGACGGCCTACTTGCTGATGCGCACGGCCGAGTACCCGCGCGAGATCAAGCACAGCCATCCGAACATCCCCATGACCTATGAAATCGAGGCGGTGTCCGACGTGGTGCGCACGTCGGCAGGCAGCTTCTCGCCCTGCCTGCGCGTGCGTGGCAGCGCGACGGTGAAGATCTTCGTCGACGCCATCACCGGCTACCGCGACCAGCCGCTGACGACGCTGGAGTGGTATTGCCGCGGCGTCGGCCTCGTGAAGCTGGAACGCAGCGAGCCGTCCACCTCGCCGATGCTGGTGGGCGGCTCGCGAACGCTGGAGCTCGAGTCCTGGCAGTAATACCCATGGGCCGAGCGCTGGACCGTTCCCTGGCACGGCACACTGCGCCCCGGCCGTGTCGGCCGAGGGAGCAAAAGCTGTGTTGGATGTTTCGCGTGTGACGGCAGCCCGCTTGGGGCGCCGAAGGTTCCTGGGCGGGATGCTGCTGGCGCCCTTGGCTGGCGCGGCCGGTGCCGCAGGGTGGACGACCGGCAACGGCCCCTACGCGGTGGGCAGCAGTTGCATGAAGGCCGAGCCGGCGACCGCAGCGCCGATGGCGGACTACCTCATCGGCAGCCTGTCGCCGCAAGGCCCGCTGTACCTGGACCAGCTGATCAGCGATCGCCAGGCCACGCTGGTGATCGACGTGAAGGTGCCCAAGGACTGGCCGTATGCCGGGGCGCTGGCCGGACGCAGCCTGCCGGTGGTGCTGACGGTGTTCTACCCGACGCCGGCCGACAACCGCCGCCCCGACTACACCTTCCCTGAGGAGACCGGCTGGTATCGCCTGCCGCACATGCAGCGGCCCGGCGAGGCGCCGCTGTTTGCCGACGAGCGGGCGCGCTACCCGCTGATCGTTCACTCCGGCGGGCAGGGCACGCATGGGCTGTGGCACATCGGAAAGCTCGCGCACCTGGCCTCGCAGGGCTACATCGTGGTCGACGTTTACCACGGTGACAGGCGCACGCCGGGCGGCAGCGAAATGTTCGCCCTGCGCAGCCTGGCCGTGCGCGCGGCGCTGGACCATGTGCTGGCCCACCCACACTACGCAGACCACATCGACGCCGCCCGCATCGGCGCCACCGGCAGCAGTGCCGGCGGCCTGACTGTGCTCACGCTGATGGGCGGCTTGAACCCCGCGCGGCGCGGCCTGTCCCTGGCCGACGAGCGCATCAAGGCCGGCTTCGGGACGGTGCCCTTTCCCGGCATCGGCATGGCTGCGGCGCGGGCCATGGGCTTGCCCGTGAACCTGCCTCCGGGTGCCGGCCCGAATTTCTGGAACTTCGGCCTTGACTTCGCCGGCCTCGCTGCCGTCAAGCGGCCCTGGTTTGCGGTCAGCGGCGAGTTGGACAGCAACGTGCCGGCCGCCGACGTGCTGGCCGCCGCCCACGCCGTGGGCGGCCCCGCCTGGGTGGTGGAGATGAAGGGCCAGACCCACGGCTTCAACGAAGCGGCCAACGCCGAGACGCGCGGCTGGGAGGCGGCCTTTTTCGACGCGCACCTGCGCAACGACGCCGCGGCCCGCGCGCTGCTGCGCCCCGATGCCCAGCCGGCCGGGCCCGAGGCGCTCGGCCGCATGCTGCTGCAGCCGGCCTGAGCTCGGTAGGCTAATGGGGTGAGCATCGCGAATCCCAACGCAAGCGGCGGCATATGGGATCAACGACATCGCGCGTGGCTAGGTGTCAAGACCCGCCTGTTTGTATACGGCGTGCTTGAACAAATGGGGTTTGGAGACCTGCCAAGCTTGAAGGGCTTGCACGGGTGAGCGATGGTGGGCATAGATGCGCCGGCCCAGCGTGGTGCGGCGGGTCCTAAAGGTATAGACGCCGATCAGGCCCGTCATCAGCATCAGCACGTTGGGCAGGCCCTTGTACGAGGCCAGCAGCCAGACCAGCGCTGCGCTACTGCGGTTTCATCGCGCAATCACATCGAGCCGCATCCGCTGCGTCGGCAGGCCCTCGACGGCAACTTCAACCACGATGGGGCCGGGCGAAGCGCCCGCGCGGACTGCCGCCACCATCCGACCGTGGAAGGTCTTGCGTTCGCCCGATTGCAGGCTGCTCGCATCGACGGGGTCGCCGTTGCCCGCGCCGCCCAGCACGCCGGCGCCGGTCACACTGACCTTCACCTGGCGATCACCGGCGCGCGCGTAGATGGGAACGCCGTCGCTGTCGGCCAGCTCGATCGTCACGTAGGCCAGGTCCTCACCATTGGCCTTCAGCTGCGACCGATCCGCGGTCGCCTTGAACGCCGTCGGCAGACCCGCCGTGCGCAGCTCCCACTGGCCAGCGCGCCTGCCGTCCCGGTAGCCGACCGCCAGCAGGCGGCCCGGCGCATAGGGCACGACGAACCGGGCCTTGTATTCAGTGGCGAGGCCAACGGCCTGCCGCCCCAGGCTCTTGTCGTTGAGGAAGAGTTCGACCTCCGGGAACTCCGAGTACACCGCGACGTTCAGCGGCCTGCCTTCCTGGCCGCCCCACGACCAGCTGGGATGCACGTCCTCCAGCGTCCAGTCGCTGTGCGGGTCGCCTTCCGAGAAGGGATGGTGCGGGAAGGCGCGAGTGCCAGCCGGCTGCTCGACGAAGGCCGCGATCGGGTCGATGCCGGTCTTCCACAGTACCTGGCGGTAGTAGGCGGCGGGACGCTTGCGCCCGGTAGCGTCGATCTCTCCGCAATAGGCCAGGTGCCACGGATATGGGCCCCAGGTCTTCCAGTCCTGCTTGGCGTTCACCCAGCCGATGCCGGCCTCGCCGAGGTAGTCGAAGGAGGTCCACACGAAATCGCCGATCACCCACGGCAGGGTCTCCACCGGGCGCCAGTAGTTGAAGGCGTATCGGGACAGGGACTCGCCGCTGTACATGACGCGCGACGGGTATTGCTCGTGGTCGCGTTCGAACAGGTGGGGCATGTAGTTGTAGCCGGCCGCGTCGAGCTCGCCATAGGCGCTGGCGATCGTCGGGGAGTCGATGCTGACCGCCTGGGTCACCGGCCGGGTCGCGTCGAGCTGGCGGACCCGCTGGACCAACATCCGTGCGGTCTTCGCGCCCTCGGGCGTGCCCTGCTCCCGGATCTCGTTGCCGATGCTCCAGAACAGCACGCTGGGGTGATTGCGGCCGCTGATGATCAGGCTGTCCAAGTCCTTCTGCCAGTTGTCAGCGAAGAAGCGCGCGTAGTCGGCGCTGGTCTTGCTGTTTCGCCAGGCGTCGAAGGCCTCGTTGATGACCAGCATGCCGAGCTCATCGGCGGCGTCCAGGGTGGCTTGGCTTGCTGGGTTGTGGGCGTTGCGGATGGCGTTGTAGCCGGCCGCCTTCATCAGCGCGACCTTGCGCGCATCCGCATCGGGAAGCCCGGCGGCGCCGAGCATGTAGTTGTCGTGGTGGATGTTGCCGCCGCGCAGCAGGACCTTCTCGCCATTGATGCGCAAGCCGTTTTTCGCATCGATCGCCACGGTACGGATGCCGAAGCGGGTCAAGCGCACATCGGTCGCGACACCGTTGACGCGCACCTCCTGGCGAAGCAGGTAGAGATGCGGTGCCGACGGCCCCCACAGCCTGGGCTTGTCCACGGCCAGAGCTTGCCCGGCATCCATCTGGCCGCGCGCCGGCACGACATAACGCTTGCTGGCACGGGCGACGGTCTCGCTGCCGTCGACGCTGGTCACGGTCGTGACCACTTCCACCTGCTGTGGCTTGGCCTGGCGGTTGGAGAGGCGTGTGCGAACGTCCAGGTTCGCCCGTTGAGCGGTCGCGGCGCGGGTCGCAACCGCCACGCTGTCGGGGTCGATGTGCACCGGGTCCAGCAGTTCCACAGCCACCGGGCGGATCAGGCCCGAGCCGGCATACCAGCGCGACGACGAGTCCACATGGCGCGCCCGGACGACGATGACGTTGTCGCCCGCCTTGACCTTGCCTGTCAGGTCCAGCGTGAATGCGGTGTAGCCGTAGCGATGCTGTCCCACAGGCTCGCCATTCAGCCAGATGTCCGAGTCCATGTAGACGGCTTCGAACTTGAGCCGGACCACGCGGGCGGCTTCGGCCGAAGTCAGCGTGAGATGACGCCGGTACCAGCCGGTGCCACCAGGGATGTAGCCGGAGTCGCGGCCACCCACGGTGGCGGGATCAAAGGGTGGCGCCCCGTCCGCCTTGTCCAGGATGGAGAAGTCGTGCGGCACGGCCACCTGGCGCCATGCGCCGTCGTCGAAGTCGGGCCGCTCCGCGCCCTGGATCTCCCCCGCCATGAAACGCCAGCCCATTGAAAGACGGCGTTCCTCAGCGGCCGACGTGATCGAGACGAGCGCCAGCATCAGCGCCCATGGCAAGCGGCGCGTGAACTTGTTGAGCCTCAACATCAATTTGTGTCCAATGAAAATCTCGAGAGGCAGCCCCAGCCCCCACGGGGCTTCGTCCGAAATCAGCGGGCTGCAGCCCGTAGGTTAATGGGATGAGCATCGCGAACCCCAGCGTCTACGCGCCGGTACCGTTGGGGTTCACTTTGTTCACCTCAACCTACGGGCTGTTGGCGCCCAAGTAGTGGCAGAGAGCTCGTTTCGGCCATGAGCGGAAGTTCACTCTGGCGGGATCATCGGCCGGTCAACTTACAAAGCTGTCGCCCAACGTGAAAGCTCAGCGGACGGCGAAGCCGTCCGCTGGAGTGAAAGGTTGGGCCGCTTGATCATGGGCAAGCAGGCAGCTGTCGCTCTGCAAGCTCAGCCTCCGACGCGTCCTGAACATATGCCCCAGCCACTTCAAGCACTTTGAGATCTTCGCTCCAGGAAGCACCCAGTCGTTCAAGATTCCGGCGAGACAGTGATTCCTCTGTTTCACGCGTCATGAGATCTGCGCAAATGTATTTAGGAATCCATTGCTTCTTTCGAGCGCACTGCGTGAATTCCGGCGACTTAAGCCTCAGTCGGCCTTCTGCAATCCAGCGCCCGAGGAAGGTATCGGCGTACGCCGCATCTTGCGCAACGCAAAGCCGAATCACCGGAAACACCCACATTGGCCCGGCACCGCCCGCCAATACCGGCGCGGCACAGGAAAGAGCTAAGGCAGCGAAATAGCTTCGGAATCTCATGCGGTTCAACGTTGGAGCTCAGCGGACGGCGAAGCCGTCCGTTGCAGCGAAAGGTTGGGCCTCATGATGCTCAGCACTAGCTCATCCGTGTAATAAGGCGCGCAACAATCAAGTCGTTGCGCTGCAGTTCAAAACCTGCCCAGCCTAAGCCGAGTCGCCACTGCGATTCCGCAGAGCAAAACTCATACACATGATCGCCGGCCGTAGCGGCCGAAATGAAAGCAGCGCACTCCTCATTGAACCGAGCGTTCGTGCTTGTACCTTCTTGCTTTCGGACATCCTCCAGCGCAGCGCGTCGTCGCACTTCGAACTTCGCCGGCAAAAGCTCAGCGGGCGGTTGGTGGCTGGTCATGATGCCCAACGTGAAAGCGCAGCGGGCGGCGAAGCCGTCCGCTGCAGTGACCGGTTATCCAGCATGGAACCTCCAGCTAAGTGCGCATTGGTACTCGCCTGCCACCGCTTCGGCGCGCCGCAGGTAGTCAATGGCGGCGGATGGCGGTTCGAAACGACAAACGATGTCAATACGCAGACTTCGGCCGCGCGCCTCCGGATAGCTTGTGTAGATTTCGCCCGATTCGACGAACCCGAAGTAGCGATTTAGCTTTTCTGCAAGGAGCGTTGAGTGGCCACCGATGTCGCTCCACTCAAGGGGATCGACAACAGTCAACACTGCTTCGCCCGAGAGTCGGTCCAGGCCGAGAGCATCTATGGTGGAGGCATCCTTGATCGTCATCGTGCTGGATAACGTTGAAGTTGAGCGGCTGACCGAGGCTTGCCGAGGGCAGTCCGCTCGGACGACCGGTTAGGCCGCATGTGGACACAAGCAGTCATATCGCATGTAGGAGAGCAGACGGATAGGTTGCTGCTGGATTTGGAAAGTGCGAAAAGTCGTAAGTTCCAGAGCGCTCAACAAAGTAAATAACACCAGCCAGCATCGGCGAGTTTGCAAACACTCCGCCATGATGGCTGTACAGAACGTGTTGCACTTCTTCGGGATCTACGCAGGCAGTGAATTCACCAAATAGGCAAACGACATAGGGCTTCTCCAAGGTACCCACGAGGCCCGAATACGCATTTGCCTTCTGCTCAATCTTTGAGTAGATGTGATCCGGTGGAATTGTGACCCAGCCGGTCCAGACTTCGCCTGTAGACAAGGTTCCCACCATGTCTGTTTCAGTTTCTCGCCTCTGATGAAGCGTGACTACATCAAGAATCTCTTGAACCTGTCCCGATTCATCGACGCTGACCCAGTCGGGGGTCTTGCCCAGTACTTTGTGTTCATAGCGGAAATCGAATCCCTGCCGCCTGAACTTAGCTCCGATGATCAGTTCACGAAATGTGTGAAATCGCTCATCGTCTCGTACGGTCTTGAACTTTCTTGCAAACAGCGCAGGATCAGATGGGTGAAGTTCTTCGAACATCCGATAGATCCGGGAGTTGATATGACTGTTTCCCGCGAGCACGCCGAATTTCATGATTGCGGCCTAACGTTGGAATTCAGCGGACCAGCCAGCAAAGCTGGCGCAGGTCCGCTGCAATGATGGGTGTGCGCCCAGCATGGGCGCGAACTTATGGGGTGGAAGTCCCCTGTGGGAGTACCGACTTGGACTCATCGTGAGCAAGGATAACCACGAGCCGAAGGCAAGGGCAGGCCCGCGAGGGTTTGTCTGAAGGAAGCCGGAGCGCAAGAGGTGCGAGGCGACGGACAGAAACTGCATAGAAGGCTGAGGGCGGCGAGGCGAGCTGGCACATGACGGCAAAGCCCAACGGTACGCGGCCCACAGTAAATGCG
>NZ_JBFUMK010000044.1:0-10476 GCF_054049415.1 Roseateles sp. P5_D6 | reverse complement strand
GCTCGAAGTAGTGCGTGGCGAACAGCGTGAACGCGCGCGTCTTGTCGTGCAGGTGGCTGGCGATGGCCGACGCCAGTGCCAGGCCGTCGAAGGTGGACGTGCCGCGGCCGATCTCGTCCATCAGCACCAGGGATTGGTCGGTGGCCGAATGCAGGATGGCCGCGCCTTCGGTCATCTCCAGCATGAAGGTGGACTGTGCGTTGGCGAGGTCGTCCGCCGCGCCGATGCGGGTGTGGATGGCGTCCATCGGCCCCAGGCGACAGCTCGTCGCCGGCACATAGCTGCCTATTGATCCCAGCAACGCGATCAGCGCCACCTGGCGCATGAACGTGCTCTTGCCGCCCATGTTCGGGCCGGTGATGACGAGCAGCTTGGTACGCGCATCGAGCTTGCAGTCGTTGGGCATGAACTCCGTGCCGCCGGTCTCGTGCAGGCGGGCCTGCACGACGGGGTGGCGGCCGGCTTCGATCTCCAGGCAGGGCTGGGTGACGAACTCCGGCCGGCACCAGTTCAGCGTGACGGCGCGTTCGGCCAGCGCCGCCAGCGCGTCCAGACCGGCCAGCGTGCGGCCCAGCGCCGTCAGCGGCTCCAGGCGGCTGATCAGGGCGTCGATGACCTGCTCGTACAGCAGCTTCTCGCGCGCCAGCGCCCGCTCGTTGGCGGACAGGGCCTTGTCCTCAAAGGCCTTCAGCTCCGGCGTGATGTAGCGCTCGGCGTTCTTCAGCGTCTGGCGGCGCTGGTAGTCCATCGGCACCTTGTCGACCTGGCCCTGCGTCACCTCGATGTAGAAGCCATGCACGCGGTTGAACTGCACGCGCAGGTTGGCGATGCCCGTGCGGGCGCGTTCGCGGGTTTCGAGGTCGAGAAGGAAGCCGTCGCAGTTCTGCTGGATGCCGCGCAGCTCGTCCAGGTCGGCGTCGAAGCCGTCGGCGATGACACCGCCATCGCGCGTCAGGATGGCCGGCTCCAGCGCGATGGCGCGCTCCAGCAGTTCCTGGATGTCGGCGGGCGGGTTCAGGCTGGCGTCGCGCAACGCGGCGGGTGTCACAGCGCGCAGTTGCGGCAGCACCTGAAGCGTCGCGCGCAAGCCGGTCAGCTCGCGCGGGCGCACCTGGCGCAGCGCGATGCGGGCAGCGATGCGCTCGACGTCGCTGACCGATTTCAGCGCTTCGCGCAGGGGCTCGAAGCCTTCGTCGTGCAGGGCGGCGATGGCGTCGTGGCGCGAGACGGCCTCTGCGCGGTCGCGCTTCGGGTGCAGCAGCCACTGGCGCAGCGTGCGGCTGCCCATGCCGCTCTTGCAGGTGTCCAGCAGCGAGAAGAGGGTGGGTGACGATTCGCCGCGCAGCGTCTGCGTCAGCTCCAGGTTGCGTTGGGTGGCGGGCGGCAGGTCCAGCAGCTCGCCGCTGCGCTGCACGCGCAGGGAGCGCACGTGGGCGAGAGCCCGGCCCTGGGTGTGTTCGGCAAACGCCAGCAAAGCGCTGCCGGCCGCGTGAGCCAGCGTCAGCTCATGCGCGTTGAAGCCCTGCAGGCCGGCCACGGCCAGTTGTTCGCACAGCTTGCGCTGGCCCAAAGCGGCGTCGAACTGCCAGCTCGGCCGGTTCGTGACCGGGAAGCGCGCCTTCATGACGCCCGATGGCTGCTGCTCGCGATTCACCAGCACCTCGGCTGGCGACAGGCGGGCCAGCCAGGCGGGCAGTTCCACGTCGCTGCATTCGGCCAGGCCGATCTCGCCCTGGGTCAACGACAGCCAAGCCAGTCCATGGCGGCGGCCGTGGCCGGCGACGGCCAGCAGCACGGCGTCCTGCTTGTCGGCCAGCAACTCGGTGTCGGTGATGGTGCCGGGCGTGACGACGCGCACCACCTTGCGCTCCACAGGCCCCTTACTCGCGCCGACCTCGCCCACCTGCTCGGCGATCGCCACCGCCTCGCCCAGCTTGATGAGCTTGGCGAGATAACTCTCCAGCGCATGCACCGGCACGCCGGCCATGACGACGGGCTGGCCCGCACTCTGGCCGCGCTGCGTCAGCGTGATGTCCAGCAGCGCATTGCACTTGCGCGCGTCATCAAAGAAGACTTCGTAGAAATCGCCCATCCGGTACAGCAGCAGCGTGTCCGGGAAGTCGGCTTTCAGGCCCAGGTACTGGGCCATCATGGGCGTGTGGGCGCTGAAGTCAGCGGGCTGGGTCATCGGCGTCGAGCAAATAACAAAGCCCCCCGGCGGAGGGCTTCAGAATGGGCGACAGTTTACGCGGCGGCCAAGTAGGCTGGCCCGTCGGTTGAGCGGTCGACGGCCACGGAGCCTTCGCTGTGCTCCTGGCTTGCCGACGAGGCGCGCCGGCTGCCAACCTCCGTCTGGACAAGGGCGAACCGCTGGAGCGCTGGAATCGGCCTTCGCGACGGACAAAGCGCCATCAGTCACCCACGGAACGAGCGCTGGCGAACGATGCCTACCGATATGTTTTATGTTGCTGTGGCGGTGTATTTGGTGCTATGAATACCCGTCCCACCAGGGTGGGCCCCGGATCCTGCACAACAACACATGGAGACCGCCATGAAGACAGGACGTTGGAGGGTGGGCTTTGTGGCCCTGGCCACTGCGGCTGTGGGCGTGCAGGCGCAGCAGGCGGGGAGCGTGCAGCTCTTTGGCCTGATGGACATCGGCGTACAGCAGCTGAAGGCCGACGGTGTCGGCAAGCGCCACCTGGTCACCAGCGACGGCAACGCCTCCAGCCGCTTGGGCGTGCGTGGCAGCGAGGATCTGGGCGGCGGGCTCAAGGTTGGTTTCTGGCTGGAGTCGGCCCTGTTGGTGGACGACGGCAGCAGCGGTGCGACGAGCACCAACAACAAGGACTCCATCAGCGGCGGCCTGACCTGGGCGCGCCGCGCGACGGTGCAGTTGTCCGGTGACTGGGGCGAACTGCGCCTGGGCCGCGACTATGTGCCGTCCTTCATCAACCTGACGATGACCATGCATCCCTTCGGCCCCAATGGCGTCGCCAGTTCGGGGCTGTTGTTCTATCCCGCGCCCGCCAATGGCACGACGCCGCGCACCAATGCGCGGGCGTCCAACTCCATCGGCTACTTCCTGCCGCCGGGCCTGGGTGGTGTCTATGCCCACGTGATGCTGGCCTTGGGCGAGCAGGGCGATGGCCCGACGCACAGGGACGGCCAGTTGCAGGGCATGCGCATCGGCTGGCGCAACGAGGCCTTCAACGCCGCGGTCGCGATTACGCGCACCCGCTACGCGACGGGCGACTACAAGCAGAGCAATGTCGGTGCGGCCTGGCAGTTGGGCCCGGTCAAGCTGATGGGACTGTGGGGCGAGAACAAGGTCGGCACGACGAAGACGACGGCGCGCATGGTGGGCGCGCGGTGGCAGGTGGGCCCGCAGGGGGAGGTCCGCTTTGCCTACACGACCTTGAGCGCCAAGGGCGTGGCCAGCGACGCGAGTCATATCGCGCTCGGCTATGTGCATGACCTGTCCAAGCGCACCGCGCTGTATGGCAACGCTGCCCGCGCCGACAACAAGGGCACTGGCGTGCGCTTCAACGTGGGCATGGCGACGACGGTGCCGGGCGGCAACTGCAGCGGTGCCGAATTCGGCGTTCGCCACAGCTTCTGAGCGGCGCAAGAAACACCCATAAAGAGCAAGGCCCGCAACGCGGGCCTTGTTGATTCAGCGAAGCGCTTGGCTAGCGAAGCGTCTAATTAATCTTCCGACTTGAACACCAGCTTGACTTCGTGGGTCTGGGCGGCGCCGGTGCCTTCGAACTTCCACTGGCTCAGGGCTTCGGTGGCGGCACGGTCGAACACGCGCTTGGGTTCGGCTTCGACGATGGCGACATCCGAGACCTTGCCGTCGCCGGCAATGGTCATCTTGGCGCGCACGCTGCCGGCGCTGATGTTCTTCTTGACGGCCTCATTGGGGTACTCGGGAGCGACCTTCTTCAGAACCTTGGCATCGGCGTGGGCCAGGGAGGCAGCGGCGACGAGGGCGAGAGCGACAGCGGAGCGGGCAAACATCAGTAGCGTCTTTCGGGCGGTTTGATTGGGGGAACAGAGCGGCTCTGGCCGCGTTGCAGCACGCATTCTGGCGAGTCCGCCCCCCACGGGTAAGGGGTGCGGCCGTGCAGAAGTCACGCACGCATGACCGGGTTAGCCCTTGGTCACCGCTGTCGCCAACTCCTTCACGGCCAGGAAATGACAAAGCCCTCGCGAGGAGGGCTTCGAAGGGGACTGGTGGCGCTGATCAGGGTGCTGCGTCGCCGCTTTCATCCTTCTTGATGCGCACGGCGCCACGCTTCTTCGGCTCGGCCGGCGCAGACGCTGCATCACCATTGAGCGTGGGCGCTGCGGCCTCTTCTTCCTTGATGACGCGGGTGTAGGGCGCCAGCATCGTCACCAGCTGCGCGTAGATCTTGGGGTTGCCGGCCACCACTTCACGCTGGTGCAGGAAGTCGGCCTCACCCGTGAAGTTGCCGATCAGGCCACCGGCTTCCGTGATGATGAGCGAGCCCGCCGCCACGTCCCAGGGCTGCAGGCCGGTCTCGAAGAAGGCGTCGTAATAGCCGGCGGCGACATAGCAGAGGTCCAGCGCCGCGGCACCCGGGCGGCGCAGGCCGGCGCAGTGCTGCATGACCTCTTCGAACATCTTCACGTAGCGCTTGAAGTTGTCGCCACGGCGGAAGGGGAAGCCGGTGCCGATCAGCGCGTCGCTCATGCGGGTGCGCTTGGACACGCGCAGGCGGCGGTCGTTGCAGAAGGCGCCGCGGCCCTTGCTGGCGTAGAAGAGGTCGTTGCGGGTCGGGTCGTAGACGACGGCCTGCTGCACGACGCCGCGGTGCGCCAGCGCGATGGACACGCAGTACATCGGCAGGCCGTGGATGAAGTTGGTGGTGCCGTCCAGCGGATCGATGATCCAGACGAACTCGGAATGCTTGGCGCCGTGGGTGCGGCCCGACTCTTCGGCGAGGATGCCGTGGTCCGGGTAGGCACCCAGCAGCGTCTCGATGATCACCCCTTCTGCGGCGTGGTCGACCTCGGTGACGAAGTCGTTCGGGCTCTTGGTGTTGATGCGCAGAGCTTCGAGGTCCAGCGAGGCGCGGTTGATGATGGCGCCAGCCGCACGCGCCGCCTTGATGGCGACATTGAGCATGGGATGGTGAGACGTTTGCAGCATGCGTGGCACTCGCTGGGAAGAAGGGGCTGACGGGAGGAAAGAGCGGCGGGACCCATGGAGGCGGCCCGGATAATCGCGCGATTCTAGCCGCAGCCTCCGTACAAACCCGTGGAATCCACACGCTTCGTTCTCATCAACACCAGCCACGCCGGCAACGTCGGCGCGACGGCGCGGGCGATGAAGGTGATGGGTTTCCAGGACCTGGTGCTGGTGGCGCCGCGCTTTGCCGACGTGCTCTGCCACGAGGAGGCAGTGGCCATGGCCAGCGGCGCGGCCGACATCCTGGCACGCGCCCGCGTCGTGCCCACGCTGGCCGAGGCGCTGGACGACGTGGACTTCGCCTGCGCCACCGCGATGACGCCGCGCGACTTTGGCCCGCCGACGCGTGAGCCACGTGCACTGTTCGGCGAGCTGGCCGCGCGTGAGGCCGCGCCCCGCCTGGCGCTGGTGTTCGGCTCCGAGCGCTACGGCATGAGCAACGAGGACGTCTACCGCTGTCATGCGGTGCTGAGCATCCCGACCCATCCAGACTACGGCTCGCTCAACCTTGCCCAGGCCGTGCAGTTGCTGGCCTACGACCTGCGCCAGGCCCTCGGCGGCTTCGGTGTGCAGGCGCGCACGCCTGACCCGCAACTGGCCGACGCGCGTGCCGTGCAGGGCCTGCTGGATCATCTACAGGCAGCGCTGGTGCACATCGACTACCTCGACCCCGCGGCGCCCAAGAAGCTGATGCCCCGCCTGAACCAGCTCTTCAACCGCGCCGGGCTCACGAACGAGGAAATCCACATCCTGCGCGGCATTGCGCGACAGATGCAGAAGACCGTAGTGCCAGCAGGCTCAAAGTAGCCCCACCTAAACTGGCCTGCCTTTCTCCCCTGGCTGCACCATGTTCCAGCGCCTGCGCGAAGACATCGCCCTGATCCTCGAACGCGACCCGGCCGCCCGGTCGGCGTGGGAGGTGCTGACCTGTTACCCGGGCCTGCATGCGCTGATGTTCCACCGCCGTGCTCACTGGTTCTGGCAGCGTGGCTTCAAGTGGCTGGCGCGCTGGGTCTCGCACTGGAGCCGCTTTCTGACGGGCATCGAGATCCACCCCGGTGCGCGCATCGGCCGCAAGGTCTTCATCGACCATGGCATGGGCATCGTCATTGGCGAGATGGCCGAGATCGGCGAGGGCTGCACCATCTACCAGGGCGTCACGCTCGGCGGCACCTCGCTCGTGAAAGGCGCCAAACGCCATCCGACCCTGGGCCCGGGCGTCATCGTCGGCGCCAATGCCAGCGTGCTGGGCGGCTTCACGGTCGGCGCCGGTGCGCGCATCGGCTCAGGTGCCGTCGTCACCAAGCCGGTGCCGGCAGGTGCGACAGCCGTGGGCAACCCGGCGCGCATCATCGAGGCCGCCAGCGAACAGGCCCGCGAGGAGGCGGCCGCCAAGATGGGTTTCTCGGCCTATGGCGTGACCCAGGGTGACGACCCGGTCGCGATGGCCATGCGCGGCCTCATCGACAGCGCCTCGGGCCACGAGCACCAGATCGCGCTGCTTTGGAGCGCGGTCTGCAAGTTGTCGACCCAGGCCGGCCGGCCGATCGGTGACTGCGTGCCCGATGACGCCCAGCGCGACGAGGCCTTCGATGCGGCGCAGATGAACCGGCTGGTCAAGTAGCGGCCGCGCCGGCGAAATAGACCGTCAGCCGGCCACGTCTTTGCCGCCGGCCGGCCCGGCGTGAATGAGAATCGCCGGTTCCGGGCCGCGATGGCCCGCCCTGTGTCGGCCTGCTGTGTTCCTGCGCGAGTTACGACTGCGGCTTTCCACTGGCTGGCGCATGGCGCTGTGCCTGATCATGGCCCTCTGCCTGGCTGAGGCAACTGCGGCACCGGCGCCCAAGCGCTGGTCCAGCCTCGCCGACATCAGCTTCCAGCATCTCAGCCAGGAGCAGGGCTTGCCCAATGCCATCGCGACGGCCGTGGCCGAAGATGGCCAGGGTTTTCTGTGGGTGGGCACGCTCGGCGGTCTGGCGCGCTGGGACGGCTACCACTTCAAGGTCTACAAGGCCGATGCGCAGCGCCCCGGCGCCCTGCCGGACAACTATGTGCAGTCCCTGCATGGCGATGCCAAGGGGCGGCTCTGGGTGGGCACGAGCGCGGCAGGGCTGCTTCGGCATGACCCGACGACGGACCGTTTCATCGCCATCCCGGTCGGTGGCGCCGCGGGCCTGAGCCATGTCAGCGTGCGGCAGATTGCCGACGACGGCGCGGGTGGGCTGTGGGTCGTGACCGACGGCGGCCTGGACCACCTGGATCCCGACAGCGGGCGCATCGAGCGTGCCAGCACCGTGGGCGGCTGGGCGGCCGGTGCCGGCACCCAGGTCTGGACCCTGCTGCTTGATCGCCGCGGCCAGCTCTGGATCGGTAGCGCCGCGGGCCTGTTCCGCCGCGCGGCCGCGGGCGCGCCGCTGCAGGCCGTGCCACTGGCGGTGGGCCGCGTCGTCCAGCCCCAGGCCCTGGCCCAGGACAGCGCCGGGCGCATCTGGGCCGGCGGCAAGCACGATGGCGTCTTCGTGCTCGCCGACAACGGCGAGGCGCCAGCCGTCGAAATGCGGGAGGCCGGCGTCGCCGCGAACGAGGACCTGCTGGGCAACAGCCAGATCACCAGCCTGCTCGAGACACAGCCGGGGGAGATGTGGGTGGCGACCCTGGGGCAGGGTGTCGTGGCCGTCGACGTCGAGCGGCGCGACAGCCGGCGCATCCGCCACGTGCCGGCCTGGCCGGTCAGCCTGGCGGACAACGCGTTGCGCACCCTCTACCGCGACCGGTCCGGGCTGATCTGGGCTGCGTCGAACCGCGGCCTGAGTCGCCACGACCCCCGCCAGGGCGGGGTGCTGACCCGCCTGGGCGCCAGCGCCGAGGTTGGCGATGCACTCGACTCCCGTTTCATCAGCGCCGAGATCAGCTGGATCCTGCCGATGCCCGAGGGCCGCCTGTGGCTGGCCACGCACAAGAGCGGCATCGACATCCTCGACGCCACCGGTGCCCGCGCCGGTGCATTGCGGCCCGATGCGAGCCGGCCCGAGGCCGCGCTGCCGCCGGACATCGTGCTGGGCATGGCGCGCGTGGCGGATGGCAGCGTCTTCGTCGCCACCAAGCGCGGTCTTTATCGCTGCGATGCGAATGGGCGCCATTTGCGTCGCGTGAGCCTGGCGGGCCGCAACCCTGCCGCATCCACCTGGGCCCTGCTGGTCGATGGCGGCACGCTGTGGATAGGCGGCCAGTTCGACGGCCTGTGGCGGTTGGACATTGCCAGCGGCAGCGCCGCGCCCGTCACCCTCCCGGCACCGGGCTTGACCGACCAGCGCATCATGGTGCTGGCCCGCGGCGCGGCGGGTGAGCTGTGGGTCGGAACGCGCAACGGCCTCAACCGGGTCGATCCCCTGAGCGGTGGTGTCGTGCAATACCCGGCCGGCCCGACGCTGGCGCGCGGCCTGTCGGCCGGCTTCGTCACGGCGCTGATGCTGGATGCCGAAGGCCGGCTCTGGGTGGGCAGCTATGGCGGCGGCATCGATGTGCTGCCGGCGCCGGGCCAGGGTGAAGCCATCCTGCGCGTGGGCGTTGCCCAGGGCCTGCCGGACGGCACTGTCAACGCGCTGCTGCCGGACCTGCAGGGCCAGGTCTGGGCCAGCACCGACAACGGTCTGGCGCGTATCGACCCGGCCCGCATGACGGCGCGCGCGCTGCGCCGGGCCGAGGGCGTGGTCTTCCCGACCTACTGGACGGGCTCGGCAGCGCGCACCGAGCGCGGCGAGCTGCTGTTCGGCGGTGCCGGCGGCATGACCGTGGTGCTGCCCGAGAAGCTGCAGGCCTGGACCTACCGGCCCGACGTGCTGGTGGCGGACGTGCAGATCGGCGGGCGCTCTGTGGCGCTGCCCCCGGGTGGTACGGCGCTGCTGGACGTGCCGGCCGACGGCAACAGCCTGGCCGTGGAGTTCGCGTCCACCGACTTCTCGGCGCCGGAACGCAATCGCTATGCCTACAAGCTCGAAGGCTTCGATGCCAGCTGGATGGCGGCCGACGCGGCGCGCCGGGTGGCCGCCTATACCAACCTGCCACCGGGTGACTACCGGCTGCGCCTGCGCGCCTCCAACCGCGACGGCCAATGGGGCGAGCGCGAACTGGCCCTGGCGGTGACGGTGAGGCCTGCCTGGCACCAGACCTGGTGGTTCCGCGCTGCCCTGGTGTTTGCGCTATGCCTGCTCGTGCTCGCGGCGGTGGCCGGGCGCACGCGGCTGCTGCGCCACCGTCAGCTCGAGCTGGAGCACAAGGTGCGCGAGCGCACGGTCGAGTTGCGGGCGATGCACCACGCTTTGCAAGAGAAATCAGAGCAGCTTCAGTTGAGCAGCGTGACCGACCCGTTGACGGGCCTGCACAACCGCCGCTTCCTGAGTGACCACATCGAGCAGGACCTGGCAGCCAGCCTGCGCCGATCACAGGAGACGCTTGCCGCCGGGGGCCAGCCGCTGGATACGGACAACGTCTTCCTGCTGCTCGACATCGATGCCTTCAAGCGCATCAACGACCGGCACGGCCATGCCGCGGGCGACGCGGTGCTGGTGCAGTTCGGCGCCCGGCTGCGTTCGGTGATGCGCGAGTCCGATTACCTGGTGCGCTGGGGTGGCGAGGAATTCCTGGCCGTGGCGCGCGACACCGATCGCCTGCGCGCTGAGGAGCTGGCCGAGCGCATGCGCGCCGTCATCGCCGCCACGCCGTTTGAGCTCGACGACGGCGGCCGCCTCGATGTCAGCTGTTCCGTCGGCTTTGCCTGCGTGCCCTTCGAGCCGGCGCGGCCACAGGCACGCAGCTGGCAGCAGGTCGTCAACCTGGCCGACCTTGGGCTTTATGCCGCCAAGCGCGCCGGCCGCAATGCCTGGGTTGGCGTGCACACCGCCAAGGGGCGCGGCGCCACCGGTCAGCGCGTCGTGGGCGGGTTCGGCCTGAGCAGCAATCGCAGCCTGGATGACGTGGCCGCGGCGCTGGCCGAGCCAGGAACGGTCGAAGGCTAGCTGTTGAGTTTCGATAGGTTGTACCCACCGAGCCGGGAGGCAGGAGGGCTGTAGCCAAGAGCGGAGTGAGGCCGTCGAGCGTTGTAGTAGGTCAGGAACGCTGGCAACCAGGCCGTGCGCTCACCGCTGTTGGCCCAGACGCGACCATAGGCCCACTCCCGCAGACACGTCTGGATGAAGCGCTCGGCCTTGCCGTTGGTCTGTGGGCAGTACGGCTTGGTGAAGCTGTGCTTGATGCCAAGC
>NZ_JBFUMK010000043.1:0-12068 GCF_054049415.1 Roseateles sp. P5_D6 | reverse complement strand
AAGGTCAACATCGAGGCCAACCACGCCACGCTGTCGGGCCACAGCTTCGAGCATGAGATCGCCACGGCCGGGGCGCTGGGCATCCTGGGCAGCCTGGACATGAACCGCGGCGACCCGCAGCTGGGCTGGGACACCGACCAGTTCCCCAACAACGTGCCGGAGACGGCGATCGCGCTGTACCACGTCATCCAGGCCGGCGGGCTGGGCTCGGGCGGGTTGAACTTCGACGCCAAGGTGCGCCGCCAGTCCATCGATGCCGAGGACCTGTTCCACGGCCACATCGGCGGCATGGATGTGTGCGCGCAGGCGCTGCTGATCGCCGAGAAGATGGTCAACGACGGCCGCCTGAAGGCCGCCGTGGACAGCCGCTACGCCGGCTGGGACGCGCCTGCCGGCCAGGACATCCTCAGCGGCCGGCGTT
Source organism: Roseateles sp. P5_D6 (assembly GCF_054049415.1). NCBI lineage: Bacteria > Pseudomonadati > Pseudomonadota > Betaproteobacteria > Burkholderiales > Sphaerotilaceae > Roseateles > Roseateles sp. P5_D6. Next base: position 11,647 of record NZ_JBFUMK010000043.1, on the reverse strand, counting down.
CGCTGACCGAGCTCGCCGACCAGGTGCTCGCCGCCAACACCGACGTGGCGCCCGTCTCCGGCCGCCAGGAAGTCTTCGAGAATCTCGTCAACCGCTTTTGCGGCTGAACGCCTCGCTGGGCGTTGGAGAAACCCTTATCACTCGCCCAGCGCATCTTTCGCTGAGCAAATGACCGCCCCCCAAACACACACGGAGACATCATGCGTCGCACCACTTTTCTCGCACTGAGCGCTTTGTTGACGCTCGCACCCTGCGCACCGCTGCTGGCACAGGGCAAGGGCACCGTTGGCATCTCGATGCCGACCAAGGGCTCACAGCGCTGGATCGCCGACGGCGACAACATGGTCAAGAGCTTCAAGGCGCTCGGCTACCAGGTCGACCTGCAATATGCCGATGACGAGATCCCCAACCAACTCGCCCAGCTCGAGAACATGGTCACCAAGGGCGTCAAGGCCCTGGTCATCGCCTCCATCGACGGGTCCACGCTGTCCGGCGTGCTGCAGAAGGCCGCCGAGAAGGGCGTCAAGGTCGTCGCCTATGACCGCCTGATCCGCGGGTCCAAGAACGTCGACTACTACACCACCTTCGACAACTTCCAGGTCGGCGTGCTGCAGGCCGAGTCCATCGTCAACCGGCTCGGCCTGAAGCAGGGCAAGGGGCCCTTCAACCTGGAGGTGTTCGCGGGCTCGCCCGACGACAACAATTCGGGCTTCTTCTACGACGGCGCCATGAGCGTGCTCAAGCCCTACCTGGACAGCGGCAAGCTCGTCGTGCGCAGCAAGCAGCTGGGTGCGATGAAGGTCGGCATCCTGCGCTGGGACACCGCCACCGCCCAGGCGCGCATGGACAACCTGATGTCGGCCTTCTACGGCAAGGAGAAGCTGCATGCCGTCCTGTCCCCCGCGGACATCCTGTCGATCGGCATCATTTCTTCCTTGAAAGGCGTCGGCTACGGCAGCGCGAGCCAGCCCATGCCGGTCATCACCGGGCAGGACGCCGACTTGCCGTCGGTCAAGGCCATCCTGAGGGGTGACCAGGCTTCCACCGTCTTCAAGGACACCCGCCAGCTGGCCAAGGTCACGGCCGACCTCGTCGATGCGGTGCTCAGCGGCCGCGCGCCGCAGGTGAACGACACCAAGACCTACAACAACGGCACCAAGGTCGTGCCGTCCTATCTGCTCAAGCCTGTTGCAGTCGACGCCACGAACTGGAAGCCCGTGCTCGTGGACAGCGGCTATTACAAGGAAAGCCAGCTGAAATGAACCTGCCCCTCGCCCAACCTCGCGTCGCTGAACGCGAGCAAGTCTGGTCGGTCTTGCAGACCGCGCTGCGGCATGAGCCGCAGCCCTTCGGCAGGCACAAGCCGCCCACCGGGCACCTTGCGTCCGGCCTCAGCCCCCGCGGGGACGGCGATGCTTGCGGCGTCGAGCCGCAAGAACATCGCCAGTGCGGGCCGGCTAGGGAGCGGCCCGGCGCTCGTCCCGCTGTGTACTCAACGGGCAACTGAAATGGAAACCGCAGGCAATCAGCCGAGCGCGCTGCTGGAGATGCGCGGAATCGGCAAGAAGTTCCATGGCGTGGTCGCCCTGAAGCATGTCGACCTGGCCGTCCAGCGTGGGCAAATCCACGCCGTGGTCGGCGAGAACGGCGCCGGCAAGTCCACGCTGATGAAGATCCTCTCGGGTGTCTACCCGCACCCGGACTACGAAGGCGAGATCCGGTTCGGCGGCCAGCCGCAGCGCTTCTCCGGCATACGCCAGAGCGAAGCGCTCGGCATCGTCATCATCCACCAGGAGTTGGCGCTGATTCCGCAGCTCTCCATCGCCGAGAACCTCTTCCTCGGGCACGAGCGCGCCCAGCGCGGCGTGATCGACTGGACGCGCACGCACGAGCAGGCCGTCGAGCTGCTCCGCCAGGTCGGGCTTCAGGAGTCACCGAATACGCTGGTGGGGGACATCGGCGTCGGCAAGCAGCAGCTCGTGGAGATTGCCAAAGCGCTCGCGAAGGACGTGAAGCTGCTGATCCTCGACGAGCCCACAGCCAGCCTCAACGAGGATGACAGCGCCGCGCTGCTCGAATTGCTGAAACGGCTGCGCGGCCGCGGCGTCAGCTGTGTGCTGATCTCCCACAAGCTCAACGAGATCGCCGAAGTGGCCGACGCCGTCACGGTGCTCCGCGATGGCTCGACCATCACCACGATGGACTGCAGGGAGGCGCCGCCAGCGGAGGCGGCCATTGTTCGCGCCATGGTCGGGCGAGACATGCAGGACCGCTATCCCAAGCGGCAGTCCAACCCAGGTGAAGTCCTGTTCGAGCTGCGCGACTGGTGGGTCGAGCACCCGCTTCACGTGGGCCGCGAAGCCATCAAGGGCGTCAATCTGAATGTTCGCCGCGGCGAGATCGTCGGCATCGCCGGCCTGATGGGCGCGGGCCGGACCGAGCTCGCGATGAGCGTGTTCGGCCGCTCCTGGGGGCGCCGCATCCGCGGTTCCGCCTGGATGGGCGGGCAGCAGGTCGACGTCTCGACCGTCCGGCGGGCCATCAAGTCAGGGCTGGCCTATGTCACCGAGGACCGCAAGGCCCTGGGGCTGGTGCTGCAGGAAAGCATTGCCCGCAACACCAGCCTGTGCCGGCTGGAAGGCGTCTCTCGCTTCGGCGTCATCGACGAGGCGCAGGAGAGCACGGTGGCAAATGACTTCCGGCAGCGGCTGGCCACCCGCTGCGCCAACGTCCAGCAGGCCGTCGGCGACCTGTCCGGCGGCAACCAGCAGAAGGTGGTGCTGGCCAAGTGGCTGTTCACCGACCCCCAGCTGCTCATCCTCGACGAACCCACCCGCGGCATCGACGTCGGCGCCAAGTTCGAGATCTACAGCCTGATTGCGAGCCTGGCCGCCCAGGGTCGGGCAATCCTGATGATTTCGTCGGAGCTGCCCGAGCTGCTGGGCCTGTGCGACCGCCTTTACATGATGAACGAGGGCGAACTGGTGGCTGAAATGCCGGCTGCCGGCGCCACCCAGGAAACCGTCATGCACGCCCTCTTGGGCACCCATTGAAACCCATCCTCATGTCTTCCTCTTCCCTGCGCAATTTCCTGGCATCGCACCTGCGCGACTACGGCATGCTGCTGTCGCTGGTCTGCATCATGGGGTTCTTCCAGGTGCTCACCGACGGCACGCTGCTGCAGCCGTTGAACCTGACCAACCTGTTCCTCCAGAACAGCTACATCGTGGTCATGGCCCTCGGGATGCTGCTCGTGATCGTCGCGGGCCACATCGACCTGTCGGTCGGTTCCATCTGCGGCTTCATCGGTGCCCTGGCAGCCATTCTGATGGTCGAGCAGGGTTGGCCCGTGCTGCCGGCCGCAGCCGTGTGCCTGGTCGCCGGCGCCCTCATTGGCTGCCTGCAGGGGTGGTTCGTCGCCTACCTGAAGATCCCCTCGTTCATCGTCACCCTCGCGGGCATGCTGGTGTTCAAGGGGCTGGCGCTTGCCCTGCTCGGCGGCCAGTCCATCGGCCCCTTCCCGGAATCCTTCCAGCTACTCAGCAGCGGCTTCCTGCCCGACTGGCCGGCGGGCGAGGAGCGTCATCTCAGCTCCCTCGTCATCGGCTTCGGCCTGGTGGCATGGCTGGCCTGGCGGGAGCTGGCCACGCGCCGCAAGGCCGCAGCGCTCGGCGCGGCGTCCGAGCCGGCAGCGCTCTTCGGCCTGCGGCTGCTGACCCAGTCGGCCGCACTGGCCGGGGTGGTCTGGCTGCTGGCCTCGTACAAGGGCCTGCCCAATGTGCTGCTGCTGATGGGCATCCTGATCGCCGCCTACGTCTTTGTGACCCGCCGCACGACGCTCGGCCGGCGCATCTACGCCCTCGGCGGCAACGAACGTGCCGCCCGGCTGTCCGGCGTCCCCACCGAGAAGCTGACGTTGCTGTGCTTCGCCAACATGGGCGTCATGGCGGCACTCGCTGGCCTGGTTTTCGCGGCCCGCCTCAACACGGCCACGCCCAAGGCAGGCCTGGGCTTCGAGCTCGACGTGATCGCCGCCTGCTTCATCGGCGGGGCCTCGGCGTCAGGCGGCGTCGGCAAGGTGCTCGGCGCGGTGATCGGCGCCTTCATCATGGGGGTGATGAACAACGGCATGTCCATCCTCGGCGTGGGCATCGAATGGCAGCAGGTCATCAAGGGCGTCGTGCTGCTGGCTGCCGTGGTTTTCGACGTGTACAACCGCCGAAAAGGTGGGTGACGTCCCGGCCGCTGGTCGATGACCGGCGCCAGCTACCCTACCCCCGCGGTATCCGCTGCGGGCTGTGGCACACCGCAGCGGCGTGCCTCAGGCGGCGCCGGTTCCCTCGCCGACCCAGCGGCCCAGAGAGGCCAGCAGATGTGAGCACATGGCTGCAGCTGCCGCCTGCGGGTTGCGGGCTTCCAGCGCGTGATAGATCGCCTCGTGCTCCGCGAGTGCGACCTGCCAGGTGTGCGTGGACTCGGCCTGGCCACTCATGCGTGACGCGATGGGGCTGTGACGGCCGTCGAAGAGCGTTCCCACCACGCCGACCAGGACGGAGTTGCCAGCCATCTCGGCAATGCTCAGATGAAAGCGCCGGTCCGACTCGACAGGCTTGCGGCCACTGGCATGGTCCTCACGCATGGCGTTCAACGCGTCCTCGACGCGTTGCAAGGATGCCTTGCTCACCCGCGCTGCCGCGAGCGTGATGATCGCGCTCTCCAGCACGACACGCGCCTGCGCCAACTCGGCAGGGCTTTCGCCCAGCGATGAGGTTGCGACTTCGCCATTCATGGGCGGCGCGCTGACGTACACACCCGAACCGCCGCGGATCTCCACGCGGCCGTCGATCTCCAGCGCGATCAGCGCCTCGCGCAGCGACGGCCGCGAAACGCCGAGTTGCAGCGCCAATTCCCGCTCCGCTGGAAGCCGCCCCCCCGTGGAGATTCCCTCCGCGTCGATCAGCGCACGGATCTTGTCGGCGACCAGCTGATATTGCCGACGCACTTCGCCGACGCGGTGTTGGTTGGGCATTGGAACCAGCGCTCGTTGTTAATTGGACAGACCAAATGGTATCGCAATCAATCTCGCGCGCCGCACCGCTCATCGCCGACACCCAGTGAAACGATATTGGGGAATACACCGGTAAGACCAATCCAAGAGGATATGGCAAAGTGGCTTGACCAAATTGGTTTGACCAGCCATCGTGCCAAAAGCGACGAACCGAGCGCAATGACAGCGTTGCCAGCACGGAGGACGCTCGAAGCGCCAAGGCAGGAAGGCGGACCGTTGGACAGGGAAGAGCAAGCCGGGCCGCAGAGCCCCCGAGAGCAACCACCAGAGACAAGATGAACACGCACCGATCAAAACGGACGCCGACGAAGTGGTCGACTCCATCGTCGCCGAAGACATCGGCAAGCTGCCCGACAAGGCGATCGGTGAAATGCTGCAGCGGCTCGCTGACATGAGCGTCGATCGCACGATGTCCAGCGTCAGGTCGCTCAACGTCATCGTCGGCAGACGTTGAAGTCCCTTCCTTGCGAATGAGCATGAACAACAGCACCCCCACGTCCCGCCGCCGGTTCGTCACCTCGGCCGCGCTGCTGCCGATGCTCAGTGCCCTGCCCCACTGGGTGCAGGCCGGCGCGGCCGCCGTCGGCGCCGATGCACTCAGCCTGTGGTACGACCAGCCCGCCGGCCCGTGGATCGAGGCCCTGCCGCTCGGCAACGGCCGCCTGGGCACCATGGTTTTCGGGCGCCCGGCGCAGGAGCGGCTGCAGTTCAACATCGACACGCTGCACGGCGGCGGGCCCTACGTCCAGGACAACCCGAAGTTCCGCGAGGCCCTGCCGCAAGTGCGCGCCCTCATCGACCAGGAACGCTGGAAGGAGGCCAACGACCTCGTCTCCGAGGCGCTGATGGGCAAGCCCATCAAGCAGATGCCCTTCGGCGCCGCCGGCGACCTGCTGCTCGACTTCCCCGGCGTGAAGGCCGCTGCGCGCTATCGGCGCAGCCTGGACCTGGACAGCGCCATCGCCACCACCAGCTTCATCGACGGCAGCGGCCGCCACCGGCGCGAGACCTTCTGCAGCGTGCCGGACCAGGTGACGGTGATCCGGCTGGAGATCGAAGGCGACGGCACGATCGACCTGGACCTCGGCTATCGCCATCCCGACTACCAGCCCTATGGCGGCTTCGGCGACACCAAGTACGACAAGGATGGCGTCGTCTTCGTCGGCGCGCCCTGGGACCACCGTGAATCTCTCTTTGCAGAGAAGCGGCCCGGGTCGCTGGCCGTCCGCGCCGACGGCAGCGACGCGCTGCTGATCGAGGGCCGAAATGTGCAGGCCTTCGGCATCCCGGGCCAGCTGCGCTATGCGCTGCGCGTGCAGGCGGTGGGCGATGGCCACATCGAGGCCAGCGGCGACCGGCTGCGCGTGCGCGGCGCGCGCCAGCTGACGCTACTTGTCTCCGGCGAGACCAGCTATGTGAACTGGCAGGACACCAGCGGCGACCCCGTGGCCGCCGTGCGCCAGCGCACCGCCGCTGCCGCGCGCAAGCCGTTCACCAAGCTGCGCGACGACCATCTCAAGGCCCACCGCGCCTTGTTCCGCCGCCTGCACATCGACCTCGGCGGCCACGAAGCCAATGCCCGCTCCACCGACGCCCGCATCAAGGGCGTGCCCCGGCAGCCCGACGCCGCGCTCGCCGCGATGTACGTCCAGTACGCGCGCTACCTGCTGCTGTCGTCCTCGCGCCCGGGCAGCCAGCCGGCCAACCTGCAGGGTGTGTGGAACGAAGTGCTGCACCCGCCCTGGGAAGGCAAGTACACGATCAACATCAACACCGAGATGAACTACTGGCCCGCCGGGCCGGCGAACCTGGGCGAGTGTGTCGAGCCGCTGCTGAAGATGGTCGAGGACCTCGCCGTCGCCGGCGCGCGCACGGCCCGCAACAGCTACGGCGCGCGCGGCTGGGTCGCGCACCACAACACCGACCTCTGGCGCGCCACCGCGCCCATCGATGGCCCGCTGTGGGGCATGTGGCCCACGGGCGGCGCGTGGCTTTGCACGACGCTGTGGCAGCACTACCAGTACAACCCGAGCCCTGCGGTGCTGCGCCGGCTCGCCCCCTTGCTCACCGGCGCGGCCCAGTTCTTCCTCGACACGCTGGTCGAAGACCCCAAGGGCCGCGGCCTCGTCACCTCGCCGTCGCTCTCGCCCGAGAACAACCACCATGCCGACATCGCCATGTGCGCCGGGCCGGCGATGGACCGCCAGATCCTGCGCGACCTGTTCGACGCGGCCATTGCGGCACAGGCACAGCTTGGCGAGGACGACCCGGCATTCACTGCTGCCGTCCGCAAGGCGCGAGCCCGCCTGCCGGCTGATCGCATCGGCGCGCAGGGCCAACTGCAGGAATGGCTGGAGGACTGGGATGCGTCGGCCACCGACCAACAGCACCGCCATGTCTCGCACCTGTACGCCGTCTACCCCAGCGAGCAAATCAACGTGCGCGACACACCCGCGCTGGCTCAGGCCGCCCGCAAGACGCTGAACACCCGCGGCGACGAAAGCACCGGCTGGGCCACCGCCTGGCGGCTGGCGCTGTGGACGCGCCTGGGCGACGGCGAGCGGGCCTACAAGGTCCTGCAGGGCCTGCTGGGGCCGGCGCGCACCTACCCCAACATGTTCGACGCCCATCCGCCCTTCCAGATCGACGGCAACTTCGGCGGCGCCGCCGCCATCCTGGAAATGATCGTGCAGTCCTGGGGCGGCGAGGTGCATCTGCTGGCTGCCCTGCCCAAGGCCTGGCCAGCAGGCAGCCTGCACGGCGTGCGTGCGCACGGCGCCCTGACGCTGGACGTGGATTGGAAGGACGGGCAACTCAGCCGCCTGCAGCTGCGCGGCCCTGCGCGCGCCAAGGTCGCGCTGCGCTACCGCGGCCAGCACCTCGAACTCCGCCTGAACAGCCAAGGCCGCGCCCGCGTGGGCGCGGCCGACTTCGAACACCCCGAGGTAGAGCCCAAGCACTGAGCCGGCCTCTCCATAACGCTCGTGACCGGAGGAGACAACCGGCCGAGCACCTTCACCAGAAAGGTAGAACCATGAGACTGAAGTTGGGAACCCTGATGCTCGCCTTGGGAGCCGTTGCCGGCTCGCCAGCCCTGGCGCAGACATGCACACCGACGGCCATCACGCCCTATGTCAAGGTCAACGGCACGTGGACCCAGACGGCGTCGGCCACCATCAAGACCGGCGCCTCGGCCATCCTCGGCCCACAGCCGACGTCCGGCGGCATGTGGAGCTGGAGCGGCTGCGGCACCGCCGGTGCAGCGCGCGAGCAGACCATCCAGCCGCCCGCGGCTTGCACGGCCACCGCCACCTACACCAACAGCTGTGGCGCCAAGACCCAGCAGGCTTTCTCCATCAAGGTCGGCACCTGGGCAAGCGCGAAGTTCGGCGGCGGCGGCTACGTCAGCGGCCTCGTCTTCCACCCGACCACCGCCAACCTGCTGTACGCGCGCACCGACGTCGGCGGCGCCTACCGCTGGAACCAGGGCACGTCGTCCTGGGTGCCCATCACCGACGGCCTGGGTTTCGGTGCAGCAGAGGCCCGGTACCACGGCGTCGAAAGCATGGCCGTCGATCCGAACAACGACCAGCTCGTCTACATGGCCACCGGCATGTACGTGTCTGAAGGCAACGGCCGCCTGTACATGTCCAGTAACCGCGGCGACACCTGGACCTCCGCCGCCCTGCCCTTCCCGCTGGGTGGCAACAACCCCGGCCGGGCCATCGGCGAACGCCTGATGGTCGATCCCAACAAGCCTTCGACGCTGTTCTACGGCTCGCGCACGGCCGGCCTGTGGAAGAGCACCGACTCGGGCCTCACCTGGGCGCAGGTCACGTCGTTGTCGACCCTCAAGATGACCGCGGACCAGATCAACGCCAACGGCGGCACGGCCATGGGCGTCGAGACGGTCGTCTACGACACCAGCACCAAGGGCAGCGGCTCGGCCACGCAGACGATCTACGCGGCCGTCGCCCCGGACTACGCCAATGCAGCGGGCCTGGGCTCAAGCCTGTACAAGTCGACCAATGGCGGCGCCTCTTGGACGCCGGTCACTGTCCCGGTCGCCGGTTACCACATCCCGCACATGGCACGCGCTGCGGACGGCATGTTCTACATCGCCTTCACCAAGGACGCCGGGCCAGGCGCCGGCGGCCCAGGCCGGTTCTACAAGTTCGACGGCAGCAACTGGACCCTGCTCAAGAGCGTCGACCCGATCGGCGGAACCAACTTCGGCTTTGGCGGCGTGTCGGTCTACGGCAGCGGCGCGACCACCCGCATCGCACTGGGCGTGACCAACTCCTGGGGCAACTGGAGCGGCCAGCAGATCGTGCAGCTGTCCGACGACGCCGGCAGGACCTGGCGCGAGATCGAAGCGGTGACGCCGGGCGAGGTCACTGCGGGCTGGGTCGACGATGTCGAGATCGATCCGTCCAACCGTGATCACATCCTGCATGTCTCCGGCGGCGGCATCGTCGAGACGCGCAACGCCTCCTCGGCCACGCCCACCTGGGGCAGCACGATCAACGGCATCGAGGAGACCGCCGTCCTGAGCCTGGCCACGCCACCGGCCGGCGCAACGTACGCGGTCGTCAACAGTTCGGGCGACGTCGGCACCTGGTTGCACACCAACCTCGCGACCAAGCCGACGCTGACGCCGGGCACCGGCTGGAGCAATGGCTTCGCCGCCGACATGGCGTGGTCCGACCCACAATACGTGGCCACCATCGGCTACAGCCACGAAAACGGCACCGGCTTCGGCTTCTGGTCCGGCGACGGCGGCAAGACCTGGACGAAGTTCGCCACCAACGCGCCCGGTGTCGCGACCAACACGAACCAGGAAGCAAGCATCGCGGTCACCGCTCGCAACAAGGCGGTCTGGGCACCCGGCAACTCGGTGCCGTCGTACACCACGGACAACGGTGCCACCTGGGTCCCGACCAACCTGCCGGCGATCAACGACATCTACAGCCGCGGCTACCACCTGGCCGCAGATCGCAAGAACCCGAACAAGGTCTATGCCTACGATTCCGGCGGCAATTGGTGGGGCACGCCGGGCAAGGTTTACGTCTCGACGGACGGAGGCCGCACGTTCACGCTGAGCCAGGGTTCGGTGAACGCGGGACTGGCCCCGAACTACTTCGCGAACACCTCGCTGGCGGTCAACCCCAACGTCGAGGGCGAGCTCTGGCTGGCCGACGGCAACACGGTGTACCGCTCGACAGATTCGGGCGCGACCTGGGCCAAGCTCAGCAACTTCGCGTCGATCTTCAATGGCAACCAATGGGCCCAGGTGCAGGGCGCCAGCGTCATCGCGCTGGGCAAGGCCAAAGCCGGCGCGCCGTACTCGGCCGCGGTCTACGTCGTGGGCGTGATCAACGGCGTGTGGGGCGTGCATCGCTCTGAAGACGCCGGCGCCACCTGGACGCGCTTCAACGACGACGCCCACCAGTTCGGTGGCATCGGCGTGATCGCGGCCGACCAGAACATCTACGGACGGATCTACTTCAGCGGCACCGGCCGGGGCATGCTTTACAGCAACTGAAGCCATGGCTCGGCAGGCTCGCATCCATCTCCCGGCTGGGGCCTGCCGCCCCTATCCCTCACTGTCGTGGAGTCGTGCCCTGGCCCTGGGCCGGCTTCCCACAACGTTCGCATCCGGCGGAGACGACCGGTCGAGCACTTTCATTCTGAAAGGAAGAACATGAAAACTTTGATACCCGCACTGCTGCTCGCCTTCGGGGCGAGCGCAGCCCCGCTAGCGCTGGCGCAGAGCTGCGGCAGCGGCGGCGGCGCCACCGTCTGCCTGACGGCCACCGGCACGGCCAGCAACGTCCAGCTGGGTTGGACCGTCAGTGGCACCGTCACGTCGCTGGAGATCTTCCGCGACACCGACGCCGACCCCAACGGCCGCACCCGCATCGCCGTGCCGGGCAGCAGCGCCAGGAGCTACACCGACGCCTCGGGCAACATCGGCACGCGCTACTGGTACTGGGTCAAGTTCACGACCAACGGCGGCAGCTACAACTCCGGCTCGGCCAACGCCACGCTTGGCGCCGCCTGCAAGCCGACGGCCATCACACCCTACATCAACGCCAACGGTGCGTGGACGCAAACGGCATCGGCCACCATCAAGACCGGCGCCTCGGCCATCCTAGGCCCGCAGCCGACATCCGGCGGCATGTGGAGCTGGAGCGGCTGCGGCACCGCCGGTGCAGCACGCGAGCAGACCATCCAGCCGCCCGCGGCCTGCACGGCCACCGCCACTTACACCAACAGCTGCGGCGCCAAGACCCAGCAGACGTTCTCCATCAAGGTGGGAACCTGGACGAGCGCGAAGTGGGGCGGCGGCGGCTACGTCACGGGCCTGGTCTTCCACCCGACCACCGCCAACCTGCTGTACGCGCGCACCGACATCGGTGGCGCCTACCGCTGGAACCAGGCCACGTCGGCCTGGGTGCCCATCACCGACGGCCTGGGCTTCGGTGGCGGCGAGGCCAGTTTCCACGGCGTCGAGAGCATCGCCGTCGATCCGAACAACGATCAGCGCGTCTACATGGGCGCCGGCATGTACACGTC
>NZ_JBFUMK010000042.1:0-17382 GCF_054049415.1 Roseateles sp. P5_D6 | reverse complement strand
CGATCTCCGGCCGCGGCACCGTCGTGACCGGCCGCGTCGAGCGCGGCATCATCAAGGTCGGCGAAGAAATCGAAATCGTCGGCATCCGCGACGTGCAGAAGACCACCGTCACCGGCGTCGAAATGTTCCGCAAGCTGCTGGACCAAGGTCAAGCAGGCGACAACGTCGGCATCCTGCTGCGCGGCACCAAGCGTGAAGACGTCGAGCGCGGCCAGGTTCTGGCCAAGCCCGGCTCGATCAAGCCCCACACCCACTTCACGGCCGAGATCTACGTCTTGTCCAAGGAAGAGGGCGGCCGCCACACGCCGTTCTTCAACAACTACCGTCCCCAGTTCTACTTCCGTACCACGGACGTGACCGGTGCCGTCGAGTTGCCCAAGGACAAGGAAATGGTCATGCCGGGCGACAACGTCGGCATCACCGTGAAGCTGATCGCGCCGATCGCGATGGAAACTGGCCTGCGCTTCGCCATCCGTGAAGGCGGTCGTACCGTCGGCTCGGGCGTCGTCGCCACGATCCTCGCGTAAGTTTTTCAAGGCCACAGGGGCATAGCTCAATTGGCAGAGCGTCGGTCTCCAAAACCGAAGGTTGGGGGTTCGAGACCCTCTGCCCCTGCCAACAGTCGCTGATCACGACGGTTGGTTTCCTGGCAACAAGCATCGGCCCGCGAGAGAGATCTCGGCGGGCCTTGCTGCTGATGGCGACAAACCTTGGCAGCGTCTGACAGCCGCTTCAAAGCGGCGCGTGAAAGTGAAGTGATGGCGAATCCTCCCCAGGTCGAGACCGTGACCAGCGGCGCCGACAAGGCCAAGCTGGCCGTTGCGGTACTGCTGCTGATTGGCGCGCTGGCGGCCTACTACGGCCTGTCCAAGCAAGGCCCGCTGGCGCAGTGGGCCTCGCTGCTCGTGTTGTTGGCCGCCGGCGTGGCGGCTTTCTTTACGTCTGAACACGGCAAGGCGCTGATCGCCTACGGCCGCGACTCGACGCGTGAAGTCAAGAAGGTGGTCTGGCCGACCCGCAAGGAAGCGACCCAGATGACGGGCTATGTGTTTGCCTTCGTCGTCGTCATGGCGCTCTTCCTGTGGATGACGGACAAGACGTTGGAATGGGTGCTGTACGACCTGATCCTGGGCTGGAAGCGCTGATCGCAAGGAATCTTGATGTCTGAAGAACAAGTCGTCACGACCGAAGCCCCGACGGGCCTGCCCAAGCGCTGGTATGTCGTCCATGCCTACTCGGGCATGGAAAAGGCTGTCGAACGCAACCTGCGCGAGCGCATTGACCGCGCCGGCATGCAGGACAAGTTCGGCCGCATCCTGGTGCCAACCGAAGAAGTCGTCGAGCTGAAGAACGGCAAGAAAGCCGTCACCGAGCGCCGCTTCTTCCCGGGCTATGTGCTGGTGGAAATGGCGATGGACGACGAGTCCTGGCATCTGGTCAAGCACACGTCCAAGGTGACGGGCTTTGTGGGCGGCGCAAAGAACCGCCCGGCCCCGATCTCGGAGGCCGAGGTCATGAAGATCGTCAACCAGATGCAGGAAGGCGTCGAGAAGCCACGGCCCAAGGTCGAGTGGACGGTCGGCGAGGTCGTGCGCGTCAAGGAAGGCCCCTTCACCGACTTCAACGGCTCGGTCGAAGAGGTCAACTACGACAAGTCCAAGGTGCGTGTGTCGGTCACGATCTTCGGCCGCGCGACGCCGGTGGAACTGGACTTCTCGCAGGTCGAAAAAGTTTGACGACGCGTCGTCAAACTTTTCGCCGCTGCCCGCAGGGCTAAGGCAAAAGGTCCGACGCGCACCTCTGACGTCCAAGTGAAGGGCTGCATAGCCTGAAATTTGAGCAGCAGAGTAGAATCCTGGGTTCGGCCGGCGTCCCCTAACGTCGACCCGTGATCAGTCTGCAACGAGAGGCGGACAAGAGGAGCAAAGGTAAGGACTTCGGTCCGAGTCCGATGCGCTAGCACTCAGGTGTTCAGGCTTGCCGCCCGGGCACTGGATTGGAGAAAACATGGCAAAGAAGATTGTCGGCTTCATCAAGCTGCAAATTCCGGCCGGCAAGGCCAACCCTTCGCCCCCGGTGGGTCCCGCGCTTGGTCAGCGTGGCCTGAACATCATGGAATTCTGCAAGGCGTTCAACGCCCAGACTTCGGCTGGTGGCTTCGAGCCCGGCATGAAGCTGCCGGTGGTCATCACCGCGTTCGCAGACAAGAGCTTCACCTTCGTCATCAAGTCGCCCCCGGCGACCGTGTTGATCAAGAAGGCCGCGAAGATCGAGAAGGGCTCGCAGCGCCCCCACCTGGATAAGGTCGGCAAGCTGACCCGCGCCCAGTTGGAAGAGATCGCAACGATCAAGACCAAGGACCTGACGGCCGCCAGCATGGACGCCGCAGTCAAGACCATCGCCGGCTCCGCCCGCTCGATGGGCATCATCGTGGAAGGGGTCTGACATGGCCAAGCTCACCAAGAAGCAAAAGGCGCTGGCTGGCAAGGTCGAGTCGACCAAGCTGTACGCGCTGACCGAAGCCCTGGACCTGGTCAAGAGCCTGGCCTCGGCCAAGTTCGATGAATCTATCGACGTCGCCGTTCAGCTCGGCATCGATGCCAAGAAGTCGGACCAGGTCGTTCGTGGCGCCGTCGTGCTGCCCAACGGCACCGGCAAGACCAAGCGCGTCGCCGTGTTCGCCCAAGGTGCCAAGGCTGATGAAGCCCGCGCCGCCGGCGCCGACGTCGTCGGCATGGAAGACCTGGCCGAGCGCGTCAAGGCGGGCGACATGCCCTTCGACGTGGTCATCGCCTCGCCCGACACGATGCGTGTCGTCGGTACTCTGGGTCAGATCCTGGGCCCGCGCGGCCTGATGCCTAACCCCAAGGTTGGCACCGTGACCCCGGACGTCGCCACTGCCGTCAAGAACGCCAAGGCTGGCCAGGTCCAGTTCCGCGTCGACAAGGCCGGCATCATCCACGGCACCCTCGGCCGTCGCTCGTTCGACACCGACAAGCTGGAAGGCAACCTGCGCGCGCTGATCGAAGCTCTGAACAAGAGCAAGCCGGCGTCGAGCAAGGGCATCTACCTGCGCAAGGTCGCCGTGTCCTCGACGATGGGCGTCGGCGCCCGCGTCGAAATCGCGTCGATCAACGCTCAAGCCAACGCAGCTTGATGCACTGAATCTGCTCGGGGCGAGTCTGGCCCTGGGCAACAAGATTGGTGGGGCGCTGCTCCGGTTCGCCGGGGCGGCGCGTCATCCAAGACCGTTGGTGGAGACCCCTTAAATCTCGGCGCAAGTTGAGAACCAACGCAGATGGCGGTCCCGCTGAAGGGTTTGCTGCTCCGAGCCATCGGGGTGGGTTTCCTGACAGATGGTCGCTGAATCCCTGGCGCTCCCAAAGCCGCAAGGCCGAGAGAGCAAATGTGAGGAGTAGACCTTGAGTCTCAATCGCAACGAGAAGGCAGTCGTTGTCTCCGACGTCGCAGCGCAAGCTGCCAAGTCGCAGACGCTGGCGCTGGCCGAGTACCGTGGCCTCACCGTTGAAGCCTTGAACAAGCTGCGCGTCACCGCGCGCGCCCAAGGTGTGTATCTTCACGTGCTGAAGAACACCCTGGCGCGTCGCGCTGTCGCCGGCACCCCGTTCGAGGCTGCTTCGGAGAGCATGGTCGGCCCGCTGATCTACGGCTTTTCGGAAGACGCTGTCGCGGCTGCCAAAGTCATCGCTGACTTTGCCAAGACCAACGACAAGCTCGTCATCAAGGGCGGTGCGTACGGTGGCAAGGCTCTGGACGTGAACGGCGTGAAGGCGCTGGCATCCGTCCCGAGCAAGGAAGTGCTGCTGTCGCAAATCGCAGGCCTGCTGCTGTCGCCGGTGCAACGCACCGCGGCCGTGCTGGCTGCCCTGGCTGCAAAGCGTGGCGAAGGCGCCGCTTCTACGGAAGCTGCTGCTGAAGAAGCCCCGGCTGCCGCCTGATCGACGAACTACGCGTTACACGCAATCAATCTGTTTTAAGGAAATTCATCATGGCATTCGATAAAGACGCTTTCCTGGCCTCGCTGGACAGCATGACCGTTCTGGAGCTGAACGATCTGGTCAAGGCAATTGAAGAGAAGTTCGGCGTGTCCGCCGCTTCGATGGCTGCTCCGGCCGCCGGTGGCGCCGGCGGCGGCGCCGCTGCTGCCGTTGAAGAGAAGACCGAGTTCAACGTCGTGCTGACCGAAGCCGGCGCGCAGAAGGTCTCCGTCATCAAGGCCGTCCGTGAAATCACGGGCCTGGGTCTGAAGGAAGCCAAGGACCTGGTCGACGGCGCTCCGAAGAACGTCAAGGAAGCCGTTTCCAAGGCCGACGGCGAAGCTGCAGTCAAGAAGCTGGTGGAAGCCGGCGCCAAGGCTGAGCTGAAGTAAGACTTTGGGGTGGGGCCTGTGCAGCAGGTCCGGCCCCACTGACTAGAAAAGGGGTTGCCTTTGGGCTTCCCCTTTTTTGTCTTTGCGGGTTAATCCTGCTTGAGAACAGGTGAAAGACCTCGCGCGGGTATGATGCGCGGTTCTTTCACGTGTTCTCTGATCCGACTGCAGAGAACCAGTTTGGTCGGACTTCGGTGCAATGCCGAAGTTGTCCGCCAGCGGTTGGTAGTGGCCAACCACCAAGCTAGGCAGCCGCCCGTTCTGGGTGAGTGAGCCAGCCAGTCGCCGACGCGGCTCGCCCCACGGCCAGGGGTGGGCTCGACACGGAGTGTTTATGGCGCAAGCAACCCCCTACAGCTATACCGAGCGCAAGCGGATCCGCAAGAGCTTCGGCAAGCGCGAGAGCGTTCTCAACGTTCCCTATCTGCTCACGATGCAGAAGGACAGCTACGTGGCCTTCCTGCAAAAGGACGTGCCCGCCGCCAAACGCAAGCCCGAAGGGCTGCAGGCGGCCTTCCTCTCGGCGTTCCCGATTGTTTCGCACAACGGTTTCGTCGAGATGAAGTTCCTCGAGTTCAACATCGCCAAGCCGCCGTTCGACACCCGTGAGTGCCAACAGCGTGGGTTGACCTATGCAGCCGCCGTGCGCGCGCGCCTGCAGATGATCATCTATGACCGTGAGAGCCCGCAGGCCAAGACGGTCAAGGAAATCAAGGAGCAAGAGGTCTACATGGGCGAAGTGCCCCTGATGACCGACTACGGTAGCTTCATCGTCAACGGTACCGAGCGCGTCATCGTGTCGCAGCTGCACCGCTCACCTGGCGTGTTCTTCGAGCACGACAAGGGCAAGACCCACAGTTCGGGCAAGCTGCTGTTCAGCGCTCGCATCATTCCTTACCGCGGCTCCTGGCTGGACTTCGAGTTCGACCCGAAGGACATCCTGTACTTCCGCGTCGACCGCCGCCGCAAGATGCCGGTCACCATCCTGCTGAAGGCCATCGGCCTGAAGCCGGAACAGATCCTGGCCCACTTCTTCGTGTTCGACAACTTCCGCCTGATGGATGTTGGCGCGCAGCTCGAATTCGTTGCCGACCGCCTGAAGGGCGAAGTCGCCCGCTTCGACATCGTCGACAAGTCGGGTGCCGTCATCGTCGAGAAGGACAAGCGCATCACGGCCCGCCATGCGCGCCAGCTGGAGCAGTCCGGCACGCAGCACATCTCGGTGCCCGAGGACTTCCTGGTCGGCCGCGTGCTGGCCAAGAACATGATCGACGCCGACACCGGCGAGATCATTGCCAAGGCCAATGATGAACTGACCGACGCGCTGCTGAAGAAGCTGCGCCAGGCCGGCGTCAAGGAAATCCAGTGCCTGTTCACGAACGAGCTGGACGAAGGTGCCTACATCAGCCAGACGCTGGCCTCGGACGAGACCGAAACGCAGCTGGCCGCCCGCGTCGCCATCTACCGCATGATGCGCCCCGGCGAGCCGCCGACGGAAGACGCCGTCGAGGCCCTGTTCAACCGCCTGTTCTACAGCACCGACACCTACGACCTGAGCCGTGTCGGCCGCATGAAGTTCAACGCGCGCGTCGGCCGTGACACGCCCGAAGGCAACATGAACCTGTCCAACGAGGACATCCTTGACGTCGTCAAGATCCTCGTCGAGCTGCGCAATGGCCGCGGCGAAGTGGACGACATCGACCACCTGGGCAATCGTCGCGTGCGTTGCGTGGGCGAACTGGCCGAAAACCAGTACCGCTCGGGCCTCGCCCGCATCGAGAAGGCCGTCAAGGAACGTCTGGGCCAGGCCGAGACCGAAGCCCTGATGCCGCACGACCTGATCAACTCCAAGCCGATCTCCGCGGCGCTGAAGGAGTTCTTCGGTGCGTCGCAGCTGTCGCAGTTCATGGACCAGACCAACCCGCTGTCGGAAATCACGCACAAGCGTCGTGTTTCCGCTCTTGGCCCGGGTGGTTTGACCCGCGAGCGCGCTGGCTTCGAAGTCCGCGACGTGCACCCGACCCACTACGGCCGCGTCTGCCCGATCGAAACGCCGGAAGGCCCGAACATCGGCCTGATCAACTCGCTGGCGCTGTTCGCTCAGCTCAACGAGTACGGTTTCCTGGAAACGCCGTATCGCCGCGTTGTTGACGGTCACGTCACCGACCAGATCGACTACCTGTCCGCCATCGAGGAAGGCAAGTACGTCATCGCCCAGGCGAATGCGACGCTGAACACGACCGGCGAGCTGACGGACGAGCTGGTCTCGGCCCGTGAAAACGGCGAGTCGGTGCTGACGTCTCCTGAGCGCATCCAGTACATGGACGTGGCGCCGACGCAGATCGTGTCGGTCGCAGCTTCGCTCGTGCCCTTCCTCGAGCACGACGACGCGAACCGCGCACTGATGGGCGCCAACATGCAGCGCCAGGCCGTGCCTGTGCTGCGTCCCGAGAAGGCTTTCGTGGGTACGGGCGTCGAGCGCGTGGCTGCGAAGGACTCGGGTACGGTGGTCGCGGCTCGCCGCGGCGGCGTGGTCGACTACGTCGACACGAACCGCATCGTGATCCGCGTGAACGATGACGAGACCGTGGCCGGTGAGGTCGGTGTCGACATCTACAACCTGATCAAGTACCAGCGTTCCAACCAGAACACCAACATCCACCAGCGCCCGATCGTGCGCCGTGGCGACAAGGTGGCGGCCGAGGACATCATTGCCGACGGCGCGTCCACCGACATCGGTGAACTGGCCCTGGGCCAGAACATGCTGGTCGCGTTCATGCCCTGGAACGGCTACAACTTCGAAGACTCGATCCTGATCTCCGAACGCGTCATCGCCGAAGACCGCTACACCTCGATCCACATCGAGGAACTGGTGGTCAATGCGCGTGACACCAAGCTGGGCGCCGAGGAAATCACCCGCGACATCCCGAACCTGTCGGAGCAACAACTCGGCCGTCTGGACGAGTCGGGCATCGTTTACGTCGGTGCCGAGGTGAACCCGGGCGACGTGCTGGTCGGCAAGGTCACGCCCAAGGGCGAGACGACGCTGACGCCGGAAGAAAAGCTGCTGCGCGCCATCTTTGGCGAGAAGGCTTCGGACGTGAAGGACACGTCGCTGCGTGTCGACCAAGGCACCAACGGCACCGTCATCGACGTGCAGGTCTTCACCCGTGAAGGCATCCAGCGCGACAAGCGCGCCCAGCAGATCATCGACGACGAGCTCAAGCGCTACCGCTTGGACCTGAACGACCAGCTGCGCATCGTCGAGAGCGACGCCTTCGACCGTATCGAGAAGCTGCTCGTCGGCAAGCTCGCCAACGGCGGCCCGCAGAAGATCGCCAAGGGCACGGCCATCGACAAGGAATACCTGGCCTCGGTCGAGAAGTTCCATTGGTTCGACATCCGTCCCGCCGAGGAAGACATCGCCAACCAGCTCGAGTCGATCAAGAACTCGCTCGACCAGACTCGCCACAGCTTCGACCTGGCTTTTGAAGAAAAGCGCAAGAAGCTGACGCAGGGCGACGAGCTGCCCGCTGGCGTGCTGAAGATGGTCAAGGTCTACCTGGCCGTCAAGCGCCGCCTGCAGCCTGGCGACAAGATGGCCGGCCGTCACGGCAACAAGGGTGTGGTGTCCAAGGTCACCCCGATCGAAGACATGCCCTACATGGCCGACGGCACGCCTGCCGACATCGTGCTGAATCCGCTGGGCGTGCCCTCGCGGATGAACGTGGGTCAGGTTCTCGAAGTGCATCTGGGCTGGGCCGGCAAGGGCATCGGCCAGCGCATCGGCGACATGCTGCAGCAGCACACCAAGGTTGCCGAGCTGCGCAAGCTGTTCGACCAGCTCTACAACCAGAGCGGTGGCAAGACGGAACGCATCGAAGACCTGACGGACGACGAAGTGCTGGAGATGGCCGCGAACCTCGCCAAGGGCGTGCCCTTCGCGACGCCGGTCTTCGATGGTGCCAAGGAAGAAGAAATCCGCGGCATGCTCAAGCTGGCGTACCCGGACGACATTGCCGCCAAGAAGGGCCTGACCGCTACGCGCACCCAGGCCTGGCTGTGCGACGGCCGCACCGGCGAGCAGTTCGAGCGCCCGGTCACCGTCGGCTACATGCACGTGCTGAAGCTGCACCACCTGGTGGACGACAAGATGCACGCCCGTTCGACTGGCCCGTACTCGCTCGTCACGCAGCAACCGCTGGGCGGCAAGGCGCAGTTCGGCGGCCAGCGTTTCGGCGAAATGGAAGTCTGGGCGCTTGAAGCCTATGGCGCCTCCTACATCCTGCAGGAAATGCTGACGGTCAAGTCCGATGACGTGAACGGGCGCACCAAGGTGTACGAGTCCATCGTCAAGGGCGAACACGCCATCGAAGCCGGCATGCCGGAATCCTTCAATGTTCTGGTCAAGGAAATCCGTTCCCTTGGCATCGACATTGAACTGGTCAAGAACTAAGGAGCAGATGCATGAAGGGACTACTCGACCTATTCAAGCAATTCACCCCCGATGAGCATTTCGATGCCATCCAGATCGGCCTGGCTTCTCCGGAGAAGATCCGCAGCTGGTCGTTCGGCGAGGTGAAGAAGCCCGAGACCATCAACTACCGCACCTTCAAGCCGGAACGCGACGGCCTGTTCTGCGCCAAGATCTTTGGCCCGATCAAGGACTACGAGTGCCTGTGCGGCAAGTACAAGCGCCTGAAGCACCGCGGCGTCATCTGCGAGAAGTGCGGCGTTGAAGTCACCCAGACCAAGGTCCGTCGTGACCGCATGGGCCACATCGACCTGGCCGCGCCCTGCGCGCACATCTGGTTCCTGAAGAGCCTGCCGTCGCGTCTGGGCCTGGTGCTCGACATGACGCTGCGCGACATCGAACGCGTGCTGTACTTCGAAGCGTATGTGGTCGTCGACCCGGGTATGACCCCGCTGAAGAAGTTCTCGATCATGAGCGAGGACGACTACGACGCCAAGCGCATCGAATTCGGCGATGAGTTCATCGCGCTGATGGGCGCCGAGGGCATCAAGAACCTGCTGCAGGAAATGGATCTCGACATCGAGATCGATCGCCTGCGCAACGACATGACCGGCTCCGAACTCAAGGTCAAGAAGAACTCCAAGCGCTTGAAGGTCATGGAGGCCTTCAAGAAGTCCGGCATCAAGCCGAACTGGATGGTGCTGGACGTGCTGCCCGTGCTGCCGCCGGACCTGCGTCCGTTGGTGCCGCTGGACGGCGGCCGCTTCGCGACTTCCGACCTGAACGACCTTTACCGTCGCGTCATCAACCGCAACAACCGCCTGGCCCGCCTGCTCGAGCTGAAGGCCCCTGAGATCATCGTGCGCAACGAAAAGCGCATGCTGCAGGAAGCCGTCGACTCGCTGCTGGACAACGGCCGCCGCGGCAAGGCGATGACCGGCGCGAACAAGCGTGCCCTCAAGTCGCTGGCCGACATGATCAAGGGCAAGAGCGGTCGCTTCCGCCAGAACTTGCTGGGCAAGCGCGTCGACTACTCGGGCCGTTCGGTCATCGTGGTCGGCCCGACGCTCAAGCTGCACCAGTGCGGCCTGCCCAAGCTGATGGCGCTCGAACTCTTCAAGCCCTTCATCTTCTCGCGCCTCGAAGCCATGGGCATCGCGACGACGATCAAGGCTGCCAAGAAGGAAGTCGAATCCGGCACGCCGGTGGTCTGGGACATCCTCGAAGAAGTCATCAAGGAGCACCCGGTCCTGCTGAACCGTGCCCCGACGCTGCACCGCCTCGGTATCCAGGCTTTCGAGCCCGTGCTGATTGAAGGCAAGGCCATCCAGCTGCACCCCCTCGTCTGCTCGGCCTTCAACGCCGACTTCGACGGTGACCAGATGGCCGTCCACGTGCCGCTGTCGATCGAAGCGCAGATGGAAGCCCGCACGCTGATGCTGGCCTCCAACAACGTGCTGTTCCCGGCTTCCGGCGAACCATCGATCGTGCCGTCGCAAGACGTGGTGCTGGGTCTGTACTACGCGACTCGCGAACGCACCAACGGCAAGGGCGAGGGCATGATCTTCTCGGACATTCCCGAGATGATCCGTGCGCTGGAAAACGGTGCCGTCGAGATCACCGCCAAGATCAGCGTGCGTCTGGTCGAGTGGACCAAGGACAAGGACACGGGCGAGTTCGTGGCCGAGACCAAGCTAACGGACACCACCGTCGGCCGTGCTTTGCTGTCCGAGATCCTGCCCAAGGGCCTGCCGTTCTCGAACATCAACAAGGCACTCAAGAAGAAGGAAATCAGCAAGCTGATCAACACCTCCTTCCGCAAGTGCGGCCTGAAGGAAACCGTCGTGCTGGCCGACAAGCTGCTGCAAAGCGGCTTCAAGCTCGCCACGCGCGCCGGTATCTCCATCGCCATCGACGACATGCTGGTGCCCGCTCAGAAGCACACGCTGATCGAGCGCGCCGAGAAGGAAGTCAAGGAGATCGAGCAGCAGTACGTCTCGGGTCTCGTGACGGCCGGCGAGCGCTACAACAAGGTCGTGGACATCTGGGGCAAGGCCGGCGACGAAATCGGCAAGAAAATGATGGACCACCTCAAGGTCGAGAAGACCGTGGACCGTCATGGCAAGACCGTCGACCAGGAGTCCTTCAACTCGATCTACATGATGGCCGACTCGGGTGCCCGCGGTAGCGCGGCCCAGATCCGCCAGTTGGCTGGCATGCGCGGCCTGATGGCCAAGCCGGACGGCTCCATCATCGAGACCCCCATCACGGCGAACTTCCGTGAAGGCCTGAACGTGTTGCAGTACTTCATCTCCACCCACGGTGCTCGTAAGGGCCTGGCGGACACGGCGCTGAAGACCGCGAACTCCGGCTACCTGACGCGTCGCCTGGTCGACGTGACCCAGGATCTGGTGGTCATCGAGAATGACTGCGGCACCGACAACGGCATGGCGATGCGTGCCTTGGTCGAAGGTGGTGAAGTCATCGAATCGCTGCGTGACCGCGTCCTCGGCCGCGTCACCGCGATCGATGTTGTGCACCCCGAGACCCAGATTTCGCTGCTGGGTGCCAGCCACATGCTGGACGAAGACACGCTGGACGTGCTGGAAGCCGCTGGTGTCGACGAAATCAAGGTCCGCACGCCGCTGACCTGCGCCACACGTTTTGGCCTTTGCGCCAAGTGCTATGGCCGCGACCTCGGCCGCGGTGGCCTGGTGAACGTCGGTGAAGCTGTCGGCGTCATTGCCGCGCAGTCCATCGGCGAACCCGGTACGCAGCTGACGATGCGGACCTTCCACATCGGCGGTGCGGCGTCGCGTGCAGCGGTGGCCTCCAGCGTCGAAGCCAAGTCGGACGGCATCATCGGCTTCAACGCCACGATGCGCTACGTCACCAACGGCAAGGGCGAACTGGTGGTGATTTCCCGCTCCGGCGAGATCGTCATTTCCGACCCGCACGGCCGCGAGCGTGAGCGTCACAAGGTGCCGTACGGCGCGATCCTGAACATCAAGGCCAGCCAGACTATCAAGGCCGGTGTGGTGCTCGCGAACTGGGACCCGCTGACCCGTCCGATCATCACGGAATTCGCCGGCAAGGCAAAGTTCGAGAACGTCGAGGAAGGCGTGACCGTCGCCAAGCAGGTGGACGAGGTGACCGGTCTGTCGACCCTGGTCGTCATCGACCCGAAGCGCCGCGGTGCGGCCAAGGTGATCCGCCCGCAGGTCAAGCTGTTGGACGCTGGTGGCCACGAAGTCAAGATCCCGGGTACCGATCACTCGGTGGCCATCGGCTTCCAGGTCGGCTCGCTGATCCAGATCCGCGACGGCCAGGAGCTGCTGCCCGGTGAAGTGCTCGCCCGTATCCCGGTCGAAGGCCAGAAGACCCGTGACATTACCGGCGGTCTGCCGCGTGTGGCGGAGTTGTTCGAAGCGCGAAGCCCGAAGGATGTCGGTGTGCTCGCTGAGCAGACCGGTACCGTGTCGTTCGGTAAGGAGACTAAGGGCAAGATTCGCCTGCAGATCACCGACCCGGACGGCAAGGCCCACGAGGAACTCGTGCCCAAGGAAAAGAACATCCTGGTGCACGAAGGCCAGGTGGTCAACCGCGGCGAGCTGATCGTCGACGGCGCAGCGGATCCGCAGGACATCCTGCGCCTGCTGGGCATCGAGGAACTGGCGCGCTACATCGTCGACGAAGTGCAGGACGTCTACCGTCTGCAGGGCGTGAAGATCAACGACAAGCACATCGAGGTGATCGTTCGCCAGATGCTGCGTCGCGTGATGATTACCAACCCGGGCGATTCGACCTACATCCTCAACGAGCAGGTCGAGCGCTCGGAGCTGCTGGATACCAACGACCGATTGCGCAAGGAAGGCAAGATGATTGCCATCCACGCGGACGTGCTGCTGGGTATCACCAAGGCCTCGCTGTCGACCGATTCGTTCATCTCGGCCGCTTCCTTCCAGGAAACGACCCGCGTGCTCACCGAGGCTGCCATCATGGGCAAGCGCGACGAGCTGCGTGGCCTGAAGGAAAACGTCATCGTCGGGCGTTTGATCCCCGCGGGCACCGGCATGGCCTTCCACGAGGCGCGCCGCGTCAAGGAAGCCATGGACGACGCCGAGCGCCGTGCCATCGCGCTGCAGGAGGCCGAGGAATTGGCCGCTGCACAGATGGCTGGCGTGGACGCTGGCGACAGCTCGGCTGAATAAGCCCCGAGGGTTCTACCCTCCGAAGCCGCCCGCGGTTCAAGCTGCGGGCGGCTTTTTATTTGGTGGGCTCATTCGAGCGACCAGCGTTCCGGCGTCACGATGAGCAGCCCGCGCGGCCGGGCGCGCTTGGCCAGCGCCAGCACGGCCTTGTCGCGTGAGATCAGCCAGCGCGCCCGGCTCGAGAGTGCCAGATCAATGAATTTCTGGTCGTCGGGGTCGCGGCAGACCAAGCGCGAGGCCAGGGGCTGGGGCTCGATGGTCTCGACCGGCTGCGCGTGGGCGTCGAACTGTGCCTCGATGAAGACCAGATCTGGCGCATAGCTCGCCGCGACGCCGCGACCCAGCACATGTCGGATCTCATCGCGCATGGGTGGCGCTACCAGCCAGCGCAACGTGCCCGAAGTGACCGCGGTGATCAAAGCCTGAATGCGTGAGTCGCGGAACACCAGCCAGTCCATCACGACCTGGGTGTCGATGACGATGGCCGGCTTGTCTGCAGCGGAAGACGGGAAGCTGGGTAAGGCGGCGGGCGGGGTGGAGGCGGCCATGTCGTCAGCTTACAGGGCATGGCGCATGCATCCGGGCAGACCCTTGTGCCGAATTCCCCGCCGGTCTACAATCCTCGGCTCTTTGCCTTTTGGGCGGCGCATTGCTGCGTGCCTAAAAATCAGCGAAGGCTCACAGACTTCAAACGGGAACAAGTCGTTTATGCCAACCATCAATCAACTGGTGCGCCACGGTCGAGAGGCCGAGGTCACCAAATCCAAGTCGCCTGCGATGCAGAATTGCCCGCAGCGCCGCGGTGTCTGCACCCGCGTCTATACCACCACGCCCAAGAAGCCGAACTCGGCTCTGCGTAAGGTCGCCAAGGTGCGTCTGACCAACGGTTTCGAGGTCATCTCGTACATCGGCGGTGAAGGCCACAACCTGCAAGAACACAGCGTTGTGCTCGTGCGCGGCGGCCGTGTGAAAGACTTGCCCGGCGTTCGTTACCACATCGTCCGTGGTTCGCTCGACCTGCAAGGCGTCAAGGATCGCAAGCAATCGCGTTCCAAGTACGGCGCGAAGCGTCCGAAGAAGTAAATCGTTTGTTCGGCTCAGTCAGCATTGACTGAACCAACGTTGTTGCGGCTGCTGAAATGTCAGTCAGCCGAGTAAGTGGATAACCCCAGATGTCGGTGGTTGTCCAACGGAGTCCGGCAAACGCCACCTCCAACTGAAGCAGAAGGAAGAATCCCATGCCACGTCGTCGCGAAGTACCCAAGCGCGAAATCCTGCCGGACCCCAAGTTCGGCTCCGTCGATCTGTCCAAGTTCATGAACGTCATCATGGAATCGGGCAAGAAGGCCGTCGCTGAGCGCATCATTTACGGTGCCCTGGAGCAGGTCGAGAAGAAGATCGGCAAGGATCCGCTGGAAGTGTTCATGGTCGCCCTGAACAACGTGAAGCCCATGGTCGAAGTGAAGTCCCGCCGTGTCGGCGGTGCGAACTACCAAGTTCCCGTGGAAGTTCGCCCCGTCCGCCGGATGGCTCTGGCCATGCGTTGGTTGAAGGAATCCGCTCGCAAGCGCGGTGAGAAGTCGATGGCCCAGCGCCTGGCCAATGAACTGCTGGAGGCCGCTGAAGGCCGTGGCGGCGCGATGAAGAAGCGCGACGAAGTTCACCGCATGGCTGAAGCCAACAAGGCTTTCTCGCACTTCCGCTTCTAAACTCACTGTCTTTCAGCCGCCTCGGGTTTCTACCAACCCGCTGGCGGCTCCTGTCTTCTGGAGCAAACCATGGCCCGCAAAACCCCCATCGAGCGCTACCGCAACATCGGTATCTCTGCGCACATCGATGCCGGCAAGACCACCACGACCGAGCGCATCCTTTACTACACCGGCGTGAACCACAAGATCGGTGAGGTGCATGACGGCGCCGCCACGATGGACTGGATGGAGCAAGAGCAAGAGCGTGGCATCACGATCACCTCTGCTGCCACGACCTGCTTCTGGAAGGGCATGGACCTGGCTCGACCCGAGCACCGCATCAACATCATCGACACCCCCGGGCACGTCGACTTCACGATTGAAGTCGAGCGCTCGATGCGCGTGCTGGACGGTGCCTGCATGGTCTATTGCGCCGTCGGTGGTGTGCAGCCCCAGTCGGAAACCGTCTGGCGCCAGGCCAACAAGTACAAGGTGCCCCGCCTCGCGTTCGTCAACAAGATGGACCGCACCGGCGCGAACTTCTTCAAGGTCTACGACCAGATGAAGCTGCGTCTCAAGGCTAATCCGGTGCCCGTCGTCATCCCCATCGGCGCCGAAGACAAGTTCACCGGCGTGATCGACCTCATCAAGATGAAGGCGATCATCTGGGACGAAGCCTCGCAAGGCATGAAGTTCAACTACGAAGACATCCCGGCTGACCTGCAGGCCGAGGCCGTCAAGTGGCGCGAAAACCTCATCGAAGCCGCCGCTGAGTCCAGCGAAGAGCTGATGAACAAGTACCTGGAGTCGGGTGATCTGGACGAAGAGGAAATCGTCTCTGCCATCCGCAAGCGCACGATCGCCGCTGAAATCCAGCCGATGTTCTGCGGCACCGCCTTCAAGAACAAGGGCGTGCAGCGCATGCTCGACGGCATCATCGATTTCATGCCCTCGCCGGCTGACATCCCGCCGGTGCCTGGCACCGACGATGACGACAAGCCGGTCGTGCGCCAACGTATCGACGAAGAGAAGTTCGCTGCGCTGGCCTTCAAGCTGATGACCGACCCCTACGTCGGCCAGCTGACCTTCGTGCGCGTCTACTCGGGCGTGCTGAAGTCGGGCGACTCGGTCTACAACCCGATCCGCGGCAAGAAGGAACGCATCGGCCGGATCCTGCAGATGCACGCCAACCAGCGTGAAGAAATCTCGGAAATTCTGGCCGGCGACATCGCCGCCTGCGTGGGCTTGAAGGACGTCACCACGGGCGAAACCCTGTGCGACCCGGACAGCATCATCACGCTGGAAAAGATGGTCTTCCCTGAGCCCGTGATCTCGCAGGCCGTCGAGCCCAAGACCAAGGCCGACCAGGAAAAGATGGGTATCGCCCTGGGCCGCCTGGCCAAGGAAGACCCGTCCTTCCGTCTGCGCACCGATGAAGAGTCGGGCCAGACCATCATCTCCGGCATGGGCGAGCTCCACCTGGAAATCATCGTCGACCGCATGAAGCGCGAGTTCGGCGTGGAAGCCAACGTCGGCAAGCCGCAAGTGGCCTACCGCGAAACCATCCGCAAGACGGCTTCGGACGTCGAAGGCAAGTTCGTGCGCCAATCCGGGGGCAAGGGCCAGTACGGCCACGTCGTGCTGACCGTCGAGCCGCAGGAAGCTGGCAAGGGCTTCGAGTTCGTCGACGCCATCAAGGGCGGCGTGGTGCCGCGCGAATACATCCCCGCGGTCGAAAAGGGTGTTATCGACTCCCTGCCGAACGGCGTGCTGGCTGGCTTCCCGGTTGTGGACGTCAAGGTCACGCTGACCTTCGGTTCGTACCATGATGTCGACTCGAACGAAAACGCGTTCAAGATGGCTGCGTCCCTGGGCTTCAAGGAAGGCTGCCGCAGGGCTTCGCCGGTGATCCTGGAGCCGATGATGGCCGTGGAAGTCGAGACGCCTGAAGACTATGCCGGCAACGTGATGGGCGATCTGTCCAGCCGCCGCGGCATGGTGCAGGGCATGGACGACATGGTCGGTGGCGGCAAGGCCATCAAGGCCGAAGTCCCGCTGTCGGAAATGTTCGGCTACTCGACGACCCTGCGCTCGATGTCGCAAGGCCGTGCCACGTACACGATGGAGTTCAAGCACTACAGCGAAGCTCCGAAGAACGTGGCCGACGCCATCATTACCGCTCGCGGAAAGTAATGGTCTGGGGTTGGACCTGCGTAGCAGCTCCGACTCCACTGATTCAGAAGCCGGCGCGAGCCTGAGGCTTGCGCCGCCGTCTTCTCGTGGATCGCCCTGGGTTGCCAGTCACCAGGGATTTCCGGTTCACGAGGAAACGCAAAACCAACCGACTGGCAATGCTCTTTCTCTGGAGTCAAGAAAATGGCAAAAGGCAAGTTTGAACGGACCAAGCCGCACGTGAACGTGGGCACGATTGGTCACGTTGACCACGGCAAGACCACGCTGACCGCGGCAATCGCGACCGTGCTGTCCAAGAAGTTCGGCGGCGAGGCCAAGGCCTACGACCAGATCGACGCAGCGCCTGAAGAAAAGGCCCGCGGCATCACGATCAACACCGCCCACGTCGAGTACGAGACGGCCAACCGCCACTACGCGCACGTTGAC
>NZ_JBFUMK010000041.1:0-20188 GCF_054049415.1 Roseateles sp. P5_D6 | reverse complement strand
GGATAGAACCACGCGCGTCCCATCACGCCGATGTGCTGCTGCTGCGTCTGGCGGACGATGACGTTGTTCAGGTTCGTCACGTTGAGGGACACGCCGAGCGCGTCGGTGACCCTGTAGTTGACGCCGGCGTCCCACTGGCCGAAAGCCTCCTGCCATACCGGCAGGCCCCAGCCCACATCCCGGGCACCTGGGCGCGACGGGTCCGCGCTCGTCGCGTCGTCGCCGCGCGTGCCATTGGCATCCGCCGCCTGCAGGATGCGGCTGTGCCAGTTGTAGGCCAGCCGCGCCGACAGCGGACCGCGGTCATACATCAGCACGAAGTTGGCCGCGTTCTTGGCCATGTAGGGCAGCGGCAGATCAGTGAACGGCAGGCCGTTCGTGTCGCAGCCGAACAGGTGCAGCGTGCCATTCGTCGTCGCTCTGCCTGCATCGCAGTAGGGGTTGTAGATCTGCTTGTACAGGCTTTGCTTGGCATCGATGTAGGTGTAGTTGACCGACACGCCGATGCCCTTGGCCCACTCCGGCAGCACGCCTTCCAGGAACGCGAGCTTGTCCAGGTAGGTCATGCCCGCAACCTCCAGACCGCTGACCTTGGCTTTGCCCACGTTGTCCGGCCCGGTGATCGCGAAGAGCTGCGGAGTGCCGGTGTTGGTGTTGTAGGCACGGCTGTAGACGCTGTTCATGATGACGTCCTTGACATCCTTATGGAACACCGTGCCCGTGATGGACTGGCCGTCGCGCGGGTACCACTCCAGCGCCAGGTCGTAGCTGTTGGCCGTGATCGGCTTGAGCTTGACGTTGCCGGTGTTCTCTCCGGTGTAGGTGAGCGTCCCTTTCTGCTCGTCGTAGTTCTGGAACAGCTTGATGTACTCACCCAGCTGGTTGAAGCCAGGTCGGTTCATGCTCTGGGCCATTGCCAGGCGCGCCTGCAACCTGTCGGTGAAGTTCATCTTCAGATTGAGCGACGGCAGCACCTTGAAGAACTCGTTCTGCACGTCGATCGGTTGATTGATCTGGTCGAAGTGCGGCAGGTGCGGCGGCGTATTCGAGTCGTATTTGCGATCGAAAACTGTGTAGCCGTGCGAGACGTCGTGGGTCAGCACGGCGCGCACGCCGACATTGCCTTCGATCGGGAACTTCAAATCGTCGAAGCCAAAGCGCAGCGTGGCGTAGACGGCATCGGTCTGTTCGCTGTGCGTGCTGGTTTTGGACGGGTCGTTGTCGTAAACCAGCTCCTTGAAGTTCTGATAGTCCTTCTTCAAGTCGCATTCCACGCCTGGGTACTGCGCCTTGGCGTCCAGGCATTGCTGGTAGCGGTAGTCGTTGAGCAACTTGCCGTATGTGTTCGGATAGTCGCGCACGGCACTGACCGTCGGCATGACGATGTTCGGCAGCGAGCCCGCCTTGCCCCCGTAGAAGCTGCCGAAGTTGAACACTTCGACCGGGACGGTTTGGTACTTCGCATCTTTCAGGTACGCGAAGCTTGGGCGCCGGCCCCCCTGGCCGTTGTCTGGGGGATATTGACCGGGTACGACGTTCTGCTTGACGTCCCAGGGTTCGGCAATGGAACTCCACCCATTGCCCGTGGGTTCGTAGCGGCGCGCCACGCGGTAGGTGGCTCTCACGCCGACACGGATGTCACGCAGGATGGGGTTGTCCTCGAAACGGTATCGCGCGTCTGCCTTCCATGCGTACAAGTCGCCGTCGGCCTTG
This sequence comes from Roseateles sp. P5_D6, assembly GCF_054049415.1. Classification (NCBI taxonomy): domain Bacteria; kingdom Pseudomonadati; phylum Pseudomonadota; class Betaproteobacteria; order Burkholderiales; family Sphaerotilaceae; genus Roseateles; species Roseateles sp. P5_D6. Next base: position 18,475 of record NZ_JBFUMK010000041.1, on the reverse strand, counting down.
CTGGCGCTCGGCATGATCAGGTTCCAGTAATAGTGTTTCGGATCGGCCAGGAAATCCGTGGCGGCCTGGTCGAACTCGAGGCGCAACGGGCCCTTTCCTGACACGTCGATGCCCATGCTTGGCGCGAAAGTGCCCAACTGCAGGTTGCGGCCGACCGAATCGTTCTTCGCGTGAACCCACTGGACGTCGTTCTGCAGCAGCCAGTTGTCGTTGACGGCCCACTTGAAGTTCCACGCCAGTTCACCGGTCTTCGAGGTGGTCTGGTTCCAGCCGCGCGTGATCTGCAAGCCCAGGCCGCCAGCCTCGAAGTCGTTCGCCCCGGGCCCGGTCGGATAGGTGTACTTGCCCGAGAGCAGCACATTGTTGGCGTCGTACTTCGCTGTCGCGGGGTCGATCTTCGACTTGTACGCGTTCTCGATACCGGTGTAGAAGCCCTGCTCGCTGCCCGTCTCCCGTGTGCCCGACACGAAATAAGTCAGCGACGAGTCCATGCCGTCCTTCTTCCACTGCAGCGCGCCGTAGAAGCCGGCGCGTTCGTTGTCGCCGGTGTTGTTGCGGAACGAGGCCGATTTCGGCGCCCACGCCACCTTGCCCTCGATCAGGTCGGTACGGGGGTAGTAGGCGTCCAGTTGGAGGCTCTCGTTCTGGAAGCTGGTGTGGTTGTAGGACACATCCAGCAGCACGCCCACACGGCCGATGTCCGTATTCCACTGCGTGGTGTACAGCCCCGACAGGCTGGGCGAATTCTTGCCTGAGCGCTGCACGTAGTTGTTGCCCGCCGACATGTAGGCCTTGGTCACCTTGTAGTCAAAGGGCAAGGCCGTGCGCAGGTTCACCGTGCCGCTGACGCCGCCTTCGATGATTTCGCTGGAGGGGTTCTTGTAGACGTCCACGCCGGCCATCAGCTCAGGCGGGATGTCGCCCCAGCTCAGCTCGCGGCCCGGCCACCCGGCAGAGAATGACTCGCGGCCATTCAGCAGCGACGAGCCCCAGCTCAGGCCGCGCACGCTGATGCCCGAGCCTTCGACGGAGAAGTGCTCCGGGTCGCCGCGCGACTTGTTGCGGTCGATGACGACGCCGACGACGCGCTGCAGCACTTCGGTGATCGACTTGTCCGGCAGCTTGCCGGCCTCTTCGGCGACGACCGAGTCGACGATTTCCTCGGCGTTCTGCTTGATCTTCTGCGCCGACTGCAGCGCTGCGCGCTGACCGGTGACGACGACGGTTTCCAGGTTTGCCGGCTTTTCAGCCGCCGTCTGTGCCATTGCGGCGCTGCCGACGGTCAGCAGCATCATGTGGACCATGCCGCGATGGATGGCCGTGGTGCGGAACTGTTTTTTCATGGTGTCTCCGTATTCCTTCGATGAGTCGGCGGCAGCGCGCCCGTGTGGGCGGCTTCGCCTTCTCGGCATCGGATGCCGTGGCACTTGCCCGATCAACACGGGAGACCGGCCACCGGCACGCGACGCCGCGCGCGAACTGGGTTATTGGAAGTAGATGAGGCCCTTGAGGGTCAAGTCGGAGGCAGTGATGCCGTCGGTCTTGTTGTCCAAGTTGATGTCCATCAGCCAGAAGCGCGTGCGCACCACGGTGGAGGACTTCAGCAGCGTCGCAGCCGAGGCACGCGAGGCCGCAAGCTTGTCCAGGGCTGCCTTGAACGCGGCTTCGTTGACGGGGGCGCCCGTGCTGTCATACGGATTCGGCAGCTTGCGCACATCGTCGTCCAGCGAAGCCTTGGTGATGTCCGGCAGGCCGCACGACTCAGTGACCGCAAAGTTGTCCAGAGGCACGGCGTAGCTGACCATCCCCGCCTTCGGGACCCACACCAAGGTGCTCAGAGCGACGTTGCAATTGTTTTTATTGCTCTTGCCCAGATCCAGGTGCACGACGATGGGCTTCGCAGCCGCGAAGAGCTCGGCATTGACGCCCAGGGTGAAGTTGAGCGTCTTCTCGTTGGTCACCTTCAGCCCGTTGAGGGTGTCGTCATCCGTCTTGAACCCGATGGTCCAAGGCGAGAAGATGTCGATGCGATTGAAGCCGTAATTCCAGTTACCCGGGGTCCACCTGCTCTCGGGAAGGTGCAGTGAAGAAACGAGAGACAACCCGTCGTCGGAGACCTTGCTGTAGCACCAGTTCTCCACACTTGTGCCATCGTCGGCATTGGCGTTACACCGCTCCCAGCCCGCGGCCAGAGTGCTGCTCCAGGGGTTGACGGACACACGACCGCCTTGCCAGGTTCTGTAGGACTCCGTCCAGCCGACGCTGCTGCCTGGCGCAAACCCACTAGACACCAACAGCGGGTCGGCGAGCACCTGAAGCTTCTCAGAAGTGCCCGCTGCGCTGGACAGGGTCACCGCGCAGCTACCCTTGGCGGTCAGACGAAGCTCATTGCCGGCCACCGTGCAAACCGTGGGCGTGGTGCTTGCGTACGTCAGGGCGTTGCCATTGGCATCGACCGTGCCCAGCACGACTGTTTGAGTCGCGCCGCCCAACGGAACCACCGCGGGCGGCAAGGCGCCGATTTCAATGAAGGCCTGCCCCTCGGGCATGGCTGTGTATGAGTCATTTTCCGCCGCCGTCACCCCAAGCGTGCAGAACCCTTGCTGCAGGACTTTCAGCGTCGTGCCGCTGACCGTGCAAACCTCGGGCGTCTTCGTCGCCGTGTAGGTTGCCGGCATGCCAGCGTCAGTTTTGTCTGGCAGCGTGATGTTGACGGGAGCCGCTCCGCGCAGAACGATGCCCACCGGCACCAGCGGGCGTTGTGCATGCTTCAACACGACGAACACTTGGCTCGTATCGTCTGCAGCAGCCCATACGGTGCCGTCCGAGCCAACGCCGCCGGGTTGGCTCGCGATGACCAGGCAGTCTCCTGCAGCCACCAGGGTCACCTGTTTGTCCGCCACCGTGCAGGTGGTGGGCGTGCCGGTACGGAAGCTGACCGGCAACCCGGAAGTGGCTGTTGCGGACAACGCGGTCGGGCCGTTCAACAAGGTGTTGCCGCCCGGATATTTGAAGCTGATGGCCTGGAAGCGCCCCTCAGACCCTCCACCACTATCTCCGCCCCCTCCGCCCCCGCAGGCGGCCAAAAAAGCGCATGCCGCTACAGCGGTCAACTTCTTGGCGTGTGGAATCGACTTTTTCGTCACGTTCTGTCTCCTTTTCTGAAATAACTGGTAGCTGCTCAACTGCAGAACTTGCAGCGAGAGCGCTCCTTGAGCTCGGGCCCGTCTCGCCGAACCCAAGCCATTTGGTTCGGGCGTTGAACGAACTATTTCCGAGTAAAAAAGCCCCCCATCGGCGTGCTTGTTCACCGTGGTTGGGTCTCATCCACCCCAGCCGAACGGTGGCGGAGGATGTGAATTCGGGGCAGCCCTTCACATGGCCGGTCCTAGCCCTAGAACCACCGCCCGAGGTGCGAACGGCACCTCCAAGGGCACGCGGTTCGGCCATCCGGGGGCTTAGGGTGAGGTCAAACATGGGCTGAGTCCTGCTGAAAAGCGAGGTGCGTTGGACGTGGCCGGTGGCAGAGGACCCCAGCCCGTACGGGACTGGTTTTCTCTCCAAAGTCACCAAATCGCGCTTGATTCGACGCCGAATCAATCGGTAAAAATAATTGCGGCAAGTGCCGCGCGAGCATCATATTTCGATCGACCATCGAACTAATTAGGGGAAACCCATCGCCACCGCAGGGCCCGCATTCCGTTCGGGGCGCGCCATCACCCGAGCCCGACCGACCCTCCATTCGCGCCGAAGCAGAGATCACTCTCATGCGAGCGCCGCTTCGATGGAAGGCTCGGTGGGTTCGCCGATCCAGCGTCTATGGGAAGACTGCAGGTGATGGCACATCTGCGCCGCGGCAGCTTGCGGATTGCGCGATTTGAGCGCCCGCAGGATCGCCTCATGTTCGTCCAGGGCAGACTGCCAACTGTGCTTCGTTTCCACGCGCGCACTCATCTGCGCTGAAATCGGACTGTGCCGACTGTCGAACAGCGCACCGACCATTCCGACCAGCACGGAATTCCCGCCCTGTTCGGCGATGCTGAGATGAAATCGTCGGTCAGCCTCAACTGGCCTATATCCTCTGGCGAGCCCATCCCGCATCGCCTCCAGAGCCTCCTCGACACGATGCAGCCCTAACGTACTGACGCGAGCGGCGGCGAGCGTGGCCACAGCGCTCTCCAGTACAACTCGCGCTTGAAGCAGTTCCTCCGGGCTGTCCCCCAAGCTCAGCGCAGCAGTGTCGCTGCGACGGCCAGACGGGCAGACGTAGATGCCCGATCCGCCGCGAATCTCGATGCGCCCGTCTATCTCCAGCGCGATCAACGCTTCACGGAGGGAGGGCCGCGACACACCGAGTAGCGAGGCCAGATCGCGTTCACCGGGAAGCCGTGCGCCTTCCACCAGGCCCTCGGCTTCTATCAGCGCCCTGATCCGATCGGCGATCTGCTCGTACAAGCGACGGGTCTCGACGCCTCGATGATGAAATGACATGGCCTCCCTGAACTCCTATTTCTGAAATAACTGGCAGCTGCTCAAACCGCGGAACCTGCAGCGACACCACTCCGTCGAGTTCTCGGCGTGCCTGGTTACCGTGGTTGAGTCCCATCCAGTCCAGCCCATGGGTGGCGGGGAATGGAATTCGGGGCGGCCCTCCACGTCGCCGCTCCTAGCCCCAGAACTAGCGCCTGAGGCGCGCACGACGCCTCCAAGGGCATGCGGGATGGCCAGCCGGGCACTGAGGGTGAGGTCAAACATGGGCTGGTCCGACTGACAAAAGGGGGCGTTGGACGCGGCTGGCGGTGGGAACCGGCGCTGTACGCTGCTGGTTCCGCTCTAAAACCATCTCATTGGGCTTGATTCGGCGCCGAATCAATCGGCAAAAATAATTTCGGCAATGCCGCGCAGCCATCATAGTTCGATCGGCCGTCAAACTAATTAGGGGAAACCCATCGGCGCCGCGGGGTCCACGTGTCGGCGTACACGGCTATCGCTGCATAGCGGTTGTTGGCGGCAGTTAAGCCCGCGCCTGGTGCCTGGTCGGCAACACCTACGTCGGCAGTTCTATCAGCCGCCAGTCAATACGAGGAGTGAGCGCGCTGAGAAAAGGAAAGGGCGCTTGCCGCCCCCTTCGTCTACCGTGTCTCAGACATTAATGGCGCAGAACACACGTCAACAGCACCGACGCGCCTACTCGACAGTCACACTTTTTGCCAGGTTACGTGGCTTGTCGACGTCCGTTCCCCGCGCGCAGGCCGTGTGATATGCCAGCAGCTGCAGCGGCACGACGTGCAGGATGGGGCTGAGTTCGCCGTAATGCTCGGGCATGCGGATGACGTGCAGGCCGGCCTCGCTTTCGATGGCGGTGTCGCCGTCGGCGAAGACATAAAGCTGGCCGCCGCGGGCGCGGACTTCCTGCATATTGCTCTTGAGCTTTTCCAGCAGCGCGTCGTTGGGCGCCACCGTCACCACCGGCATCTCGGCCGTCACCAGGGCCAGCGGGCCGTGCTTCAGTTCACCGGCCGGGTAGGCCTCGGCGTGGATGTAGCTGATTTCCTTGAGCTTGAGCGCACCCTCCAGCGCGATCGGGTAGTGCAGGCCGCGGCCGAGGAACAGCGCGTTCTCCTTGCGCGCGAATTCCTCGCTCCAGGCGATGACCTGCGGCTCCAGGGCCAGCACGGCCTGCACGGCGACGGGCAGGTGGCGCAGATCCTTCAGGTGCTCGGCCTCGTCGGCCTCGCTGAGGTGGCCCCGCGTCTGCGCCAGGGCCAGCGTCAGCAGGAAGAGGCCGACAAGCTGGGTCGTGAAGGCTTTGGTGGAGGCCACGCCGATCTCGGCGCCGGCACGGGTGATGTAGGCCAGCTCGCATTCGCGCACCATGGCGCTCGTGGACACATTGCAGATGGTCAGCGTGTGCTTCATGCCCAAGGAACGGGCGTGCTTCAGTGCGGCGATGGTGTCGGCCGTCTCGCCGCTCTGGCTGATGGTGACGACCAGGGTGCGCGGGTTGGGCACGCTGCTGCGGTAGCGGTACTCGCTGGCGATCTCGACGCTGGTCGGGATCTTGGCGATGCTCTCCAGCCAGTACTTGGCCGTGGAACCCGAGTAGTAGCTGGTGCCACAGGCCAGGATGAGGACGTTGTCGACCTCCTTGAAGATGCCATAGGCGCCATCGCCGAAGAGCTCCGGGCTGATGCCGGTCACCGCGTCCAGCGTGTTGGCGATGGCCATGGGCTGCTCGAAGATTTCCTTCTGCATGTAGTGGCGATACGGCCCCAACTCGGCAGCGCCGCTGTGGGCGTGCACGGTCTTGACCTCCCGCTCCACTGACTGATAGCGGCCCGTTGTCTTGTCCAGGCGGCTGAGCCAGTAGCGGCCGAGTTGCAGGTCAACGACGTCACCCTCTTCCAGGTAGACGATCTGGTCGGTCACACCGGCCAGGGCCATCGCGTCGGAAGCAACGAAGTTCTCGCTTTCGCCCACGCCGAGTACCAGCGGCGAGCCTTCACGGGCGGCCACGACGCGGTGCGGCTCGTCGCGGCAGAACACGGCCACGGCATAGGCACCCTTCAGCCGCGGCAGGGCCTGCTGCACGGCGTCGAGCAGGTCGCCGCTGTAGAGGTGGTCGATCAGGTGGGCGATGACCTCGGTGTCGGTCTGGCTCGTGAATTGATAGCCGCGCGACTTCAGCTCGGCGCGCAACTCGTCGTGGTTCTCGATGATGCCGTTGTGGACCAGCGCGATGCGGCCTGTGCTCTCGACGCCCGCATTGGGGCCGGGCGAAAAGTGCGGGTGGGCGTTGTGCACGGCCGGTGCGCCATGCGTGGCCCAGCGCGTGTGGGCGATGCCGGTGCCAGCGGAGATACCGTCCTGGTCGGCCACGGCCTGAAGTTCGGCCACGCGGGACGTGCTGCGGGCGCGCTTCAGGCCGCCGTCCTGGTGCACGGCCACACCGCACGAGTCATAGCCGCGGTACTCGAGGCGCTTGAGGCCTTCAACGAGGATGGGAACGATGTTGCGCTGACTGACCGCGCCGACGATGCCGCACATGGAGGTCTCCGTTGGGGAATGCGTGCATCGTAGGGAGACCGCCGTGGCGAATGGGTGCGAAATTTCTCAAAAAATGAAGGAAAATTTCCCGATCCACCCACTGAGAAATATTCGTTCAAATATTCAACATTAATGACTGATTTAGACGCAATCGACCTGCGTCTGCTGGAGGCCCTGCAGACGGATTCATCGCTGAGCAACCAGGACTTGGCCGCGCGCGTCGCCGTGTCGCCTGCCACTTGCTTGCGGCGCGTCAAGCGCCTGGTCGAGGCCGGCATCGTCGAACGCCAGGTGGCCCTGCTGTCGCCTGACAAGCTCGGGGCCGGGCTGTCGGCCATCGTGGAGATCACGCTGGACCGCCAGGGCGCCGAGCACCTGGATGCCTTCGAGGCGCGGGCGGTGCAGGAGGCGGCCGTGCAACAGTGCTGGCGGGTGTCGCCCGGGCCGGACTTCGTGCTCGTCGTGCAGCTGGCCGATATGCCGGCCTACCAGGCGTTCACCCAACGGCTGCTGACCCAAGATGCCAATGTGCGCAACATCAAGGCCTTCTTCAGCGTGAAGCGGGCCAAGTTCGAGACGCGAATCGGACTGCCATCCCCCTAACTTCATATGACCCCCCGCGAGCCCGGGGGCAAACCACGCTCCCGGGCCGACAGAATCCTGGATCGCCCCCCAGACCGGAGCCTTCCATGCTTTCCCGCAAGTCTTTCCGCCCCGCCGCGTTCGCGCTGGCCTTGAGCCTCGCCGGCCTGGCCCCGAGCGCCCAGGCCCTCAACATCGTGCTGAACGACGTTGGCACGACCAAGATGTCTGCCGAGCAACTGGGCGCCTTCCAGACCGCGGCCAACTATTGGTCGGGCAAGCTCACCGACAACGTGACCGTCTACGTCAACATCGCCTTCAGCGACCTGGCCCCCAACGTCCTGGGGTCGACCGGCTCGTCTCGGGCGGTCCTTGACTACGGCTCGCTGCGCAGTGGCCTCGCGACCGATGCCAAGTCGGTGACCGATGCCCTCGCCGTCGCCAGCCTGCCGGCCGGTTCCAGCCTCAGCTTCTTGGCCACCCAGGGCGACCTGACGACCCGCCTCGACAACGACGGCTCGACAAACAACAAGCAGTTCGTCGTCAACACGGCCAACCTCAAGGCCCTGGGCCTGGATCCTGGCACCAACGCCAGCAATCCTGATGCACGCATTGAATTCGCCAATGGCTTCGCCAGCAGCTTCGCCTTCACCCGCGCCAACGGCGGTGTGCCATCCAACAAGGTCGACTTCATCACCGTGGCCGAGCATGAAATTGGCCACGCCCTCGGTTTCGCATCGGGCGTCGATTCCATCGACTTCTGCGTGGGCCATACCGCCCAATGCGGACTGTCCGGGGCACCCAACGAGTTCGAGGTGTCCCCCTGGTACACGCCCCTGGACATGTTCCGCTACTCCGCCGCCGGCCAGCGCGACGTGACGCTGGGCGGCTCGCCCTATTTCTCGGTGAATGGCGGCCTGTCGTCCGTCCAGCCTTTCTCGACCGGTCTCGAACATGGCAACGGTCAGCAGGCCAGCCATTTCGGCACCAGCGTCGTCACGCTGATGCGTCCCTTCGTCGGCAATGGCCAGTCGTATGACGCCACGGTCAGCGACTTGATGGCCTTCGACGCCATCGGCTGGGACCTTGCCGCTGCAGTGCCGGAGCCGAGCCAGTACGCCCTGCTGCTCGCCGGCCTGGCCCTCATCGGCATGGCGCGCCGCCGCAAGCGCGACTGAACCTGCGCGCTCAATGCAAAGCGGCCTCGCGAGGCCGCTTTTTCTTTGCCCGAGCTCAGCGCTTCAGCAGCCCCAGGCCCTTCAGATAGTCCCCTTCCGGGAAACACACCGTCTGCGGGTGGTCGGCCGCGGCCGACAGGCGTTCGATGATGTAGCCGTCCACGCCCGCGTCCAGCCCAGCGCCGGCCACGATCTTGTGGAAGAGGTCGGGCGAGATGCCGCCCGAGCAGGAGAAGGTGTAGAGCAGGCCGCCTTCACTCAACAGCATGAAGGCCAGGCGGTTGATGTCCTTGTAGGCGCGCGCGGCACGCTCGGCGTGGGCAACCGTGGGCGCGAACTTCGGCGGGTCGAGCACGATGGCGTCGAAGCGCCGGCCTTCGGCCAGGCAGCGCCGCAGCGTGGCGTTGACGTCGGCATCCCAGGCCTGGTGGCGGCTCGCGTCGAAGCCGTTCAGCTCGACATGGGCTTTGGCGCGTTCCAGCGCCGGGCCGGAGGAGTCGACGCTGACCACCTCGCTTGCCCCACCGGCCAGCGCCGCGACCGAAAAGCCGCCCGTGTAGCTGAAGCAGTTCAGCACGCTCTTGCAGCCGTATTGCTTCACCGCGTCGGCAAAGCGGCGGCGACTGTCGCGCTGGTCGAGGTAGTAGCCAGTCTTGTGGCCTTCGGCCACATCCAGCGTCAGCCGCCAGTCGTGCTCACGGATGGTCAGCGCCGTTTCGCCATCGCCACGCAGCCACCCGGTCTGCACCGGCAGGCCCTCCCACTCGCGGGCCTGGGCGTCGGAGCGCTCATACAGGCGTGTCAGGCCGGTCGCTGCCAGCAGCGCGTCGGCAATGACGGCCTTCCAGCGCTCGACGCCGGTGCTGCCGAACTGGGCCACCAGCGTGTCGCCATAGCGGTCCACGACCAGGCCCGGCAGGCCATCGGCCTCGCCATGCACCAGGCGCCAGGCGTCCGACGCGATGGCCAGCCGCGCGCGCATTGCCACGGCCTGCTCGATGCGCCGCTTGAAGAAGGCCGCATCGATGCGCTCGGCCTCGTCGAAGCTCCAGGCGCGCAGGCGGATCTGCGACTGCGGGCTGAAGGCCGCCCAGCACAGGAAGGCACCGTCGGCCGACTCGACGCGCACGGTCTCGCCGGCGTCGGCGCCGCCGCGAGCAATGGAACTTTCGAACACCCAGGGGTGGCGCTTCAGCAGCGAGCGCTCCTTGCCGGCGCGCAGGGTGATCTTTTTCATCGCCGGGCCGTCCCAAGATGAAAAGCGCCCCCTCGGGGGGCAGCGGCCACACGACGTGTGGGCGCGTGGGGGCAACTGTTCATCGCTGCAACGTCCCGAAGGCGTAGTTCAGGCCGACGTGGACCACGGGCGTGGACTGGCTGCTGCCGCGCATGGTGCGGAACTCGCCCAGGCCGGTGCGCAGCCGCAGCCGTTCGCCGATCCGCCATTGCGCCCACAGCTCGGCTTGCGTCACGGCGCCGCCGCCCACCCGCACGCCGCCGCCGCCGGCTGCGCCGACCAGCCATTCCGCGCCGACACGCAACCCGCACCACAGCGGGTCGCTTTGCAAGCCCAGGCCGACGAGCCCGAAGGAATAGGCTCCGGCGCTGCCCGCTGCCGCGCTGCCCGCCAACGCCGATCCATAGACATACGGCGTGAACTCGCGCGACATGTTGACGGCCAGATGGCTGACCGCCTCGCGTCGGCCGTCCTTGAAGCGCACACGCGGCAGATGCAGCACGCTGGCGCCGAGTTGCTGCACGCGCACGATGCCGTTGCTCGTGTCGTCGCCAAATGCGACCGGAGACCGGTCCAGCGGCATCGCCAGCACCGCACGCACGTATGGCGCGCTGTAGGAACCGCTGGACGCATAGGTGAAACCGGCATCCAGGCGCACGCTGGGGCCCCAGGGCGTGAGCCAGCGCAGCGTCGGCCCGGCGCGCAGCAGCAGTCCACTGCCGGTGTCCAGCGTGCCGCCGCCACCCAGGCCCGCGCCGAGCTGGCCGCCCACGCGCAGCCGCGGTGTGCCGAACAGGGCCCAGTCCTGGCCGATGTTGCCCAGCACTTCCATATAGCCGTCGGCGCCGCCCTGGGCTGCGCCGGCGGCCTCGATACCCCACCAGCTGCCGTCGACGATGTATTGCCTCAGCTCCCCGCCGGCTTTGCCGATGCGGCGCGTCAGCGGGTTGCCGCTGCGGTCACGGCTGGCGGAGCGAGGCTTTTCGAAGCCGCCCGTCAAGGCAATCTCGTCGAAGCCCAGGCCCGTGCGTTGCGTCGCGCGCCCCGGGCGGCCGGCATCGTCCGGCGAAAAGCTGGGGAAGCCCAGCGATCGACCGAGGGAAAAGCTCAGGCCCACGCCGCTTTTCACATTGCCGCTCGGGAAGCGGATCTGCGAGATGCCGACGCCCGTGTACCAGGCGCCCACCTCGGTGCGCAGCGACAGCTCGGGCCTGAGCATAAGGCCGCCGCCGAAGCGCAGCTGCTGATTGGACAGGCCGCCGCCAGCGCCCACGTAGAGGCTGGCGGCCAGATGCGTGTCGCCGGAGAGCCGCCAGCGCCGCTGGCCCGTGAAGCCGACGGTGAAGATGCCGCCGTAGTTGCCCTTGGCCGCGCCGTAGACGCCGGGGCCGAAGCCCCAATCCTCGTCCAAGGCCATCATGTAGCTGATCGACGCGAAGGCCGTGCGGCCGCCGTCGGGCATCTTCATCTTGGTCCAATTACCCTCGACCGCGGCCGGGCGCACCGTTTGCACGCGTGCGAACGGCGCGTCGTCGGGAAGGGCCCAGGTCGTGGCCGGCAACAGGGCCGCCAACGCGGCCAAAGCCGTGATTTGGAATCTCATTTCTTGGCTCGGGGGTGCGCAGCGTCGTAGATGCGCGCCAGGTGTTGGTGGTCCAGCTGCGTGTACACCTGGGTCGTCGTGATGTGGGCGTGGCCCAGCAGCTCCTGCACCGCGCGCAGGTCACCACTGGACTGCAGCAGGTGGGACGCGAAGCTGTGCCGAAGCATGTGCGGGTGGACATGGGCCGGGCTGCCGGCCGCGACGGCGCGAGCGCTGAGCATGGCGCGCAGCGTTGAGCCGGCGATGCGGTGGCCGCGAGAGCCGACGAAGAGCGCCGCCTCGCCAGCCGCCACGACCTGGGGCCGCACCGCCAGCCAGGTGCGCAGTGCCTCGGCCGCTGCACGGCCCAGCGGCGTGCTGCGGCGCTTGCCGCCCTTGCCCAGCACATGCACTTCATTGGCTTGCAGGTCGACCCAGCCAGCGGCCTGGCCGCTGGCCTGGGCATCCAGCCCTGTCAGCTCGGACGCCCGCAGGCCGGCGCCGTAGAGCAGTTCCACCATGGCACGGTCGCGGGCCTCCAGCACCGGGTCGGCCGCCACCTCGGGCGCGTAGGCGGCGAGCTGCACCGCGTCGTCTACACCCAGCGCCTTGGGTAGAGGCTTGGGCGCCTTGGGCGCGCGCAGGCCGTCGAAGGGATTGAGCGTGACGCGGCCCTGCAGGCCCAGCCAGCGGTAGGCGCTGCGCCAGACCGACAGCAGCAGCGCGATGGACTTCGGCGCCAGGCCTTCACGATGCAACAGGGCCGCGAGACGGCGCGCCTGGGCGATGTTGAGCTGGCGGGCGTCGATCGGGATTGAAGCCAGCATGGCCTGCAGGCGCTCAAGGCCATCGGTGTAGATACGCAGCGTGCGCGGACTCAGGCGCTGCTGCACGCGGGCGTGCTGCAAGAACTCCGTGAAGTCCTGCGCCAACTCCATCATGCAGCGAGCAAGCCCGCCAGCCCAGCGCTGGCGATCTCGCCGACGCGGGTCAGGAAGTCGGTGCCCATCTCGGCCGTGTAGCGCGTCGGATCGGGCGAGCCCAGCACCAGCAGGCCGAAGGGCTTGTCCTCGTTGGCGCTGGGCTGGTGCAGCGGGATCAGGGCCAGCGAGGTCGCCGTGCCGCCGCTCTCGCTGAGGCCCAGCCAGCGTGCCGCCTCGAAGCCGGAGTTCACGCCGCAATAGGGCTGGCTCAGGCTGGAGGCGAAGCTGCGCACGTCGGGGCTGACCGAGGCGGCGAACTCCGAGGCCTCATGCTCGGGAGCGACGCCCCACAAGCGCAGGCCGGCTTGCGGGATCATGAACTGGTGGCGCAGCTCGGCCAGCAGCACATGGGGCAGCTCCGGCGTGCCCACCGCGCGCATGACGGCCAGCGTCCAGCGGTGCAGGCGGTCGGCGATGGTGACGTTGTCCTGGCCGTTGCGGATCATGTCGATGATGCGCATTTCCAGGCCCTTGATCTTGTCGCGCAGCATCTCGGCCTGGCGCTCCTGCAGCGACACGGCGCGTGCGCCATGCGGGTGCTGCAGCTGCACGCTGGCGAGCATCGCCGCGTGGCGTTCGAAGAAACCGGGAGTGGACGCCAGGTAGTTGGCGATGTCGGTTTCGGTGATGCCTTGCACCGCGTCAGCGGCCGGGTTGGAACTCACAGCGTGATCTCTCCGTCAAAAACTTTCACTGCGGGGCCGGTCATCAGCACCGGGTTCTGTCCACCCGCCCATTCGATGCGCAGCAGGCCGCCGCGCGTCTGCACTTCCACGGCCTCGTCCAGCCAGCCGGCGCGGATGCCGGCGACGACGGCCGCGCAGGCGCCCGTGCCACAGGCCAGCGTCTCGCCAGCGTCGCGCTCGAAAACGCGCAGCTTGATGCGGTCGCGGCTCAGGATCTGCATGAAGCCGGCGTTGACGCGTTTGGCAAAGCGCGCATGGTGTTCGATCAGCGGGCCCTGGGTCAGCACCGGCGCCGTCTCGACATCGTCAACGCGCTGCACCGCATGCGGGTTGCCCATCGACAGCACGGCCAGTTCCACGCCCTCGACGGGCCAGAGCTCGAAGCCGTTCACGAGATGGGGCTTGAGCCCGCTCGCATCGAATGGCAGGGCGGCGTGCTCGAACACCGGCGCGCCCATGTCCACCGTGACACGGCCATCGTCCTGCAGCTTCAGCAGCAGGCGGCGGTTCATCGTGTCGACGCGGATCTCACGCTTGTCCGTCAGCCCGACATCGACGACGTAGCGCACGAAGCAGCGCGAGCCGTTGCCGCAATGCTCGACCTCGTTGCCGGTGTTGTTGAAGATGCGGTAGCGGAAGTCCGCGCCGGCGTCCTGGCTGGGTTCGATGACGAGGATCTGGTCGCAGCCGACGCCAAAGCGCCGGTCGCCGAGCAGGCGCATCTGCTCGGGGGTCAGCGCGAAGGGCTGCTTCGTTGCGTCGATGACGACGAAGTCATTGCCCGCGCCGTGCATCTTGGTGAAGCGCAATCTCATGAGGGGATTATCGCAAGGCCTTCTCTATGGCAGCTCCAAGCTCCGCCTCGCCCCCTTCCCCCTCGTGGCGATAGACGACACGGCCCTTGGCATCGATGAGCCAGGCGGCCGGCCAGTAGCGGTTCTCAAAGGCCTTCCAGACGCGGTAATCGTTGTCCTGCACCACCGGGTAATGCAGGCCCAGCCGCCGCACCGCCGCCTGCACGCTGTCCAGCGGCCGCTCATGGGCGAACTCGGGCGTGTGCACACCGATGACGACCAGGCCGCGCGCCGCATAGCGCTGGTGCAGGCGTTCGATGACCGGCACGCTGCGCAAGCAGTTCACACAGTCCCAGGTCCAGAAGTCGACGAGCACGGGCTTGCCGCGCAGGGCCTGCAGTGTCAGCGGCGGGCTGTTGATCCAGGCGCCCGTGGTGGCGATCTCGGGCGCGGGCTTGCCAATCACCTGGCCCTGTGCCGACTCGGCCGGCCCGGCCAGAGCCGCGACCCAGGTGGAGCTGACATTGGCGAGGCTGGCCCCCGCCATCAGCATGACGAGCAGGCCCAACCCCCGGCGCAACCGGCCCGACCAGGCGCGCAGGCCCTGCGCGATGCGCTGGCCGCCATAGGCCACGGCCAGCATCGGCCCGCCGGCGCCGACGGCGTAGGCAATGAGCAGGGCCGCCGCCTGCTGCGAATCACCGGCGCTGGCGACCAAGGCCAGGATGCTGGCCAGGGCCGGGCCAGCGCAGGGCGTCCACAGCGCGCCCAGGCTGGCGCCGAGTGCCAGGGCGCCAAGCCGCCCGCCACCATGACCGAAGCGCTGGGCCCAGTCGGCCACACGGCCCAGCGGGCGCGACAACCGCTCCCAACCCGCCGGCCAGACCAGCAGCAGGCCGAAACCCAGCAGCAGCACGGCCGCGATATCGCGCAAGGCACCGGCCGACAGGCCCAGCACGCTGGCCGAGGCGCCAAAGGCCAGGGCCAGTGCGCTGAAGGACGCGACAAAGCCCAGCACGACCAGCAGCGGCCGCCACCGGTCGGCAGGCCCCAGGCTGCTGCCGAGCAGCGCCGGCAACAGCGGCAGCACACAGGGGCTGGCCACGGTCGCCAGGCCGGCACCGAACGCAGCCGCCACGGGCAGCACGGCGCTCATTGCGACGCTCCCGGCACACGCTGCCAGGCCTGGGTCCTGCCGAACAACGGCAGGCCGACATAGGCGCGCAGCTTCAGCTCGCCGGTCGGGCCCAGCGACATCAGGCAGTCGTAGGTCTTGCCGTTCTCGCGGTTGAAGATGCGGCCGCGCCATTCGGTGACGGCGCTGCGGCCATCGGGTTGGGTCTCGCGCTCGGAGGGCAGAAAGTCGCTGAGGATGTCCATGCCCTCCTGGGCCGGCTGGGCATCGGCCGCCATCGCCTCGCCGGGCCGGCTCATCGACTGGTTGGCGATGACGCGCGCCACCTTGCCGCACAGGGCCGCGCCGCAGGGCGCGACGCGCACTTCCAGGTTGCCGCTGGCCGTCAGCCACAGGCCACGCGGGTCGGCATCGGCACGGGCCGCACCGGCCGCGAGCAGGAGGATCAGCAGAAGGTTTCGCATGAGCACCTCGTCAGTAGTGAAGGAGGTGCCATTGCAGACGGCAGCGGTATCACCGCGATGTCGATGTGTCGCCGGTGGACACGCGCCGGCCGCGCAGACAAAGAGCGATACAAAACAGCGGGTCCCGTCCGCTATCGTGGCCGCCATGGACCCGCGCCCCGACCATCTGCTGCTCGTCGACGACGACCGCCAGCTGCTCACGCTGCTGGCCGACTACCTGCGCGCCGCGGGCTATCGCGTCAGCACGGCGACGCAGGGCCGGGAGATGCGCGCCGTGTTGGCCGCCGAGCCAATCGACCTCGTCGTGCTCGACCTGATGCTGCCCGGCGAGGACGGCCTGTCGCTGTGCCGCGACCTCCGCGCACGCGAGGTCGAGCCCCTGCCCGTCCTGATGCTGACGGCGCGCGGCGACGAGGCCGACCGCGTGCTCGGCCTGGAGATGGGCGCCGACGACTATCTCGCCAAGCCCTTTGCGACGCGCGAATTGCTGGCCCGCATCCGCGCCGTGCTGCGCCGCACCCGCCAGCTGCCACCGCGCACAAGCCCGCAGCGCCAGGCCAGGCGTCTGGCCTTCAACGACTGGGTGCTGGACACGGCGGCCCGCCATCTGCTGGACGGCGCCGGCACCCTGGTGCCGCTGACCGGCGGCGAGTACCGCCTGCTGCGCACGTTGCTGGACCACCCCCAGCGCATCCTCAGCCGCGACCAGCTGCTCAACCTCACGCAGGGGCGTGACGCCGACCCCTTTGATCGCTCCATCGACCTGCTCGTCAGCCGCCTGCGCCGCCGCCTGCGTGACGATGCCAAGGAGGCCCGGCTGTTGAAGACGGTGCGCAATGAGGGCTATGTGTTCTGCGCGGATGTCGAGGCCGTGGAATGAGTTTGGCCAGCCGCATCGCCGGCCTGCTGATCGCCGGCCTGCTGCTGGCTTATGGCCTGGCCAGCCTGGCCTGGCTGGCCGAGCGCGGCGAGGTGATGGGCCGCATGCTCAACGCCTACCTCGGCCGCGATGTGGCCACGGCCGTCGCCGTGCTGGACCGCTTGCCCGAGGCCGAGCGTGCCGCCTGGTTGCCGAGACTGGCGCGGCCCAACTACCGCTACGAACTCGGCGCGCCGCAGGACGCTCTGGCAGCTGACGAGCTGGCACTGTCTCTCACGCAAACGCTGGCCAGGGAGCTGGGTTCGGCGCGAATCGGCACGGCGGGTGCAAGGCCAGATGGCGAGCTGGTGTTCGCGCTGAAGCTGGCTGACGGCAGCGCACTGACCCTGCGCGCCCAGCCGCCACGGCTGAAGCTGTCCGGCGCAACGCTGGCCCTGCTGGTCGCGCAGATCGCCGTGCTGGCGCTGTGCGGCGCGGCGGCTGTCAGGCTGGCGACGCGGCCGCTGCGCCGCCTGGCCGATGCCGCCGATGACCTCGGCGCCGATCTCGCCGCCCAGCCGCTGCCCGAAGAAGGCCCGCGCGAGGTGGCCTCCGCAGCGCGCGCCTTCAATGCCATGCAGGCCCGCATCGCCGGGCACCTGCGCGAGCGCTCCGAAATCCTCGCCGCCGTCACGCATGACCTGCAGACCCCGCTGACGCGCATGCGCCTGCGCAGCGAACTGCTGGCCGAGACCGACACGCGCGACAAGCTGCTCGCCGACATCGACGAGATGCGCGGCCTCGTTGCCGAAGGCCTGCACTACGCGGCCAGCGCGCATGCCGCTGAGGAGGCACCGCAGCCGATCGACTTGATCGCGCTGCTGGACGGCCTGGTCTGCGACGGCCAGGACGCGGGCCAGCAAGTCAGCCTGGAAGCGCCCTCCTCCCTGGCACCGTTCACGACGCGGCCGCGTGCGCTGCGCCGCGTCGTCGGCAACCTCATCGACAACGCGGTCAAGTTCGCCGGCGCGGCGGAGGTGGTCGTCACGCCGGCCAACGGCGTGCTGCACATCGCCGTGCTGGACCGCGGCCCGGGCATCCCGGCCGATCAGCGCCAGGCCGCGCTGGAGCCCTTTGTGCGCCTGGAGGCCTCGCGCAACCGCGCCAGCGGCGGCACCGGCCTGGGCCTGGCGATTGCGCAGCGCCTCGCGCAGGCGCTGGGCGCGACGCTGGAACTGCTGCCGCGCGAGGGTGGTGGCCTGGAGGCGCGGCTGAGCCTGCCGGTTAAGGAGGGCTGACCCTGCATCTTGAGGAAGCGCGCGACCGCCAAATCGGCGCAAGCTTGGCGCCATGCCACTGCCCGAGCCGCCGCTGCTGGAGCGCGATGCCGCGCTGGCCGGCCTGCGCGCCGACCTGGCCGCCTTGGCCGACCCGACACAAGGCCAGGGCCGCTGCGTGCTGCTCGAAGGCGATGCCGGCATGGGCAAGACGCGGCTGCTGCGCGCCGCGGAACGCGCCGGCGGCAGCGCCATCGACTGGGCCTGGGGCGCCTGCGAGCCGCTGATCACGCCGCTGCCGCTGGGGCCGCTGCTGGACATGCTGCCGCGACTACCCGGTGAGATCGCGGCGCTGCTGCGGCGCAGCGCACCGGCCGCCGAGTTGTTTGCCGCCCTGCTGGAGGTGGCGCGCCTGACGCGCCGGCCGCGGGTTTGGGTGTTCGAGGACCTGCACTGGGCCGACGGCGCCACGCTGGACCTGCTGCGCTTCCTGGCCCGGCGCATCGCCGGCACCCGGGTGCTGTTGTGCCTGAGCTGGCGGGGCGGTGAACTGGGCCCGGCCCACCCGCTGCGCGCGGCGCTCGCGGGCCTGGCCGGCCAGGGCGCGCGCAGCGTCGGCCTGGCGCCGCTGAGCCGGGCGCCGCTGAGCCG
>NZ_JBFUMK010000040.1:0-22095 GCF_054049415.1 Roseateles sp. P5_D6 | reverse complement strand
GGGCGGCATGCTCGGGGGCGGCAGATCGGGCATCTTGGGGGCGGGTGGCGGGGGCTCGGGAGGCTTTGGCGGGGTCTTGAGCTCAACGATGCTCACATCCGTGATGCGGGGCTTCTCTGGGGGCGGCACGCGGGTGCGCCACATCAGCACCGCCGCCAGCAGGATGAGATGGACGATCACCGCAATGGTCAGCGCATAGCCGTTGACCCCCCGCCGCCATTGCTGCTGCTGTCCGGTTTCAGTCGTGGTCGGGGCGGGGTCGTGAGATGGCGTTGTCATGTTCTTTTGTGACGTTCGGCTGTTGTCTAGCAGCCTGTAAGGCTTATCGGCGTTCAGAAGATCTCGATCACCGTCGCAGCTGGGGCAAGGCCCTCGCTGACGGCGCGCAGCGTGGCGCGGCCGCTGTCCCCGGTCTTGCCGGTGGACTGCAGGATCACCTGTGCATGGCCGTTGAACACGCTGCGCTGCCAAGGTGCGGCTGGTGTGGTGGTACGCAGCGTGGCCCAGCGGCGGCCGCCCTGCGCGCCGTCGAACAGCGCGCGCGTGCCACCGGCCGGCGTCGGGAAGACGGCGGTCAGCGTGGCCTCGGGCCCTGCGGTCGGGTCGAGGTCGATGGCCGCCATGCCGGCCTCCTGCCGTAGCGCGACTGGGCGGCCGTCCAGAAGGAACTGCACACCTGGTGCGACCTCGCCGAGGAGCAGCACCTGGCGTTCGCCGGCGGGCGCCGTGCGCGTGATGGTGGCCTGCACCATGTTCCAGGCGCTGTCGGCGGGCCGCTGGTCGGGTGGAACCCATGCGAAGGGGTCGCGCCAGCCGGGGCCTCCGGTCTGGGCGGTTCCGCCCATCAGCGCGGCCGCCTCCTCGGGTCGAGCGATGCTGTGGTGTCGCCAGTGCGTAGCGGCAGCGTAGCGATGCAGTTCAGCTGGCCGGTCGGCCTCGTGGGAGCCGGGGTCGCCGTTGCCCATGCCGATGAGCCGTACCGGCCCACTGGTTTCGAACGCGACGCGGTGCTCGGCGGTCGGAACGACACGGCCCTCGCGGTCGACGACGTTAACGGTGACCAGCGCGACATCGTCGCTGCCGGCGCGCAGCCGCGCGCGGTCCACCGTCAGCCGCACCGCAGTGCCGTCGCCCGTGGTGGCCACGGTCTGCGTGGTGACGAGCTGACCGGCCCGATAGCCGCGTGCCGTCAGGCTGCCCGGCGCATAGGGCACGGCCCATTGCAGGTGGCCGTAGCGCTCCAGCGCCTTGCGGCCGAGCGAGCGGCCGTTCAGCAGCAGCTCGACCTCGTCGGTGTTGGCGTAGACGCGCACATCGACGGGCTGGCCTTCTCGACCCGGCCAGTTCCAGTGCGGCAGCACGTGCACCATGGGCTCGGCGGTCCACGCGGCCTTCAGGTACTGGCCGCTGTCCTTCAGCGCGCCGGTCGTGTCCAGCATGCCGAACTGCGACGAGACGGCGGGCCAGCCGAAGGGCGAGGGCTCGCCGCGGTAGTCGAAGCCGGTCCAGACGAACATGCCGGCAAGGAAGGGGCGCTCGGCATTGAAGCGCCAGCCTTCCTCGATGGAAGAGGTGCGGGTGCCCGTGCGTTTGTCGTAGGCGGCGATGTGGGCACGGGCCGGATCGTTGGCATAGACGCCGCGCGTGGCATGAGTCGCGGCCTCCTCGGTGACGAGCATGGGCCGATCGGGAAAGCGCCGGTGCATCGCGTCGATGTCGTGCTGGCCCTTGTAGTTGAAGCCGATGACGTCCGAGCCGACCGACGTGCCTTCGGCTTGGCCCGAGCTGGAGGCGGCCTGCGTCACCGGCCGCGTCGGGTCCAGGCGGCGCACGATGGTCTGCATCTGCCGCGTCAGGCGGGTGCCGATCTCGCTGTTCTCAATGGCCCATTCCTCGTTGCCGACCGACCAGAGAATGACCGACGGATGGTTGCGGCCACGGCGCACCATGCGTTCCAGTTCGTCGCGGATCTGCGGCGCCGTGCCCATCATGCGGTGCTCGTCGATGACGAGCATCCCCAGGCGGTCGCAGGCGTCCAGCAGCTCCGGCGTGGCCGGGTTATGGGCGAAGCGGATGGCGTTGACGCCCATCGCCTTGAGCATCTTCAGCCGCGCCTCGTGCATGCCGTCGGGCAGCGCGACGCCGATGCCGGCGTGGTCCTGGTGGTTGTTGACGCCGTGCAGCTTGACGTGGCGCCCATTGAGGAAGAAGCCCTCGTTGGCGTCGAAGCGCAGGGTGCGGATGCCGAAGGGCGCGTTGACGCGGTCGACGACCTCGGCGCCACGCTTGACGAGGGTCGTCAGCGTGTAGCGCTGCGGCGTCTCCAGCGACCACAGCTGCGGCGCCACGACGCTCAGTTGGGCCGTCACCTCCAGGCTGGCGTCAGCGGCAACGCGGCCGGCCGGCACGCTGGTGCGGGCGACGACGCGGCCGGCCGGGTCGCGCAGCTCGTGCTCCAGGCTGAAGGACTCGGCCGCCTCGCCGCTGTTGCGCACGGTGGTGTCGACGGCCACCTCGGCGCGGTCGCCGTCGACCGTGGCGCGCACGAAGCTGCCTTGCGGCGTCACATGCAGCGACCCGGTCTGCGTCAGCCAAACATGGCGGTAGATGCCCGCGCCTTCGTACCACCAGCCCTCTGGCGTCGTGGCGTCCACGCGCACTGCGACGACGTTGCGCCCGCCGAAGTTCAGGTAGTCGCTGATGTCGACCTGGAAGCCCGAGTAGCCGCTGGCCTCGCGGTGCAGGTAGTGGCCGTTGACCCAGACGACGCTGTCGCGGAACACGCCGTCGAACTCCAGCGCAATGCGCTGGCCGCGCGCCGACGCAGGTATGGCGATCTCACGCCGGTACCAGCCAACGCTGTTCTCCGGGAAGCCGCGGCCGATGGCCTTCATGCCGTGCTGCGTACTGCCGCGTGAGCTGAATGGCAGCTCCACTGCCCAGTCATGCGGCAGGTCGACGCGGCGCCATGGCCGGTCCTCGAAGTCGGCTGCGGCAGGGCCGTCGCCGTAACCAGCCTTGCCGAAGAAGAACGGCCGTATGGCGTGGTCGAAGTCCTGCGCCGGGTCCGACGCGTGGCCCAGCGCGAAGCGCCAGCCATCGTCGATGCGGGTGCGCTGGCGCGGGCTATCGGCCGCAGTGGCGCCGACATGGGGCTGCCCGGCGCCGGGCCAATCCGTGCGGCCGTCGGCGCTCTGGGCTTGGGCGGCCAGGGGACTCAGTGCGGCCAGCGACAGCGCGAGGGACAGCAGGGTGCTCTGGAGTTTCATGGGTTTTCCGGACGTGAAGGCTTGGTCGGCTGGTGAGCCGCGGCCGGACCGTACGGTGCTGGTGGCGCGAGCGGTTGCGCAAAATACCGGTAATACCAATAAGAAATTCGCGCCTTAGTTAGGCGATTTTGCAGAAATTGGTCAGACCGGTGCAATTGGAGAAGACCCTATCGACGAACTGAGCGCAGCTATCAACGCGATTCCGAACGCGTCAGCACCATGGACAGGAATGACGCATTCGGGCCGTTGGACAGCTTGAAGAAGAGTTTGTTGCGGCCCTTGTTGAAGTGCAGGAGGCGCTTGCCTTCGGTGCGGTTGTAGTCGCGCAGATAGCTCGGGCCGCCGTTGAAGATGGTGTCGAAATACGTCGCCTTGTTGGCGTTGCCGCCCTTCCACACCATGCGGTCGTTCAGGTAGATCTGGACGTCGTCATCGGCCCCTATCCAAGCGATCAGGTCCTGGGCTTCGTCGACGAACACCTCGGTGTAGCCGTAGTAAACCGAATCTTCGACCTGGTCGGGCGGCACGAACGGATAGCTTTGCGCGGTCACGTAGCGCCACTTGAGCAGGCGCTTGTCCTTGCCGTAGTAGACGGCGTCCAACAGCACCGCCTTCTCGGGCGGGTAGGTCGGGTTGTCGAACAGGCCACCCTCATGGCGGCCGGGGAAAGGCCCGATGACATACCAGCTGTTCAGGTAGACCCGGTTCGCGTACTCCCCGCCCTGGCCGAGCACGCGCCCTTGTCCGCGCACGAGACCGGCCGCATCGACGGGCGGGATCTGGGCCTTGCCATGGTCGAAGAAGTCGGTGCCCCAGTATCTTTTCGATGATGTCGCGTGTTCGGTGCGGGCGTCCGCAGCGATGAAGTTGCTGATCTCGGCGTGAACCGACGTATCCGACCCGCCGCCCTTGACGGACGGTGCGCCGGGGCGACCGCCAGTGCCATCCCCGCCCGAGCCAGGCTTGCCGCCTTCGACCTGCACGCCGTTCGCCTTGGCCTCCAGGCGCTGCTGACGTTTGGCCAGCGTGGCTCGCGCCTTGGCTTCGAGTGCGGCGACTTCGCTGTCCGCCATCTCCTGCGTGACGGGCGCTGGCGTACTGCCGCCCGCCTTGCCCTCGCCCGCCTTGCCTGCGTCAGCCTGAGCCTCGTTCGCCTTGGCCCCAAGCTGCTGCGAAGGCTTTTCCGACGCGACGGGCTCCTTGGACTCGGGCGCAGCGTTATTGCTGGCCGCCGTGGTTTGCGCGACGGGCGCCTGCGGCGCCGCAGCCGGTGGCGGCTCGGCCGCTGGTGGCGGCTTGGGCACGCCGGTCAGTTGGGCCAGCTCCTCGGCCTTGATTTCCTTGTCGAGCGCGTCGATGGCCTTGGACAGCTCACGCGCCTGTTCCACCATTTCCTGCGGCGTTTGCGGCACCGCAGGGGGCAGGCCCGGCTCTGGATCAATGGCTGCCGATTTCTCCATCAGCCGCTTGATGGTCTGCAGGTCTTGCAGGCGCTTGGCCGTGCTGGCTTGGCCGGTGGCGCGCAGGCTGGATGCGACTTCGGCTTCCTGCTCGCGCAGCTCCAGCTGATAGCTGCCGAAGTAGTACAGCCACCCCAGCAGCGCGGCATGCGCGGCCACGGAAAGCGACAGATAGGGCCGGCGCACCACCTGCGTGGCGGCTGCCACGAGCAGGGACAGCAGCGGTGAACGGCGGGGTTCCCAGCTCATTGACGGGTGTGCATGGAAATCTTGGTGAAGCCTTCGAACTGGCACAGGTCCAGCACGTGCACGATGGCCTGATAACGCGCCATCTCGTCGCCGTCGATGCGGATGGGGCGGCCCGGGTTGCTCGCCGCCTCCTGCTTGAGGCGGTCGTGCAGGCCCTGCACAGATACCGCGCTGCCGTCGACATACAGCTTGCCCTGCTTGTCCACGCCAATCGTCAGCGGCGGCGCACCAGCGCCCACGCGGTCCAGGCTCATCTGCGCGGCCGGCAGCGTGATGGGCAGCTCCTTCTGCGGCCTCTCGCCGACGGGCTGCTTGAACGAGGTCGCCACCATGAAGAACATCAGCAGGAAGAAGATGCAGTCGATCAGCGCGATCAAGCCGATCTCCGGTGCTTCGTCCTCGCCCAGGTCAATGCGCATGCTGCACCACCCGCAGTGCCGGCGTTTCCGGCGCGGGCAGGAAGCGCTGGTTGATCAGCGCATTGATCTGCCGCTCCAGCGCCAGGCCGAGCGTCGCCAGGCGGTGCTTGAAGAAGTGGTGCATGCCCAGCGCCGGCAGGGCCACCGTCAAGCCCGCGGCGGTGTTGACCAGCGCCTTCGAGATGCCGCCCGCCAGCAGCGCCGGGTTGCCCATGCCTTCGGAGAAGGCGATCACATGGAAGGCGTCGATCATGCCCAGCACCGTGCCCAGCAGGCCGACGATGGGCGCCACCGTGGCCACGATGGCCAGCGCATAGGCCTTTTGCTGGTGCTGGCGCAGTTCCATCGAGGCGATGTCGCCGGCCGCACTGCTGACGACTGCGTAGGGCTGATGGCGATGCGCGAGCAGGAAGGCGATGACGCGCGCCAGCGTGCTGCCGTCGTCGGCCAGCAGCGTCTCCAGTTCCGTGAAGCGGCCCGCCGTCCACAACGGCTGCACGCGCGCCACCAGGTCGGCCGGCACCACGGCGCGGGCGCGCAGGTGCACGAAGCGCTCGATGGTCACGGCCACGAACAGGATGGACAGCCCCAGCGTGACCAGCACGGCAGCGCCACCCTCGGCGACCTGCTCGACCAGGTTCATCTCGGCCGCCAATGCCAGGCCGGGGAGGCTGGCTGCGCCAAGCGCGATTGCGATTCGTTTCATGGAGTTGAAGGAGTTGGGAGGGTTGAGCGGAGGCAGCACGGCGGCCAGCGCGGCGCGCCGCCAGCGGTGCACGACGGTCGAAGCAGTCATCACCCGCCCTTGCGCTTGCGCCGCCAGGCGTCCACCACCTGCTGTGCCAACGCGGCCGCCTCGGCTTGTTCTGCGGCACTCAGGGGCTTGGTCGACTTGGCCTGATCGAAGGCCGTCGCCATGGCCTTTTCCATGATGTCACCCATGCCGACGCCGGGAAACTTCTCATCCTGAATGGTCTTCCAAGCCACCTTGTAGCCCGCACGCTGCACCGGCGTGACGCCCAGATCGCGGGCGCTGTCGCCGGTGGCCATGGCCAGGTGCAGCAGCGCGTCAGCATCGCCGCCCGCCGCAGCCTTGCGGACCTCGGCCTGCAGTTTCGCGATCAGCGCGGGATCGGCTTTCTCCTTCTCAAGCGGGTTCTGCAGCGCGTTCAGGTAGGCCGAGGCCCCGCCCTCCGCCCCGCCTTCATAGGCGCGCTGGAACAGCTCCTTGCTGCGCCCCAGGGTGGCCTGGTCGAAGACCTGGCAGCGCCGCGCCTGACCCTCGGCGGACTCGATCACCTTGTTGACCCCGCCCCCGGCGTCCATCATCTTCTTGAGCGGTTCCGGCACGCCGTTGGCGCCGTCGCGCATGGCGTACAGCGCCCCAGGCGCGCCGGCCATCATCGAGCACATCTGCAGCGTCTGCGCCGCCTCCAGCACCTCCTTGGGCGTGCCGCCGCCCAGCGCCAGCTGCACCTTGCGCAGCGCCTCAGCCGGCGAGTTGGCCTGCTCCATCGCCTTCTTGGCCATGGCGCTGTAGTCGGGCGCCGATGCCGAAGCCCGGGCGGCTGCGGCCTGGACCGGCGCAGCGGAGGCTGCCGTCGACGCGGCCTGGGCCGGCGGCTCGGCCGGCGCAACGCTGCTGGCCGCCTGACTGGCTTGCGCCTGCGGGCTCGGCAGCGGCGCCTCGGCAAGGGGCGGGCGCTTGTACAGCCAGGTCCCGGTGCCTATCACCGCGAACGCGATGACGATTGCGAGGACGCGACGAGGCTGAGCGGGCGCGGAGGCCCCCGTGTGTTGCGGCTGTTCTGTCATGGTTCCTGCTCCTTGTTCGACACGGTCCGGACGGCGTGGCGCCGAAGCGCCTGCAACCACGCGCAGACCGGATGACTGCTGCTTACTTGGCCCTTTCCGGCGTGGCCGCCTGCCCGGCCGCCTCACCCGCCCGCGCCGCCACCTCGATGGGCTCCCGCTTGGCGATGCGGTCGCGGAAGAAGGCCTGCACCWGCTCGGCCGTCACGGCTTCGAGGTTGGCCGTCTCGCTCTGCATCATGGCCTTCATGCGCGGCTCGATGAGGATGCGCTGCAGCCAGTAGGCCCAGTGGCCGTTGTACTCGGGCGCCTTGCGGCTTTGCTCGATCATGGGCTGCTTGGCGCGCTGCAGCTCGTCGGCACTGACCGGCTGGGCGGCCAGCTCCTTGAGCTGGGCGCGCAGCACCTCGCGGAAGGCGTCGAACTTCTCGGGCGGCGTCTCGATCTCGGCGCTGAAGCGCCCCTGGCCGACGATGTCCAGGCCGCCGCCGCCGCTGGCGCGCGGCGAGTAGGTGATGCCGAGCTTCTCGCGCACGATGTCGACCAGCCGCGTCTGCAGCAGCGTGGCCGCTACCCGGCCGGTGTTGGACAAGGCGGTGTCTGTCCACTGGTCGGGCATGGACCAGTGCCAGCCGAGCATGCCCTGGTCGGCGCGGCCCTTGTGCAGGGCCACATGAGGCGCGCCGCCATCGGCGGGCGGCGTGGCCTTGAGCGGCACGGCCGGCAGGCGCGGGCGCGCCGGCCCGGCGCCGAAGGTGGCCTGCACGGCGGCGATGGCCGCTTCCTCGCTCACATCGCCGATGACCACCACATCAGCCGCCCCGGCCAGGGCCGGTCGCAGCATGGCGCCGACATCGTCGCCGCGGGCAGCCAGCAACTCGGCCGCCGTGGGCACGCCGCCGAGCCGCGGCTCGCCGTTGTTCATCACCTTGGACAACTCGCGCCCATAGACGATGCCGGGCAGCGTCTCGAACTGGTTGGCCATCATCGGCGCCACGCCGGCCAGCTTCTCACCCATTTCCGGGCGAAAGCCAGGGTCGCGCACGAAGGCGGCCAGCAGTTGGAGCTGGGGCTTGAGGTCGGTCGGGCGGGTGTCGCCCACCAGCAGCACGCGTCGGCTGTCCATTTGCAGATTCAGGCCGGCCAGCACGCCGCCGGCCTGCTGCCACTGCGCCACCTCTGCCAGCGAAAGCTTGCCGGTGCCGCCCAGCGGGAACATGTTCAGGGTCCAGGTGGCCGACACCTGCTCGGGCTTGAGGCCGGCCATGCCCTGGCCCACCAGCACCTGCACGATGACCTTGTCCTTCTCCTGTGCCGTGGGCTTGATGACCAGGCGCGTGCCGTTGGCAAAGGCCAGCGTGGTGCTGCCCAGTTCGGCGTCGGTCGTCTTGCTGACGATGGCGCTGGCGGCGCCGAAGTCGGTGTAGGGCCAGGTCACGGTCACCGGCGCGGCCTGGGCCTGCAGCGGCCGGGCCATGGCCTGGGCGAGCTGGGCAGACAGGGCCTGCGGCCCGGCGGCGCCGGCCTTGGCACTGCGGAAGACCAGCGGCCGGCCACCGAAGTCGCGGCGCAGCACGGCGGTCAGTTCCTCGGGCTTGATGGACGCCAGCATCGGCTCCGCCTCGGCCACGCCCTGTTCGGCACTCTGGTAGAGGCCCTCGTAGTGGACGGCGTTGACCAGGGCGTCAGCGATGGCCGCGCTCTGGCGCGTCGGTGCCTGGGCCACCATGGCCTGGAGCGCGCTGCGGATGGTCGGCATGAGGCGCTGCAGGTCGGCCGGCTGCACGCCCTGGGCCTGCAACTGGCGCAGCTCGGCCGTCGCGGCATCCAGGGCCTCGGCCCATTTTTCGGGCGGCGCCATCAGTGTCAGCTGGGCCTGGCCTGTCACCTTGTAGATGCGCGGCATGTCCATGCCGAAGGCGCCGAGGAAGGGGCTGCCTGGCTTGAGGGCACGGTCGCTCAGGCGCAGGTTGAGCACGCCGGCGGCCATTTGCTGCACGAGCAGGTCGCGGCCGAAGGCCAGCGTGGGCGGGCGCATGTCCGGCGGGTTGATCCAGGTCAGCGAGAGCTTGTCAGGCGCGCCGTCGGCGATGAACTCGGCCGCGGGCTGTGTCGGCTTGGCCGCGCCGAGGTCGAGGGCGTCGGGTTTGCCGCCCGCCTTCCAGTCGGCGAAGCGCTCGCGGATCTGCTTCTCGACGGCGTCAACGTCGATGTTGCCGACGACGATGAGGGTCGCGTTGTCGGGCCGGTAGTTGGCCTGGTAGTAGCGCCTCAGCTTGTCGGCCGTGGCGGCCTGGACGGTGTCGATGCGGCCGATGGGCAGGCGCTGGGCCACGCGCGTGCCGGCCAGCGTCAGGGCCTGCTCGGCAAGGAAGGCGCGCATGCCGGGCACGTCGCGCGTGCGCTCCTCCGACAGCACGACGCCCTTTTCCTGCTCGACGAGTTGGGCGTCGAGCTTGAGGTGCCCGCCAATCTCGCGGAACAGCATCAGGCCCGTGTCCAGCGCCGCGGCGTCGGCCTTGGGGAAGTTGAAGTGGTAGACGGTCTGCTCGAAATCGGTGAAGGCGTTGGTGTCCGCGCCGAAGCTCAGGCCCTGGCGCTGCAACAGATGCACCACCTCGCCGTCTGGCAGCTTGGCGCTGCCGCGGAAGGCCATGTGCTCCAGGAAGTGGGCCAGGCCCTGCTCTTCATCACGCTCCTGCAGCGAGCCTGCGCCGATGCGCATGCGCATGGCCACGCCGTCCTTGGGCGTCTCGTTGTGCTGGATGGCGTAGCGCAAGCCATTGGGCAGGCGGCCGAAACGCACCGCCGGATCAGGCTTGCGCTGGACCAGCTCATGGCCCCAGGCAGGCTGCGCTGCGGCGATGGTGGCCGTCGCGGCCGATGCCTCGGCACGGGCGGTCGCGGCGGCGACGCCGCACATCAGCGCTGCGGCCAGCGCGACGGCGTGCAGCACGGATGCGCGCTGCTGGAATCTGGATTTCATGCTTGTTCTCCCTGCCCGATGACGGGCTTGTTGATGGGCCGGCAAGGGCCCGACTCTCTTTTCATGCCGTCTCTGCCCGGCGTGAACGGCCCATCCACCACACCACGCTGCAGCCGAGCAAGGCGGTCAGCAAGGGCAAGGGCGAGTAGCGCGGTACCTCATTCAGGCAGTACGCCGTGCCCGCCCAGGCAAGGCCTGTGAGTATTTCGATCATGCCGACCGGTCCTTTGCCCTTCGCGCGCCGCATCAGATCCTTGCGCTTGCCCTGGATGGGGTACCACACCTGCATCACACCGGCCGAGACCGTGCCGCCGGCGAGGCAGAAAAGAAACGTCAGCGTCAGCCAGAGGCCGTGCGTCGGCAAGACCAGCAGCAGCGGCGACACCACCAACCACACTGGCACCAGCGCGGCCAGCACCTTCGGCCAGCGCAGCAGCGACGGTGGAACCGGTGCGCTGCCCAGCAGGTCAGGCGCATCCTCGGCCGCGACGGTGATCCAGGCCAGACTGCTCGCCAGTGACGATGCCAGCATCACCGCCACAGACGCCAGCACGGTCAGCCCCGCGCCGCGCAGTGCGAGCAGCACCACAGGCAGCAGGTACAGCAGCTGCAGCAGCGTCTGGGCGATGAGCTGCGGGTCGCGTGCGATGAGGCGCCACTCCTTGACCAGCACGCTGCGCCACAGCCCGCCCTTGAACCGGACGCTGCCGCGCTGCGGCGCCGCCGCGATACGCCTGGCGCTGCCGGTGACGGACTCCTGCGTGCCCGCCAGGAAACGATGGTGGGCCAGACCGATGACGAGCCCGAAGCCGACGACACCGACCAGCGCGACCGTCAGCAGCGGCAGCGGCGCGCCGACCAGCGCGCGGCCCGGAAACCAGAGGGGACTGTCCGGCGCCAGCGGACCGCCTGGCTCGGCCCAGCGGATCAACCGGGCAAGCAGTTGCTGCAGATCGGCAGCGCTGATCACGTTGGGCAGCTGCGACAGCACGGCCAACGCCCCGCCCATCAGCGTGCCCAGCACCTGCGCCACGATGCGGGCCCGGCGGGCGCCGAGCACACGGACCAGCGCCAGCGTGAGTGCCAGGCCCAGTGCGATGGTCGCCAGCGCCAGTGCCGGCACCGCCAGGTAGATGCCGAGCAGCTGCGGGTGCCCGAGGAACAGGCCCACGTGCGCGAACGGCGCCAGCAGGAACAGGAACAGCCCGCCGACGTTGGCGACGATGCCCAGGCCGCGCACCATGAAAACAGTGTGTGTCGCCACCGGTGACGACAGCAGCAGGTCGAGGTCACCGCGGTCGAACAGCGCCTCAACGGACTGCAGGATGGCCTGCGCGAGCATCAGGCTGATGGCGATCCAGGCCGCCGCGCAGACCAACATGGCCAGCACAAGCTGCTCGCTGCCGGGTGGCCACATGCGCAGAACGAAGTAGGCGCCGACGTGCAGCGCCACGCTCAGCGCGACGGCGAACCCCAGCAGCCCACGGGCCATCCGCTTGCCCATGCCGCGCCAGCCCAGCCGGAGCTCGTGACGGAGAAGCCACAGCACGGAGCCCGGGCGCAACGCCAGCAGCGCCGTCATGCCGCGCTCGTGAGCTGCAGGAACACGTCTTCCAGCGTCCCGCCCGGCCCGCCGCCGGTCGCCGCACGGGCGCGCAGTTCGTCCAGCGTGCCCTGGGCGGTGATGCGCCCGCGATGGATGATGCTGATGCGCTGCGCCAGCCGCTCGGCGATCTCCAGGATGTGCGTGGTGAGGATGACCGTGTGACCCTGCCTGACTCGCTCGACCAGCAGGTCCTTCACCTGGCGCGCCGCCGCCGCGTCCAGGCCGGTGAGCGGCTCGTCCAGGATCAGCAACTGCGGGTCGTGAATGAGCGCGCCGGCCAGCGCCAGCTTCTGGCGCATGCCACGTGAGAAGCCTTCGGTGATCTCGCCGGTGTGAGTCCACAGGTCCAGCCAGCGCAGCAGCTCCTCGGCGCGCGGCGCGGCCACGTCGGGCTCGATGCCCCACAGGCCGGCCACGAACTCCAGGTACTCGAGCGGGCGCAGCTTGCCGTAGAGCAGCGGGTCGTCGGGCAGGAAGGCCAGCCTGCGTTTGGCTTCGATGGGCTCGAGCGCGACATCGTGGCCCAGGATATGCACGCTGCCCTCATCGGGCCGCAACAGCCCGGCCACCATGCGCAGCGTGGTCGTCTTGCCGGCGCCGTTGGGGCCGAGCAGCGCATGGAACTCGCCCTGCGGGATGCTGAGGCTGAGCTGGTCCACGGCGGGCTGGCCGCCGAATCGCTTCACCAGGCCGTTGATTTCCAGTGCGGATGCCCGCTGCGGAGATTGTTGGTTCATCTTTTTTCTCCCTGCCTGATGACGGGCGTGTTCAACTTTTATGGTTTTGCGGGGCTGGGCCAGCGCAGGCGGATACGGGCCTGGTTGCGGACGATGACGAGGTCTGTCCCGTCGGCCAGCAGGACCCGCAGCGCCGCCACATCGGCGATGGCGCCCGCCTTCTCCGCACCGACGATGACGTCACGCGGCTTGAAGCCGGCCGCATCGCCTGGGCTGCCTGCCTCCACGCTCAGCACGATGAGGCCGGCCTTGTCACCCAGGCCAGCGGCCGACTGCTCGCCCAGGGTCTCGACCGGCTTGAGGCTCAGCCCGTACAGCTGTTGCACGGCTTGCGGTGGCGCGGCCTGGCTGAGCTGCTGGGTCACCGGGAATGCGGGCTGCTTCGCCAGCGCCTTCAGCCTCGCCGGGCGCACGCCGAAGTCGTCCATGGGGAAGTTGACGAAGCCGACGCGCGCGGCGAGCGCCGCGTTGGTGACCGTGTAGTCGCCTTGGGCCGGTGCGGCAAAGCGCGGGTCGCCAGCCACGGAGTCGGCGTCGGTGCCGCGCGCCTGGGCAGCGCGCAGGTCCGCTTCGGTGACGAAGAAGTTGCGGTTCACGCTGCGCCCCCAGCGCTTGATCTCCACCGGTTGATGCGCCCCCATGACGACGTTGGACTCGAACACGTCGCCGCCGTTGTCGAACCACACGTGCGGGTGGAAGCTGCTGTTCACGAGGATGTTGTTGCGCACGATGCGCTGGAAGCCCTCGCGCAGCTTGAGGCCGCCGGCCAGCATCAGGTTCTCTTCGATGACGTAGTTGGAGGCGCCGTCGTCCAGGTCGACGTCCCAGCCATGGTCGCAGCGCCAGCGGTTGCGCTTCATGAGGATGGGTTCGACGGCGTCCAGCAGCGCCAACTCCGGATGGGACGCCGCGCGGCGGTCCATCTCGGCGCGGTCGGGGTGCCAGAAGCGGTCACGGCCCCAGCTGTTGAAGCTGCCGTGGTCGCCGGTCAGGCGCACGGTGTCGAACACGTCGTTGTGGGTGAGGCGGTGGCCACCCCAGTTGCCGTCGCCGATGTTGATGCCGGCGCGCGGCATGCGGTAGATGCTGTTGTGGTCGACCGTGATGCGCGCCGCCATCGCGATCTGCACCCCGGTGGCCTGGCGGTCGATCTGGCCGATGTCGTGGATGAGGTTGTCGCTGGCCTCGGAGTCCTTGGGATAGGCGTCGGACTTGGGGCCGGGCGTGCGGTCGATGGCCGCGACCTCCAACTGCTCGTGGTACTCGAACAGCGGTGAGCGCACCGCCTCTGGCCTGCCGACGAAGGCCACGGCCGTGCCGCCGATGTCGTGGATGTGGTTGGCCGAGATGGTCACGCGCTGTGCGCGGCCGCTGACGACGACGGCATGGCCGCCGAGGTCGACGAACTCGGAGTTCTCGACGCGAACGTCGCCGGCGTTCTCGATGGTCACGGCGCCAGCGCGATAGAACTTCCAGTCCGAACGCAACAGCGGCTCGGTGGCCTTCAGGAAGGTGGGTTCCGTTTCCCGGAACACGAGATTGCGAACCCGCACATGCTGTACCTGGGCCGTGCGGCCTTCAATGCGGATGAGGGCTTCTTGCGCGCTGCCGCGAAAGCCCCGTGCCGGCGGCCGTTCGCCAGCCAGCGGCTTGAAGTAGAGCCAGCCCTCGCGGCGGTCATGGAACCATTCGCCCGGCGCGTCCAGTTCCTCCAGCACGTTCTCGACGTAGCGGTCCTTGTCGCTCGGCGGCATGACGCGGTTGTTGGCCAGTTGCGGGCCGTAGTCCAGGCTGCCGTCGGGCTTCTTGCCGAGGATGGGGATCTGCAGGCCGCCCCAACCGTAGCCGTGCAACGCGTGAAGCACGGCACCTTGCGGGTCACGCCAGCGTGCGACGCGCTCGGGCGAGGTGGCATCCGCGGCGCCGCCGAAGCCGGTGTGGGCGCGGTCGAGATTGGGGTAGCGGGCGCGCACGAGCGCGTGCTGCCCCAACCACAGGCGTTGAAACGAAGCGTCGGCCAGGCGGGCTCGCCAGATGCCGTCCTTCCAGGCCTCCCAGCGCAGTGCCGGCAGCGACATCGCACCGCTCAATACGGGCTGAGCGCCAGGCGCAGCGGCGAGCACGAAGGGCTCGTCTGCCGTGCCCGACAGGGCCTCGTCGATGACGATGGGCGCCGACAGCTGATAGTTGCCAGCAGCCAGCTCGATGCGGTGGATGCGCTTGTCCGTCCGCGCCCGCTGCAGGGCCGTCTCCAGCGACTTGGCGTCCTTCACGGTCAGCGCATCGGCCTGCGCGCCGCAGGCCAGAACCGCCAGAGTGAGCAGCAGGGTCATCAGCCTCATGGCGCGTCCCTCTCGGTCATCCGCGTTGGATGGCTGGTGTTCGCCGGTCCCGTCACGGCGCGGCCTTGATGCGCACCATGATCACGCCATGCGGTGCAACCTTGCCGCCGTAGCTGCCGCTCACGCCCTTCGTGACCTTCTTGCTCCACAGGTCCTTCACGTCGGCCTTCTGGTCGACGGGCAGTTGGAGCTGTTCCCAAGCCACCTTCATGTCGGCCGGCGTCTTGCCGCGGTTGAACAGCACCACCGCGTGCTCACCGCCCGCGAGCGGACGCACCCAGACTTCGAGGTCGCCTTCCTTCAGCGCGCGGCGGCCTT
Source organism: Roseateles sp. P5_D6 (assembly GCF_054049415.1). Taxonomy (NCBI): domain Bacteria; kingdom Pseudomonadati; phylum Pseudomonadota; class Betaproteobacteria; order Burkholderiales; family Sphaerotilaceae; genus Roseateles; species Roseateles sp. P5_D6. Next base: position 6,897 of record NZ_JBFUMK010000040.1, on the reverse strand, counting down.
GCTGGCCCAGTGGATCCTGGTCGACGGCGATGACGTCCTTGTTGGTGAGGATGCGCACCGTGTCGGCGTCCATCTTCGACAGGTCGTTGCCAGCGATCAGCGGCGCGGCCAGCATGGCCCACAGCGAGAAGTGCGACTCGTACTCGGTGGTCGTCATGCCGCCGTTGCCCACTTCCAGCATGTCGGGGTCGTTCCAGGCATTTGGCGCTGACACGCCCCCGCGCGCGGCCTGCATGTCCAGGACGTTGGTCATGCCATTCCCCTTGTCCTTCGTGCTTTCCCAGCCGTCGTAGATGTCGTGGGTGGTGCGCCACAGGTGGCCCACCGTCGGGCCCCAGCGCTCGGGATGGTCGGTGCCCCATTCGCAGATGGACAACACGATGTCGCGGCCGGACGCGCGCAGGGCCTTGGCAATGATGGTGTAGGCCGCCTCGGCGTTGCGGGTGCCGGTGTTGCACCAGTCGTACTTCAGGTAGTCGACGCCCCATTTGGCGTACTGGCGCGCGTCCTGGAACTCGTGGCCGGCGCTGCCGGGGCGGCCTTCGCAGGTCAGAGAGCCAGCGTCGGAATACAGGCCGAACTTCAGACCCTTGGCATGCACGTAGTCGGCGAGTGCCTTCATGCCGGACGGGAAGCGCTCCGGATCGGCTTGGATGTTGCCGTCGGCGTCGCGGCTTTTCTGCCAGCAGTCGTCGATGACGAGGTATTGATAGCCGGCGTCCTTCATGCCCGAGGCGACCATGGCATCGGCCTGTTCGCGGATCAGCTTTTCGCTGACGTTGCAGGCGAACTTGTTCCACGAGTTCCAGCCCATCGGCGGGGTCGGCGCCACATTGGGCTTGGGAGCCTCCAGCTTCAGCGTCCCGTCGGCATGGGCGTGCGTGGTGGCGATGAAGCAGAGCAGTGCGACGGTACGAGCGGCGCGTCGGATGAGGTGGTGCATGCAGAAGTTCTTTGGAGGGACTGGAAGAGAGGGGCGTTCTGAAGTGGTGCGTCGGACGGGCGTCGGATTCAGCGCCCGTAGCGCCGGCCTGCCGACTCCAGCGGCCAGTCGTCGGTGCGCAGCGGCGGCAGGGGCAGGCCATCGCCACCGACCACATTGGCTTCGCTGGCGTTGTTGACCCAGGCATAGCGCGCGGCGACAGGCGACGGCACGGCGGTGCTGCGCAGCACGATGCGGTCGCCGTCGAAACGTGCTTCGGCCGGTACCCAGCGCCGGTCGGCGCCGGCGACGTAGAAGCCGCGCAGCGGCTCGCCGGTGCGCGCAGTTCGCAGGCCGCCGGCGGTGGTGTCGAAGCGCAGCTCAAATTCGCCGCCCTTCGACTGATGGCCGGTCAGGCGCGGGCCCGTGGCCGGCGCGGTGCGCAGCCCCAGCTCGTGCATCGCCAGCGCGGCCAGGCGCTGGCCCACGGTGCGCTTGTTGCGGGGGTGAATGTCGACGGCATCGCCCACGTCGATCGCCGTGGCCATGCCGGTGTGGGGCAGCGCCAGGGCCGCGGCCTGGCTGGCGCGCAGTTCGGCCCAGCCGTTGCCGTCGGGCCGGTTCTCGGCCATGGGCCGCCACGAGGCCAGTTGCACGAAGAAGAAGGGCAGGTCAGGGTCGGCGAACTGGCCACGCCAGTCCTGGATGAGGCGCTTGAAGCCGTCGGCATAGGCAGCCGCACGCCCGGAGTTTTCCTCGCCCTGGTACCAGAGCACGCCGCGCACGGACAAGCCTTGCAGCGGGGCGATGAGGCCGTTGTGGCCCAGGGCCGGGGCGCTGTTCGCCACCGGGCCGCCAGCCGCCACGAGCTTCTCGACGCGTGCCCGCCAGGGGCCGGCGAGCGACACGGTGCCGGCCGCCGTGTCCAGGCGCAGATTGGCAGCGTCGCCATCGATGCCGCCGCCGCCGCCGGTGTCGGTCACCCGCACGGCGATCCAGTTGGCGCCCGCGCGCAGCACGCCCGCTGGCAGCGTGTAGTGGCGCGCCTGCTCCCAGCCGCACTGGCCGCCAATCTTCTGGCCATTGACCCAGACCTCGTCGCAGTCGTCCACCTTGGCCAGGTGCAGCTCAGCGGCTCCGGCGGCCTGGGCAGGCTTCAGCTCAATGCGCTTGCGCATCCAGACGACGCCGTCGACGTCGGCCAGGCCCTGGCCTTCCCAGTTGCCGGGCGCCTTCAGTGTGGGCCAGTCGGCGTCGATGTCGGCAGCGGCAGACCAGCCCGAGGCGTCCACGCCCTCCAGCGGAAGACCCTTCTGCCAGGCGGCGATGCGGGGCAGCATGCGCTGGCCCAATGCTGCAGTGAAGGCAGCGTTGTCGGCCGGCAAGGCGTGCACCGCGGGTGCGAGGTCAGGGTCGCGCAGCGCCGCGTCGCGGCTCATCCAGGTCTCCAGCATGGAGCCGCCCCAGGCCGTGTTGATCAGGCCGATGGGCACGCCCTGCACCGCCTGCATCTCGCGCGCGAAGTGGTAGCCGACGGCGCTGAACTCGGCCACGCGGCCGGGCTCGGCAACGACCCAGGGCGCTGGCGCGATGTTGGCTTCGGGTTGCACGCTGGCGCGCAGCGGCACGCGCAGGTGGCGCAGCTGCGCGTTCTGCGGTGAGGCCACTTCCTGTGGGCCGGTGTCGGTCTGCGCCAGCGGCCACTCCATGTTCGACTGGCCGCCGAGCAGCCAGACGTCGCCGATCAGCACGTCGTTCAGCGCTGCGGTCCCGTCGCCCTTGACGACCAGGCGGTGCGGGCCGCCGGCCGGCAGAGGCGCTAGCTGCACGCGCCAGCGGCCGTCGGCGCCTGCGCGGGCCGTGCCGCTGCGGCCGCCGAGGTCGATGCTCAGCGTCTGGCCTGGTGTGGCCTGACCCCACACGTTCAGCGGTCGGTCGCGCTGCAGCACCATGTGGTCGCTGAACACTTGGGCCAGGCGCACCTCGGCGTGCGCGGTGGCAGCCAGCAGGCCAAGCAGCAGGGGGAGGGCTATCGTTCTCATCGCGTTGTTCTCGTCTTTCGGGGCTTCATCTCAAATATCAATTCCGCTTGCACGGCATCCGGCGGCGCACGAACCGGGATGTTGCGGGCCGTCCCCGAGGAGAGCGACCGGTCTTGCCGACGTTCAGTCGGTGCAACAACTGGGCGAAGTGCCTGTCATCCTTCAGTTCAGGGGTTCCAGCAGCTCCACGCCGAGCGGCGCCAGCTTCAGGCTGCCTTCCCAGCGCTGGTCACCGAGCACCCCCTTCATCGCGCCGGCGATCGGCACCTCCATCGGGTGCCAGTTGGCGTTGACGTACAGCACACGTCCTTCGACCTCGCGCGCGAACACGCCGTCGGGCGTCTTCGGACCCGGCTCGATGCCGAGGCTCGCGTAGAGCGAGCGCAGCAGCGGCCGCATGATCTGGGGCTGCGCCGGTGTGGCGAGGTAGATCGCGCGGCCCTTGCCGAACCTGTTGACAGTGATGGCCGGCGGCCTGCCCTCCAGGTTGCTGAAGCGGCTCAGCACGTCGGCGGTGGAGGGCTCCAGCACCTCGTAATGCTCGATCGTGCCCTTGACCTCCTCGTCGCCGATCTTCAGCGTGCCGGCGACGCTGTAGTACTCGTTGGTGCGCAGGCCGAAGACGTCGGTCAGGCCGCCGGGCAACGGCGTCCCGTGCCACTGGTTGTGCTCGTTCACCTTGGCCGACTGCGCCGTCATGATCACGGTGCCGCCGTCGGTGACGAACTTGCGCACCGCCTCGGTGGAGGCTTTGTCCAGCAGGTACATGCCGGGCAGGATGATGAGGCGGTAGCGGCTCAGGTCTTCGTAGGAGAGCTTGATGGCCGCGACGTCGATGTTGTCCTTCAGCAGCGGCTCGAAGGCACCGAGGGCCTGCTTCTGATAGGACGTCTTCAGGTAGTCGCGGGAGCTGTTGGCCGGGCCATTGGCACTGTGGGCCGCGACGTTGTCGAAGGAGTAGGCGATGGCCACTTTGGGCTCGACGCGGCGCGGGAAGCCCAGTTTCTCCAGCTTGGCGTRGTCGCCGGCGATGCGGGCCCATTCGGCCAGCTTCCACGAGGGGCGGTCGTCATGGTCGAGCAGGCCCATCAGCGCCTGCTCCTCGCCGCCGAGATGGCTGTTGAAGGTCCAGGCCAGCGCGGCCTGGSCGCCCATCAGCAGCACGAAGTGGGCCCACATGCGCGACCAGCCCTTGCTGCCGTAGGAGCCTGGGCCGCCGGCGGTGAACTCGTTGAACCAGGTCGGCGTCGTCATGCCCGCCCTGATGAGGGCCGCCTGCCATCCGCCGTAGATCGGTTCGCCGGCATAGAAGCCCATGGCGCCATAGGTGGTGTGCTGGCGATAGCTGCCGTGGTAGTCGAAGCCCTTGCGGCCCGACCAGCTCCAGTAGTTCGACAGCGTCGGCTTGTCGGGCGTGTTCTTGCGGCGCACGGCCTCCCGGTCGTCGAGAACGGCGATGGTCAGGTCGGACCAGAAACGGCGCAGGTCCAGATAACGCTCGGCGGGGCCCGGACCGTCGGCATAGGGCAGCCGCACTTCTTCCCACTTGCCGATGCGACGCGACCAGCGCTGCGTGGCCCAGGCCTTGTTCAGCGCGTCGATGCTGCCGTAGCGCTTCTTCAGCCATTCGACGAAGCGCTTGCGGTCAGCCTCGGAATAGGAGATGTAGCCGTTGCCGATCTCGTTGTCATAGCCCACGGCCAGCAGGGCCGGATGCTTGGCGTAGCGCTTGATGAGCGTGTCGGCCATGCGCGTGGCCAGGCGCCGGTAGTCCGGGTCGCCGATGTTGTCCATGTAGCGCTCGGCCGGCGCCAGGCGGGTGCCGGCCTGGTTGGTGATGTCGACACCGGGGTATTTGTGGTGCAGCCACATCGGCGCCGGCTGCCCCGGGATGTCGAGGATGACCTTGATGCCGGCGGCGTGCACCTCGGCCATCACGGCGTCGAAATGCTTGAAGTCGAACTTGCCTTCCTCGGGTTCGAAGTAGTCCCAGGCCAGGTCACCCATGCGGACGACCTTGAAGCCGGATTGCTTCATCAGCGCAACGTCGCGCTTGACCTGCGCCAGCGTGCGGTCCACGGGCTGGTAGTTCACGCCCGCGAACAGCTGGCCGGCCCCGGGCCAGTCGGGGTGGCCTTCGGCGCTCTGGGCGAAGGCGGGGTTGAGCGCGGCCAGGGCCAGCGAGCAGGCAATCAGAGTCTTTTTCAGTTTCATGATCGGGATCAGCGATACCCATCAGGCGCAACGCACGAGGCGCGCCCCATGCGGCGGCACGGTCAGCACGCGGGTGCCTGCGGGGAGGTCGGCGCGTGCCCAGCAGTCGCGGCTGGCGTCGGGCAGCCACGCAGGCAGCGGCACCTGCCAAGGCGCGTCGCCAGTGTTCAACCACGCTGCCCAGGTGCCCTGCGGGCCGTTGCAGACGAAGCGATGGCCCTGGGCCACCGAGTGCCACTCGCGTGCCCCGGGCACGCGCAGCAGCGCCAGCACCTCGGGGTTGGTGACCAGGCGCAGCGTCCAGTCGTCGAGGCGGCGCAGGTCGTTGCCGAGGATCAGCGGGCTGCGCGCGCAGGTCCAGGCCGTGAGCATCAACAGCTGCTCGTCACGGCTGAAGCCGGTATCGCGCTCGCCACGGCCTTTCTCGTCGTAGTTGCGCAGGCCGATCTTGCCGACGGGCAGCATGTCGGCATCGGGCCAGGCGCCCGCGCGGGCGTGGGGCGCCCACTTGACGAGGTTCACGAGGTTGTCGCGCAACTGGGGCCAGGTGTCCCAGAAGTCGTTGCACACGCGCCATTGGTTGGCGTGCGCCTGCAGGTGGGCCGATTGATCCAGGTGCGCCGGGCCGGGCGACAGGCTCAGCACCATGGGCCGACCGGTGGCGTCGATGGCGCGGCGGATCAGCTCCACTTCCTTGGCGTGATAGTTGGGCGCAGCGATGTCGTCGACCTTGACGAAGTCCACGCCCCACTCGGCCAGCTGGGCGAACCAGGCGCGGTACCACTCGAAGGCGCCGGGATGCTCGGGCTTGACGCCGCACATGTCGGTGTTCCAGGCGCAGGTGGAGTGGGAATCGGCGACTTCGTTGCAGCGGTACTTGCTGCCGGCGATGGGCAGTTCCAGCCCGACCGCCTGGCGCGGGATGCCACGCATGATGTGCACGCCGAAGCGCAGGCCCATGGCGTGCACCTTGGCGGCGAGCGGCGCGAAGCCGCGGCCACCGGCGGCGCTGGGGAAGCGGTTGGGCGCGGGCTGCGGGCGGCCGTGGGCGTCCAGCACCAGCGGCGCGAAGTCCCGGTACCACCCCGACGTGGCGCCCGCCTCGTACCACTGGATGTCGACGGTGGCGGTGTCGTAGCCGAAGGGCAGGAAGCGCTCGGCCAGGATGCGCGCGTTGTCCAGGTACTCCGCTTCGGTGACGCTGGCACCGAAGGCGTCCCAGCTGTTCCAGCCCATGGGCGGCGTGGGGGCCCAGGCGTGGAAGGGCAAGCCGGGCTCGGGGGCGCCGCCGGTGGCCGAGGCCTTGGCAGAGGGGCCAGCGGCAGCTGCCGCCGACCCGCCGGCCATGGCGGCCAGCCCGGCGCTTGCCACGGTGCGCACGAAGCTGCGGCGGGCCGGTTCATCGAGCGAGGTGGTGGCTGTCGAGTTCGTCTTGTTCATGAGCGATGCGGAATGAGGAAGGGCGCGAGGTTCAGTTGCTGTAAAGCATTCCGCGGCCGGTGCCGCTGATGTAGATCCGGCCGTAGATGGCTTGGTCGGCCGCCATCACGCCGATGCCGCCGAACTGGTTCGCGTCGTCGTTGAAGCGCGTCCAGGTGGCGCCGCCGTCATCAGAGCGGTGCACGCCCCACACGCCGTTGATCACGCCCACGACGTAGACCGCGGCCGAGTACGGCGCGCCAGCCTTGGCCTTGCCCAGCGCGATGGCGCTTGCACCCT
>NZ_JBFUMK010000039.1:0-23098 GCF_054049415.1 Roseateles sp. P5_D6 | reverse complement strand
GCTGTAAAGCATTCCGCGGCCGGTGCCGCTGATGTAGATCCGGCCGTAGATGGCTTGGTCGGCCGCCATCACGCCGATGCCGCCGAACTGGTTCGCGTCGTCGTTGAAGCGCGTCCAGGTGGCGCCGCCGTCATCAGAGCGGTGCACGCCCCACACGCCGTTGATCACGCCCACGACGTAGACCGCGGCCGAGTACGGCGCGCCAGCCTTGGCCTTGCCCAGCGCGATGGCGCTTGCACCCTGCACCTGGGGCCAGGGGTTGCCGGTGAAGATCGACGCGAAGTTGCTGAGCTTGGCCCAGCTCGCACCCGAATCGGTCGAGTGGTACACCGCGTTGCCGTCGGTCAGCCAGAGGTCGCCTTCGACGTTGGGGTTGACCGCCAGCGAGGTGTTGCCGAAGTAGTTCGGCGCCAGCCCTGCGTTCACCGAGCCCTGGCTCAGCGTGAACGTGTGGCCGCCATCGGTCGACGTGTAGACCTTGCCCGGCGTGCCCCACCAGTGGCCACCGGAATCGTAGGCATAGACCTTGTTCGGGTTCTTGCGATCGGCAACCAGGTGGTAGGCGCGGGGGAAGACGCTGTTGATCGCGGGCAGATTGGTCGGCACCCAGGTGGCACCGTTGTCCGTGGTGTAGGACGGCACCGAGTAGCCGGGTGCCCAGACTGCCTTGTTGCGCCCGGTGATGGCGATGCTCGCTTCCCCGCCCGTGTTTTGCGCCGCGCCCGGTGCGTAGGTGGCGAACTTCGCCCAGGTCTTGCCGCCGTCGCCGGACCACATGCCGTAGGCGGTGTTGTTGCCCAGCACGACGCCGATGGTGGCCATGTACTGCGGGTCCGACCACGCCATGTCGGCGGCGAAGCTGTTGCTCCAGTCGGTGGCCGGCGTCAGCGTCGGCTTGGTCGTGAGGTTGGTGTGCACCCAGGCGCCGACGTCGCCCGAACTGTTGATGACGGTGTAGGTGGCGCCGGCCGGCGGCGTGGCCAGGCCCAGCACGGCCGTCTCCTCAAGGCCGTCGACCGTCATGGCCCAGGTTGGCGTGGCCGAGGAGGCGTTGCTTGTCTGCATGACGCCGCCGGAGACGTGCAGGATGTGATCGCGGTTGAAGGGATCGATCTCCACATCGTCGATCCAGCCCCAGGAGACCTCGCCCGGCGTCATCGCTTCGATCTCGCGCCAGTTCCGGCCGGCATCGTCGGACAGCTGGAGGATTCGCTGGCCGGGGAAGTTGCCCCAGGTGTTGGTGATCCCCAGCGCAATGCGCGTGGTCGCGCCGGTGCCGGAGACGGACACGCCGCCGTAGCCGACCGAGTCGTCGCTCCTGAGCAAGGTCCAGTTGCTGCCGTCGAACTTGTACAGACGGGCGGGACCGGCGGAGCCGGGACCGGCGTCCCTGGTGAAGACCACGTAGAACATGCCGTCAGCGGCACGCACCATGTGCGGGATGTGATAGCCGGAGATCGGCACCGTGACCGGGGTCCACGAGGCGCCGCCGTTGGTGGACTTGTACAGGTTCGAGGCCAGGCCTGCGGTCTGCACATAGTCCGGCGCGATGGGGGCGTAGATCGTCTGCGTGGCCGTGCCGCTGCCCTTGGTGCCGGTGTCGTAGACGACCGTCTCGACGCCCATGGCCGTGCCGCCGTTGGCGTTGATCTGGTCCTGGGTCATCTTGAGGGTCGACAACGACGTGACCTGCGCCCAGGTGAGGCCCGAGTCGGTGCTCTTCCACAGGCCGGCTGTGCGCGAGCCGTAGAACAGCGTCGACGGCTTGTTGGGGTCGACCATCAGGCGCTCGCCGATGGCCCGGCCGGGGTTGTTGCCGCCGAGCGGGAAAGGCAGGGCGACATAGGTCCACTGGTCACCACGGTTGCTGGAGATGTACAGGCGGCCGTTGCCACCGGACGTGTACATGCCGGCGCCCATGTAGACGCGCTGATCGTTGTTCGGATCGACGGCGATGCTCTCGACGCCGTGGAAACTGGCCTCGCCGCCACCGAAGCCCAGGCCGTCGGTGATGGGCACCCAGGCCGACGTGGCCTGGTTCCAGCGGTAGGCGCCACCGATGTCGGTGCGCGCGTACAGCAGGTTGGCGGTGGTCGGATGGAAGACGAGGCCGGTGACGTAGCCGCCACCACCCCACTTCACGCTCTTCCAGGTGGTGGCATCGGACGGTGCGGGTGCGGGAGCCGGTGCAGGGGCCGGTGCGGGCGCGGGCGCGGGTGCCGGAGCCGGGGCCGGGGCCGGTGCGGGTGCGGGTGCGGGTGCGGGTGCGGGTGCGGGTGCGGGTGCGTCGCCGCCACCGCCGCCACAGCCCGCCACCAGGGTCGCGGTGACGATGGAGAAAACGGTGAGTTGTTTGCTGTACTTCATGGGAAAACGGGGCCTGAGTGGTTGATGGCTTGGCGTGGCGACGCTGATCACGAGGCGGGGCGGGCGTTCATTTCTTGCACAACACGCTGATGGCGTTGGGGGCGGTGGCGGTGATCAGGCCCAGCCGATAGGGCAGCTCGATGTACTCGTACTGCTTGCCCTTCTCCATATCCAGGCCCTGGAAGAGGAACCTCAGCGGCTGGCAGGGATCGATGCTCAGCGTCTGGTCGATGCCGTCGCGGATCATTTCGCCGTGGGACACGCCTTCGGACCAGATCCGGCCGTCGAACTTGACGTTGTCGGTGCCAGCGAACATGTTCATCGGCGCGCCGGGAACGGGTTGCCAGGTGCCGTCCAGGCGATCGGCTGTCCAGGCGCGGAAATACCTGCCCTTGGGCCCCATCGCCTCGATCAGCGTCAGGTACTGGTTGGTGCCGGTGATCTTGTAGGTGTTGCTCGCCTCGAACATGTCCTCGAGCTTTTCCTTCATGACAACGACGGGCTCGGCGAAGCCCTGAGGGAAGCGCTCGATCGTCGTCTCACCGCGGTAGAAGCTGCCGTTGTCGCCGGTGAAGAAGAGGTGGCACTTCTTGTCGTCGCAGATGTTCCAGAAGTCCAGCCAGGTCGCATTGCCCTTGGCGTCCTTGACGCTCGCCGGCACGGTTGCGTAGAAGGGCTTGGGCGCCGTCCACGACAGCGGGTCGGCGATGTTGGGGGTCGTGGAATACAGCGGGTCGCCGCCCTGGTAGATCAGGTACCAGAGCTTGTGCGGCGCGAAGTAAAAGACCTGGGGCGCTGCGCGGTAGCCGGGCCCCATGGGGGACTTGTCGAGCATGAACTGAGGGGCCGTGGGGGCGTCCGCCCAGTTCGCGAAGCTCGTGTAGGCCAAGCCCCAGCCGTTCTTCCCGGCCGTGGTCATGAAGACGTGGTAGCGGCCGTCGTGGTAGACGATGGACGGGTCCTTGACGCCAAAGATGTCCGGCCGATCGGCTGGAGGCTTGATCAACGGCTCGCTGGATTTCCATTCGAAGGCGACGGCCGGTGCCGGTGCCGGTGCCGGTGCCGGTGCAGGTGCCGGTGCAGGTGTCAGGGCCGACGTGTTGCCACCACTGCCGCCGCAGCCAGCCACCAGCGTCGCGGTGACGATGGAGAGAACGGTGAGTCGTTTGCTGTACTTCATGGGAAAAGATGGTCGGGGCGGTTGATGCCTGGCGCGGTGGCACTGATCACGGGGCTGGCAGTGGCAGCACCACAGTGGCGCCGCCCGCCGCGGCCAGCGCCAGGGGGCGTCTCGATATCTTGAGCGGCACGATCACGCGCCAGCCTCGCCGAAGGAGGGCCGTGTAGGACACGACCGGGCTGGCAGGGCACCGTCTGACGCCTTCATCACTTGGCGTTGTCGACGATGGTCTTGATCAGATCAGGGAAGTACTGCGCACCGGTCGAGCGGTTGAACAGGCCGAACTGGTGGTTGGCGCCGTAGCCGTTGTCCCACCACACCGGCACGATGCCGTGCTGGAACATGGACTTCGTCACGTACTTGGTCCAGTAGGTGCGGTAGACACCAGCCGGGTCGTACTCGGACTTCAGGATGGCGCCGTACTCGCCCATCAGCACCGGCAAGCCGGCGTCGACGAAGCGGGTCTTCATCTTCTGGAACTGCGCGTCGACCCAGGCCTCGTTGGCCCAGGTCTCGGTCACGGCCGGGTCGGTCGCGATGGCGCCCCACTGCCAGATCGTGCTCTTGTCATTCAGCGCGAAGTTGAACGGGTCGTAGWAGTGCACTTCMAGGAACATCCGGTTCGTCGCTGAGTCCGCAGGCTTGATGAAGCCGTTGTAGGTCGAGTCGATGTTGGTGTTGAAGCCCTGCACCACGAGATGGCGCTTGGCATTGTTGCCGCCGGTGGCACGCACCGTGTCGATGAAGACCTGGTTGAACCCGTTCTGGACGGCCTGGTACTCGGTCGTCGGCGGGCCGTAGTCGCCCGCCACCATCACCTCGTTGGTGCCCGCGAACAGCAGATAGTCGTCATAGTTCTTGAAGTTGTTGGCGATCTGCGTCCACAGCTTGGCCAGACGTGCGTTGGCGCTGGCCTGGTAGGCGTAGGTCGGGATCAGCCAGCTTTGCTCGTGGTGCGTGTTCAGCACGACGTAGAGGCCGGCGTTGCGGGCATAGCCGACGACCTCGGTGACGCGGGCCATGAACGTCGAGCTGATGTTGCCGTCGGCGTCGGCGTACTGGTTCCAGCTTGCAGGGATGCGCACGGTCTTGAAGCCGGCGGCCTTCACCGCGTCGAGCAGTTGCTGGTTGATCAGCGGGTTGCCCCAGTTGGTCTCGTTGGGCGAGGCGTCCAGCGAGTTGCCGATGTTCCAGGCGGGCGACATCTGCTGCGACAGCTGGACGCTCGTCAGGTCGCGCATAGGTGCTGGCGCAGGTGCAGGTGCAGGCGCTGGTGCAGGCGCTGGTGCAGGCGCTGGTGCAGGCGCTGGTGCAGGTGCAGGTGCAGGTGCAGGTGCAGGTGCAGGTGCAGGTGCAGGTGCTGGCGCAGGTGCTGGTGCTGGTGCCGGTGCTGGTGCTGGTGCTGGTGCTGGTGCTGGTGCTGGTGCTGGTGCTGGTGCCGGTGCGTCGCCACCACCGCCTCCACAGCCAGCCACCAGGGTGGCCGTAACAATGGAGAGAAGGGCGAGTCGTTTGCTGTACTTCATGGAAAAAAACGGGGCCTGGTTCGTTGATGGCAGGGCGCTGCGGCGCTGATCACGGGGCAGGCCATGGCTCCAGCACCACGGCGGCGCCGCCAGCCACGGCCAGCGACAGGCTCAGCACGTCCTTGCGGGTCACCTTGCGTTCAGTGCGGCGCACCTCGCGCACGACCTCGCCGTCCTGCCAGATCGTGGCGCGCCAGTTGCCGGCCGGCAGGAAGCCCAGCGACACCTTCTGTGTGCGAGCCTGGTCGCCCGTCATCGCGCCGATGTACCAGGTCTTGCCCTGGCGACGCGCCAGCACGATGTCCTGCCCCGGCTCGCCGGCGATGAAGCGGGTCTCGTCCCAGGCGGTGGGCACGCGCTTGATGAAGTCGAAGCCGGGCTCGCCGCGGTAGGCGGTCGGGTCGTCCGACACCATCTGCAGCGGGCTGTCGTAGACSACGTACATCGCCAGCGCCTGGCCGCGCGTGTTCTGCACCAGCGGCATTTCGGCGCGCACCTCGAAGGTGGCCGGTGTCGCGTTGCGGAAGCCGCCGGGCGTGTAGTCCATCGGGCCGACCAGCATGCGCGTGTACGGCAAGGTCACGTTGTGGCTGGGGGTGGTGCGCGTGCTCATCTTGCTCCACTCGGCGCCGAGCACGCCCTCCTGCGTGATGTAGTTGGGATAGGTGCGCTGCAGGCCGGCGGGCACATAGGCGCCGTGCAGGTCGAGCAGCAGCTTGCGCTTGGCAGTGGCGGCGGCGATGCGCTCGTAGAAATCCACCACCTGCTGGTCGTCACGGTTCATGAAGTCGACCTTGATGCCCTTGATGCCCCAGCGGACGTAGGTGTCCAGCACCTCGTCCATGCGCGCGTCCACATGCACCCAGTGGGCCCACAGCAGCAGGCCCACGCCCTTGGCCTCGGCGTAGCGCGCGAGTTCGGCCATGTCGATGCCCTTCGCCGGGCGGGTGATGTCGGTCTCGGGGTGGGCGTCGCAGCAACCGCTCGGGCCGGAGGCCCAGTTCGCGTCGATGAGGTAGTAGGGGAAACCGGACTCGGCGGCGAAGTCGATGAAGCGCTTGTAGGCGCCCATGTCGGGCTTCATGCCGACAAGCGGGCCGGACCACCAGTCCCATGCCGCCTTGCCGGGCTTGACCCAGCTGAAATCGCCCTGGGCGGGCGGGTTGAGGTTGCCGACGAGGTGCGACTCGATCAGCTTGCCGGCCTGGTCGGCCAGCATGACAGCACGCCAGGCGGTCGTCAGCCCGCCTGGCGAGACGAAGGCCGGGCCCGGACGCCCCGGCACGCCCGACACCTGCAGGCGCAAGGCCTCGCCCTCGCGCCGCAGCGAGGCTCCGGCGTAGCCCTGCAGGTGGGCCTGCGTGATGGCGTAGTGGGTGCGGCCCGACGGCGTGGCGCACACCACCGGCACGTCGTAGACCGCGCCCGGTTTCATCTGCGAGATGCGCAGGCGCTCGAACGGTTGCTCGTGCGAACCATCGATAGGCGTGACCAGGCATGAAGGATCGCCGGCCGGCACGAAGGCCGTGCGCTCGCCGCGCAGCTTCACGGGGCCGGTGTCTTCCAGGCGGTAGCGGAAGGCAACGCCGTCGTCGTAGGCGCGGGCATCGATGAAGAGGCGGCGGCCGCCGCCCGCCTCGCGGAAGGTGAGCGTCGCGCCGCGGTAGTGGTCGCGCGCCGTGGCCGCCTTCGTGGCGACGAGGGGAATGACGCGGTCTTCGGCGACGTCCTGGCGCGATTCCAGCGTCAACGCGCCGAGGGCCTGGCCATCCAGCTCCAGCCCGAGCGGCGAGGGAGCGATGACGGCTTCGCCGCTGCGGTTGATGCTGAACGTGGCGCCGTCGTCGGCAATGCGCAGCGCGACGCGGCCGTTGGGCGACGTGACGACGGCATCGGCCGCCTGGGCGCCGGAAGCGGCCAAGGCCAGGATGGCGGTGGCAAGGTGCGTGGTGGTCTTCATGGTGTGTGGGATGTATGAGTCTTCGTTTTCATGCCGTGAGGAGAGCGTTCATCCCAGGCGTACTTCCGTGGCGCGGCCGGTGTAGACCACCTCGCGCAGCGGTGTGGATTGCAGCGTCGGCCCGCCGTTGCCGATGCGGTGGATGCGAAGGCGCTTGGTCGTGCGCATGCCCGCGAAGCGCCCGCTGCGCGCCGCCAGGCGCAGCACGCCGCGGCGGTCGTCCCAGGTCATGCGGATCACGCTGAACCCACCCTTCTCGTAGGCATAGTCCAGGCCGCCGTCCTCGTAGAGGTCGAAGGCGCCGTTGGCACCGGGCACGACGTAGAGGTCGAGCACCTCACCGGTGGCCTCGGCGGTGGACTGCAGCACCGGCCCGAGCGGCAGGATGCTGCCGGCGCGCAGGTGCAGGGGCACGCGCTCCAGCGGCGACGCCACGTCATGCGTGCGGCCACCGGCGCGCCGTTCTCCTGTCCAGAAATCGACCCAGCCGCCTGCGGACTGCGGCAGGTACACCGGCCAGCTCGACACGTCGGGCGCCAGGACAGGTGCCACATGCAGGGCGCGGCCGAACATGTAGCTGTGCGCCTGGTCCAGGGCCTGGGGGTCCTGCGGGAAATCGAACACGAGCGGGCGCATGATCGGTGCGCCTTTCGCATGCACTTCGTGGGCCAGGCTGTAGAGGTAGGGCAGCAGCTGGTAGCGCAGCTCCAGGTACTGGCGCGCTACCGCCTCCACCTTGTCGCCATAGCGCCAGAACTCGGTGTTGGTCATGTAGCCATGCACGCGCTGCAGCGGCAGGAAGGTCGCGTACTGGAACCAGCGGATCAGGCGCTCGTGGTAGGCCTTGTCGGTGTACTGGCCGTCGCCCGGGCGGAAGAATCCGCCGGCGTCGACCGTCCAGTAGGCATAGCCGGCGGCGGCCATGTTGAGGCCCGCGGGGATCTGCCGCTTGAGTGTGTCCCAGTCGTTGCCGATGTCGCCCGACCAGGTCGCCGAGGCGTGGCGCTGCTGCCCGGGGAAGGCCGAGCGCGTCATGATCATCACGCGCTGGTTTGGCAAGGCCTGGCGCTGGCCTTCGTAGACGGTGCGGGTGACGTGAAACGGGTAGGCCAGGCGCACGCGTTCGCCCCGGCCGGCCGCCGTGCGCCGGCCGACCAGGTCGTCGTTCTCGGGCTCGGTCGCGTCCTGCCACCAGGCATCAATGCCGAGCTTGAGCAGGCGTTCGCGCTGGTTGTTCCAGTAGAAGGCGGCGGCCTTCGGGTCGAAGAAGTCGACCCAGTCGGTCTTGCCGATGTAGTGGCCCGCCGCAGCGGTGGCGCGGCCGAGCTCGGTGTCGCGGGCGATCTTGGCCCAGACCGACAGCATCAGCCGCGCGTTCAGGCCGTGCACGTCGCGCACCAGCGCGGCGGGGTCGGGGTAGTGGGCCTCGTCGAAGCGCATCGCGTTCCAGCCGTGGCGGCCCCAGTACTGCCAGTCCTGCACCATCACGTCGACGGGCAGCTTGCGGCGGCGGAACTCGCGCAGCGTGTCGACGATCTCTTCCGACGAATGGAAGCGTTCGCGGCAATGGATGTAGCCATAGGCCCAGCGCGGCATCATCGGCGTGGCCCCGGAGATCTCGCGATAGCCCTCGAACACCTCGTCCGCGCTGGGGCCGGCGATGACGACGTAGTCGATGGCATCGGCCACCGGTGAGCGCCACGCCGTGCTCGCGCGCACGGCGCCAAAGCGCAGAGAGGGAGAGTCGTCCTTGTCGGCGTGGATGCGCACCTGGTGTTCGCCTGCCGGCAACTCGACGACAAAGCCGACCGTCGGCGGCAGCCAGTGGTTCACGATCTCGACGCAGGACTTGCCGTCGATCTCGACGGAATGGCGCGAACCCATGGCGCGGCCAACGTCGAGGAGGAAGGCGAAACGGCCGGCCGCTTCCGTTCGGAACGTGCCTTCAAAGCGCGTCAGGTTGCGCACGACCTGCGCATTGCCCGTGGTGGTCGTCACATCCACGACTTCGGCCTTGCTTTCGGCGTTGACACGGCTCAGCGCCACCAACTGCTCGGGCGTGTTCAGCTCGGCCATGCCGTTGTTGTGCCAGAGCAGGCCGTAGCCGCGGCTGGACAGCATGAAAGGCAGGCTGATCTGCGTGTTCACCTGCGTCAGGCGGCGCGGGTGGCCGCGCAGGTCCATGGCGCCGTCCTGGAAGCAGCCGGTGCCGTAGAGCCGCTCGCCGGCGGGCGACTCGAACACCTGCTCGGCGATGAACACGGGCTCGTCACCCAGCCGCGACGGCGTCAGCCGCCGGGTGCCGGGCGCTTCAGCGAGCAGCAAGGCGCCGTTGCGGTCGAAGAAGCGCAGCGCCCCGGTGCCGTTGTCCACCTCGCAGCGGATGGCCGGCAGTTCCAGTCGGGTAGTGTCCGCGCCCGGCGTCTGCTTCATGAGGGGCTTGGCACGGCCGGGCAGCAGCGTGAGGCTGGGCGGCGGCGCCTGCATCGTGGCCTGCGTTGGGGCTTGCGGAGGAAGGAAGCGCACGCGCAGCGCCCGGTCGCAGAGCGCGCTGATCCGCAGCGTGCCTTGGGGCGTCGTCAGCACCCATTCCGCGGCTAGCGATGGCTGCGCGCGGCGGGCCGCGGCGTTTCCAGGCACCAGGTCGCCGGCGGCGGCGTTCGCCACGCTGGATGAGGAGACCATCGCGGCCGTTGCTGCCGCAGCGCCCAGTGGGCTAGCTGCAGCAGCGAGGGCGGCCTGCAATGCCTCGCGCCGGGAAAGGGTGGCTTTGGTGTATTTCATGCAGTCAGGCCGTTGCCGCGGATCTTCACCACCACGGCCGGCGACCCGGCCAGGCCCTCGGGCAGCTTCACCTCCAGCCCCTTGCGAGTGCGCTTGAAGGGCAGGCTGTCGCCGGAGCCCAGGGCCTCGATGCGCTCGATGGCACCCGGTGCCACGTTCGAGTCCTGGGCCAGCGTCTGGATGCGCAGCACGCCGTCCTTGGGCCAGCCCAGCGCGATGGCGTAGAGGGCGCCGCCCTTGGTCGTGAAGCGGATGTCCTCGGCCGTCAGCGGCTTGGAGCTGCCTTCGCTGAACATGCCGCTGCCCACCTTCGTCGGGCCCTCGCCAAAAGTGCGCCAGGGGCGCGTGCCGTAGATGGCTTCGCCATTGCGGGCCATCCACGTGGCGATCTCGCCGAGGATCTTCTGTTCGTCGGCGTCGATGGTGCCGTCGCCGCGCAGCGGTACCGACAGCAGCAGGTTGCCGTTCTTGGAGACGATGTCGCACAGCCGGTGGATGACCGTGCTGGCCGGCTTGTACTGGTGGTTGTCGAAGAGGGAGCGGGCGTAGTGCCAGTCGCCCAGGCAGGTGTCGGTCTGCCAGGGCAGGGGCTCGATGCCATCGCGAAAGCCGCGCTCCACGTCCTCGACGACACCGGCGCGCCATTCAGCGGGCATCACCTTGGCGTTGAGCACCGCCTCCAGCTTGCCGCCGTTCCAGGCCATGCTGGCGTTGTAGTAGTGCGCCGCGATGTCCAGCCCGGCCTGGCCCAGCGGCAGGCCGTGGTTGTCCATGTAGATGAGGTCGGGCTTGTAGCTGTCGATCAGGTCGCGGCAGCGCAGGTACCACGAGCGGGTGAAAGCGAGGTTCTGAAGCGGCGGCTTCTCGTCCCAGTAGTAGGTGTTCTGGTCATGCCAGGCTTCGACGCTGCGGATTGTCTTGAACCCGTCGGGCATGACGATGTTGCGGCCGGTGTAGAGGTCCTGCGGGTCCAGGCCTTCCCACCACTTGCCCTTGCCGTCGGCCTTGGTCAGGTTGAAGGCGTCGTAGCGCTGGCCGGCGTAGGGGCCTTCGGGGTCGTAGCCGTAGGCCGACTGGTACCAGTGCCAGGCGTGTGCGCCGTGGTTGCTGACGCCGAAGCGCAGGCCGCGCGCGCGAGCGGCCTTCTCCCAGGTGCCGACGATGTCCTTCTTCGGCCCCACGCGCATCGTGTTCCAGCCGTGGTACTTGGAGTTGAAGGTGTCCTGGTTGTCGTGGTGGTTGGCGAGCGCGACGAAGTACTTGGCGCCGGCCTTGACGTACAGGTCCATCAGCGCTTCGGGCTCCCAGTTCTCGGCCTTCCAGCGGTTCTGGATCTCCATGAAACCGGACTTCGTCGGGTGGCCGTAGGTCTTGATGTGGTGGTCGTACTGCCAGTTGCCCTGGATGTACATGCGCCGGGCATACCAGTCGCCCATCTCGGGCACGCATTGCGCGCTCCAGTGGGCCCAGATGCCGAACTTGGCGTCGCGGAACCAGTCGGGCGTCTCGTAGCCGTCGACGAGGGAGTCCCAGTTCGGCTTGAAGGGAGTAGGCGCGGCCTGCACGGCCGGCAGGCCGGCGGCGCCCATCGTGGCGGCCGTGGCTTGCAGCAGAGAGCGGCGTGAGAGTGTCTGAGTCATGGCTTGCTTTCAGTGAAAAGGGTGGCCGCTCATGCGAGGCCGGGACCGCGCACCTTCAGCGCGATCGCGAGCGAGCCGGCCAGGCTCTCGGGCAGCCGCACCTCCAGCCCTTGCGGGGTGCGCGTGAAGGGCAGGCTGTCGGTGGAGCCCACGGCTTCGACGCGCTCGATCACGCCCGGCGCCAGGGTCG
This sequence comes from Roseateles sp. P5_D6, assembly GCF_054049415.1. Taxonomy (NCBI): domain Bacteria; kingdom Pseudomonadati; phylum Pseudomonadota; class Betaproteobacteria; order Burkholderiales; family Sphaerotilaceae; genus Roseateles; species Roseateles sp. P5_D6. The sequence goes on along the minus strand of NZ_JBFUMK010000039.1, from coordinate 11,451 downwards.
AGTCCTGAGCAAGCGCGGCGATGCGCATGACGCCGTTCTCCGGCCACGCCAGCCCGATGGCGTAGAGCGCGCCGGCCTTCGTCGTGAAACGGATGTCCTGGGTGGTGAAGCCCTTGAGTTGGCCTTCGCTGAACATCCCACCACCGACCTTCGTCGGCCCTTCGCCGAAGGTGCGCCACGGCCGCGTGCCATGGATGGCCTCGCCGTTGCGGTCCATCCAGGCGGCGATGTCTTCCAGGACCTTGCGCTCGTCGGCATCGATGGTGCCGTCGCCGCGCAGCGGGATGGACAGCAGCAGGTTGCCGTTCTTGGAGACGATGTCCGCCAGGCGGTGGATGACGCTGGCGGCCGACTTGTAGCCGTGAGCGTCGAAGATGCCGCGGTTGTAGTGCCAGTCGCCGATGCAGGTGCAGGTCTGCCAGGGCAGCGGCTCGATGCCGGCGCGCTGGCCGCGCTCGAGGTCCTCCACCACGCCGCCACGCATTACGGGTGAGAGCTCCTTGGCGTTGATGACTGCCTCTACCTTGCCGTGCCAGGCCATGCTGGCGTTGTAGTAGTGCGCCGCGATGTCCAGGCCGGCCTGGCCGAGCGGCAGGTGAGCGTTGTCGAAGTAGACGAGGTCGGGCTTGTAGCTGTCGATCAGGTCGCGGCAGCGCAGGAACCACTGGCGAATGAACGCCGGGTTGTTCGGTGGCTCCACGTCTTTCCAGGTGTAGTAACTGCGCTTATGCCATTCGGTGACGGCGGCCACGGTGCTGATGCCGTCGGGCATCACTCTGTTGGGCCCCGTGTAGAGGTCCTGCGGGTCCAGGCCTTCCCACCATGTGCCCTTGCCGTCGGCCTGGGTCAGGTTGAAGGCGTCGTAGCGCTGGCCGGCCAGCGGGCCTTCGGGGTCGTAGCCATAGGCAGGCGCCAACCAGTGCCAGGCACGCGACGAGTGGTTGCTGACGCCGAACCGCAGCCCCTTGGCGCGGGCCAGCTTGGCCCAGGTGCCGACGATGTCCTTCTTGGGACCGACGCGCACCGAGTTCCAGGGGTGGAACTTGGAGTCGTAGGCGTCGAAGTTGTCGTGGTGGTTGGCGAGCGAGACGAAGTACTTCGCACCCGCCTTCACGTACAGGTCCATCAGCGCTTCGGGGTTCCAGTTCTCCCCCTTCCAGCGGTTCTGCATCTCCATGAAGCCGACCTTCGTCGGGTGGCCGTAGGTCTTGACGTGGTGGTCGTATTGCCAGTTGCCCTGCATGTACATATTGCGGGCATACCAGTCGCCCCTCTCGGGCACGCATTGCGCGCTCCAATGCGCCCAGATGCCGAACTTGGCATCGCGGAACCAGTCGGGTGTGCGGTAGCCGTCGACGAGGGAATCCCAGGTCGGCTTGAACGGGGCGGGGGCGGCTTGCGCGGTGGGCAGCCCGGCGCCGCCCATCGTGGCAGCGGTGGCTTGCAGCAGCGAGCGGCGGGAAAGTTTCTGCGTCATGGCTCGCTGTTAGTGAAAAGGGCGGCCGCTCATGCGAGGCCAGTGCCGCGCACCTTCAGCGCGATCGCGGGCGTGCCGGCCAGCCCTTCGGGCAGCCGCACCTCCAGCCCTTGCGGGGTGCGCTTGAAGGGCAGGCTGTCGGTGGAGCCCACGGCCTCGACGCGCTCGATCACGCCGGGCGCCAGCGCCGCGTCCTGAGCCAGCGATGCGATGCGCATGACGCCGCTCTTGGGCCAGGCCAGCCCGATGGCATAGAGCGCCCCGGCCTTGGTGGTGAAGCGGATGTCCTGGTCGGTGAAGTCCTTGACCTGGTTTTCGCTGAACATGCCGCCGCCGATCTGCGTCGGCCCCTCGCCGAAGCTGCGCCACGGGCGCGTGCCATGGATAGCCTCGCCGTTGCGGCCCATCCATTCGGCGAGCCCGTCCAGGACCTTGCGCTCGTCGGTGTCGATGGTGCCGTCGCCGCGCAGCGGGATGGACAGCAGCAGGTTGCCGTTCTTGGAGACGATGTCCACCAGGCGGTGGATGACGCTGGCCGCCGACTTGTAGTGATGGCCTTCGAAGACGCCGCGGTTGTAATGCCAGTCGCCGATGCAGGTGTCGGTCTGCCAGGGCAGCGGCTCGATGCCGGCACGCTGGCCGCGCTCGACGTCCTCGACGATGCCCGCACGCCATTCGGGTGGGAGCTCCTTGGCGTTGAGGACGGCCTCCAGCTTGCCACCGTGCCAGGCCATGCTGGCGTTGTAGAAGTGCGCCGCGATGTCCAGCCCAGCCTGGCCGAGCGGCAGGCGGGAGTTGTCGAAGTAGACGAGGTCGGGCCGGTAGCTGTCGATCAGGTCGCGGCAGCGCAGGAACCATTGGCGCGTGAACGCGGGGTTCTGTGCCGGCGGGTTCTCGTCCCAGACGCGGTCGTGCTTCTCATGCCAGTCGTGGGCGGCCTGCGTGGTCTTGATGCCGTCGGGCATCACCATGTTGCGGCCCGTGTAGAGGTCCTGCGGGTCCAGTCCCTCCCACCACTTGCCCTTGCCGTCGGCCTTGGTCAGGGTGAAGGCGTCGTAGCGCTGGCCGGCCAGCGGGCCTTCCGCGTCGTAGCCATAGGCCGGCTGCAACCAGTGCCAGGCATGCGCCGAGTGGTTGCTGACGCCGAAGCGCAGCCCCTTGGCGCGGGCGATCCTGGCCCAGGTGCCAACGATGTCCTTCTTGGGACCGACGCGCACCGAGTTCCAGGGGTGGTATTTGGAGTCGTAGGCGTCGAAGTTGTCGTGGTGATTGGCGAGCGAGACGAAGTATTTGGCGCCGGCCTTGGCGTACAGGTCCATCAGCGCTTCGGGATCCCAGTTCTCCGCCTTCCAGCGGTTGTTCATCTCCATGAAGCCGACCTTGGTCGGGTGACCGTAGGTCTTGACATGGTGTTCGTACTGCCCGCTGCCCTGGATGTACATGTGGCGGGCATACCAGTCGCCCGCCTCGGGCACGCACTGCGCGGTCCAGTGCGCCCAGATGCCGAACTTGGCATCGCGGAACCAGTCGGGCGTGCGGTAGCCGCCGACGAGGGAATCCCATGTGGGCTTGAAGGGAGAGGGCGCTGCGTGGGCGGCAGGCAGGCCGGCGGCGCCCATGACGGCGGCGGAGGATTGCAGCAATGCGCGGCGGGAAAATTTTTGATTCATGGTGCTCAGGGTTTGAGTGAGAGGGGAGCGTCGGCCGGCATGCCGTAGACGATGCCGCGGCCCACAGTGCTCATGTAGACCAGGCCTTCGACGTTCATGTCACCCATGACGAACTCGCCGTTGCCGGGGCCGCCGAACTGATGCGCGTCGTCGTTGATGCGCTGCCAGTTGGCGCCGGCATCGATGGAGCGGTACACCCCCAGCGGCTTGCCCCGGGGCGAGCCCCAGATGAAGACGGTAGGGAAGGGCGCGTTGGCCATGGCCTTGCCGAAGCCCACGGCGCCGCAGTGGGCGATGTTGGAGAAGGTCGTGAACGTTCGGCCGGAGTCGGTGGAGCGCGCCAGCCCGCCGGCCTTGAGCGCCACCCAGACATCACCTTCGCGCCCCGGCGCCACGCGCACCAGCGTTGAGCCGTTTGCGGCCAGTTGGGCCGTGGCGGCGAAGCTGGCGCCGCCGTCAGTGCTGACGCGCACGGTGCCGCGGTCGTAGGCGTAGAACTTGGCGGGGTTCACCGGGTCGCCCACCGGCCGCATCGGCGCGCCTTCCAGGCCGCGCACGGCGGTCCAGACGGGCTTGGCCTCGGTGAAGTTGGCGGCGCGGACAGTGCGGTTGCTGCCGTCTGCCTGGCGGAAGCTGTGCAGCAGCGCAGCGCCATCGGCCGACAGCGCCAGCGTGCCGTAGTCGCCCTGCATGCCGGCCACTTCGGTCCAGGTGGCAGCGGTGTCGGCGGAGCGGTACATCTTCTTGCCGCCCACGCGCACGACGACCGCCGTGTTGCTGCCCGCGACGGCGAGGCCGGTGGTCGAGCCCAGGCGGGGTTCGTGGATGGGCGCAAAGGCGTCCAGCTTCTGGTGGCGGAAGCCGTCGTAGTCGGCGATCACCGATAGCAGCGGGCCGCCCGGCACGCTGACGGCCACGTTGGGCACGGTTTCCTCCAGGCCCTTGACGGTGAAGGTCCACGTGGCCGGCGTGGCGTCGATGTCGGCCGTGCGGAACACACCGTTGCCGGAGGTGACCCAGACGGCGCGGGTGTCGAAGGGGTCGAATTCGATGGAGCCCGTCCAGTGGATGGCATAGGCCGAGATCCAGCTGACGCCGCTGGTGTCCATGGCGAAGCCTCGTTCCACCACGTCGGTCCAGTTGCTGCCACCGTCGTTGGTGACGTAGAAGCGGTCGCCAGCGTTCTTGCCACCTTGCGGCATCCAGGTGTTGATGGTCGAGATGACCAGCCGCTTCGCATTGCGCGGGTCGACCGACACGCCCGAGAACGCCCGGTTGATGCCCTTGGGTGTGACGTTGGTCCAGCCGCCGCTGGCGACCTTGTATTTCCAGACCTGGCCGGCCGTCAGCGGCTCCGGCGGGTCGAGCTTCTTCCAGTCGCCATGCGGGCCTGAGCCGTCGCCATAGGTGATGTAGAGATGGCCGTCCCCGGCGAGCGTCGCGCGCTGTGGGATGTAGGCCGACGGCGCCTCGGCCACCGGCTTGAAGCTGGCGCCGGCGTCGTCGCTGCGATAGAGGTTGGGGCCGACCGAGCCGAAGCGCGACACGCCCACAAAGATCCGCTGCGCCACGCCGCCCGCCACGCTGGTCGGGTCCAGCAGCACGAAGCTGATGCCGGTCTCATTGGGCGTGGTGGTCACGGGCAAGGCGTCGACCCGCTTGAAGCTGGCGCCGGCGTCAAGGCTCTTGAACAGGCCGTTGGCGCGCGAGCCGACGTAGAGCACCTTGCCGTCACCCGGGTCGACCTGCATCTTTTCGCCGTTGCTGCGGCCCAGGCCGTTGCCGTTGGCGCGGAAGAGGTGGCTCACGTCGGTGATGCGGCTGAAGGTGGCGCCGCGGTCGGTGGAGCGCAGCACCGCAGTCTTGCCGCCGCTGAAGTAGGGCACCCCGGCCAGCAGGTAGAGGACCGCGCTGTCCTTGGGGTCGAGCGCCAGGGCGTCCACGCTGAGCAGGCCAACGTCGGCCTCGGACACGCCGTCGAGTAGCGAGGTCCAGTGTGCCTTGGCGGCGTCCCAGCGGTAGGCGCCGCCGACGTCGGTGCGGGCGTAGATGAGGCCGCGCTCGGTCTGGCTAGGCACGATGGCCGCGACATAGCCGCCACCGCCGATGGCCAGGCTGTCCCAGCGATAAGGCTGGGCCTGGGTCAATGGGGCCAGCAGCGTCAGCGTGGTGGCAAACAGCAGGCGCCAGAGGGTCATGGTGGGTATCAACTTCATTCGGTCAGCGCGGCGCGCGTTGCCTTGCGGCGGGAAAGCAGGCCGGTGCGCGCAAGGCACGACCCGGCCATCGGTGTCAGCGCCGGGGCGCCGTCGGATCACTTGGCGCTGTCGACGATGGCCTTGATCAGTTCAGGGAAGTACTGTGCGCCGGTCGAGCGGTTGAACAGGCCGAACTGGTGGTTGGCGTCGTAGCCGTTGTCCCACCACACCGGCACGACGCCGTGCTGGAAGGCCGACTTGGTCACGTACTTGGTCCAGTAGGTGCGGTAAGTGCCGGCCGGGTCGTACTCGGACTTCAGGATGGCGCCGTACTCGCCCATCAGCACCGGCATGCCGGCGTCGACGAAGCGGGACTTCATCTTCTGGAACTGTGCGTCGACGTACGCCTCGTTGGCCCAGGTCTCGGTCACGGCCGGGTTGGTCGCGATCGCACCCCACTGCCAGATCGTGCTCTTGTCGTTGAGCGCGAAGTTGAACGGGTCGTAGAAATGCACCTCCAGGAACATCCGGTTCGTCGCCAAGTCCGCCGGCTTGATGAAGCCGTTGTAGGTCGAGTCGATGTTGGTGTTGAAGCCCTGCACGACGAGATGGCGCTTGGCGTTGTTGCCGCCCGTGGCCCGCACCGCGTCGACAAAGACCTGGTTGAACCCGTTCTGGACGTTCTGGTACTCGGCCGTCGGTGGGCCGTAGTCGCCAGCCACCATCACCTCGTTGGTGCCGGCGAACAGCAGGTAGTCGTCGTGGTTCTTGAAGTTGTTGGCGATCTGCGTCCACAGCTTGGCCAGGCGCGCATTGGCACTGGCCTGGTAGGCGTAGGTTGGGATCAGCCAGCTGCCTTCGTGGTGGGTGTTCAGCACGACGTAGAGGCCGGCGTTGCGGGCGTAGCCGACCACCTCGGTGACACGCGCCATGAACGTCGGGCTGATGTTGCCGTTGGCGTCGGCGTACTGGTTCCAGCTCGCAGGGATGCGCACGGTCTTGAAGCCGGCCGCCTTCACCGCGTTGAGCAGTTGCTGGTTGATCAGCGGGTTGCCCCAGTTGGTCTCGCTGCCGCCGGCGTCCAGCGAGTTACCAAGGTTCCATGCGGGCGACATCTGCTGCGACAGCTGGACGCTCGTCAGGTCGCGCATGCCGCTGCTGTCCGTGGACGGGGGTGGGCTGGTCGTTCCGCCACCACCACCACTGCCGCCGCCACCGCCACCGCCACAGGCGACGATGCAGAAGGCCAGCACCAACGAGGCGAAGGCCGAAGGGGCGAGGCGAGGCGGTTTCATCTTGGTGTTACTGCTTGGTGCTGCGTGGCACAGCCCGCCCTGCTTGCGGCGGGGCAGGCTGCGTTGATGGAGCGAGGGGAGGCACGGCAGACGGTGCTCGGTGCCACCGTCCTGATGCCGCTACCTCACTTCGCGTTGTCGACGATGGCCTTGATCAGGTCCGGGAAGTACTGCGCGCCGGTGTAGCGGTTGAACAGCCCGAACTGGTGGTTGGCGTCATAGCCGTTGTCCCACCACACCGGCACGATGCCGTGCTGGAAGGCGGACTTGGTCACGTACTTGGTCCAGGCGGTGCGGTAGGTGCCGGCCGGGTCGTACTCGGACTTCAGGATCGCGCCATATTCACCCATCAGCACGGGCAAGCCGGCGTCGACGAAGCGGGACTTCATTTTCTGGAACTGGGCGTCGACGTAGGCCTCGTTGGCCCAGGTCTCGGTCACGGCCGGATTGGTCGCGGTCGCGCCCCACTGCCAGATGTTGCTGCTGCCGTCGAGGGCGAAGTGGTACGGATCGTAGTAGTGCACTTCCAGGAACATCCGGTTGGTCGCGGAGTCGTTGGGTTTGATGAAGCCGTTGTAGGTCGAGTCGATGTTGGTGTTGAAACCCTGCACGACGAGATGGCGCTTGGCGTTGTTGCCGCCCGTGGCCCGCACCGTGTCGACGAAGACCTGGTTGAACCCGTTCTGGACGGCCTGGTACTCGGCCGTCGGTGGGCCGTAGTCGCCGGACACCATCACCTCGTTGGTGCCGGCGAACAGCAGGTAGTCGTCATAGTTCTTGAAGTTGTTGGCGATCTGCGTCCACAGCTTGGCCAGGCGCGCGTTGGCGCTCGCCTGGTAGGCGTAGGTCGGGATCAGCCAGCTGCCTTCATGGTGCGTATTGAGCACGACGTAGAGGCCGACGTTGCGTGCGTAACCGACGACCTCGGTGACACGCGCCATGAAGGTTGGGCTGATGTTGCCGTTGGCGTCGGCGTACTGGTTCCAGCTGACGGGGATGCGCACGGTCTTGAAGCCGGCCGCCTTCACTGCGTTGAGCAATTGCTGGTTGATCAGCGGATTGCCCCAGTTGGTCTCGTTGGGTGAGGCGTCCAGCGAGTTGCCGATGTTCCAGGCGGGCGACATCTGCTGCGACAGCTGCACGCTCGTCAGGTCGCGCATGGAGCCGGGCACGGTGATCACAAAGGCCTGCGTGCTCTTGGCGCCGCAGCTGTTGGTGTAGGTGGCGGTGGCCGTGCAGCTGGCAGCAGGCGTGATGGTCTGCTCGCGTGCCGAGCCTGACGTGCCGCAGCCGCTCCAGCCCCACGAACCGCCGGTCACCGGCTGCGGGCCGAGGATGGCCGAGTTGCCTGCAGTGATCGAGGCTGAGGCCGTCTGCGTCCAGGACCCGTTGGCGCTGATGTAAGGCGTGATGGCCGTCGGCGTGCAGCTGCTGTTGCGCGTGGCAGTGGCCACGCCGGAGTTGTAGCTGCCGCCGTTGGTCGTGAACTTGACCCAGTACCAATAGGGCGTGCCGTTTGCGGCCGTGGAGTCGGTGTAGCTCCTGGCGCTACTGCCCGGCGCGGCGATGCGGCTGCGGCCGTTGGGATCGGCGTCGGTATCGCGGTAGACCTCCAGGCGCGAGACGTTGCCGCTGACGGTCCAGCCCAGCTGTACGTTGTCGGTCGTGCCAGTGGCCGTCAGGCAGACGGTGGTACCGCCGCCGCTGCCACAGCTTTGTGCCTGGGCCAATGGGGCCCCGCTGACCCCCAGGGCCAGCAGCAATGTGGATAACAAGGCTCTCATGGTTCTACCTTTCAAGGTTGAAAGTGCTCGGCCGGTTGTCTCCGCCGGATGCGAGCGTTATGGACGGTCGGCGCCAGGGCTTGGGCATAACCGTCGAACAAGGTGAAGGAGGTGGCGGCAGGCCCGGTGCCATGATTTGGACGCCAGCCTGCCGAGCTCTCGGTTCAATTGCTGTAGAGCACGCCGCGGCCCCCGCCGGCGGCGTAGATCCGGCCGTAGGTGTTCCAGTCACCCGCCAACCTGGTTATGCCGCCGAACTGATGGGCATCGTCGTTAAAGCGGGTCCAAGTGCTGCCTGCATTGTTGGAAGCCCACACACCCCACTGGCCGTTGATCACGCCCACCACGTAGACCGCGGCGGAATACGGCGCGCCAGGGGCTGCCTTGCCCAGAGTCAAGGCACTGGCACCGTTCACGTCGGGCCAAAAGTCGCTGCCGAAAACAGACGCGAAGTTGTTGAACTTGGTCCAGGTGGCGCCCGAGTCGACCGAGTGGTACACGGTATTGCCGTCAGCCACCCAGATGTCGCCCTCGACGTTCGGGTTGACCGCCATCCCGGTCAGGAAATACGGATTGCCCTTCATATTTGCCGACACCGAACCCTGGCTCAGCGTGAAGTTGTGGCCGCCATCCGTCGAGACGTAGAACTTGCCCGGACCAGCAAACACGGAGCCGCCCGAATCGTAGGCATAGACCTTGTTCGGATTCCTGCGATCCACCGCGAGCCGGTATGAGCGAGGGAAGCCGGACGTCTCCGGCAGCGCGGGGAGATTGGTCGCCGTCCAGCTGGCGCCATTGTTGGTGGTGTAGGACGGCACGGTATCGGGCGGCGCCCAGATCGCGTTGTTGCGTGAGGTGACAGCAATGTTCGACGATTCGTGCGTATTGGTCGCGGCGCCGGGAGGCAAGGTGGCAAAGCGTGTCCACGTGGTGCCGCCGTCGCCCGACCAGTACCCGAATCCTTTGTGATCCCCGTGCGTGACGCCGGTGAGGGCAATGTATTGCGGATCCGACCAGCTCATGTCGGCGGAATTGCCATTGCTCCAGCCGGTGTTGGGGCCTTTGGTCGGCGTCGTCGCGAGGTCTGTCTGGACCCAGGGGCCGATGTCGCCCGCGCTGCTGATGAACTTGTAGGTCGCGCCGGGTGGAGGGGTGATGAGCGCCAGCGTGGCAGTCTCTTCGAGATTGTTCAGCTTGGTGGTCCAGCTCGGTGTCGCCGACGAGGCGTTCATCGTCTCCCAGATGCCGGGACCGTCAAGGTGCAAGATGTGGTCGCGGTTGTTCGGATCGATCTCGATGTCGTCATTCCAGCCCCAGTACCCGGCGCTGTTCTGCTCGTGGGGCATCATGGACTCGATTTCGCGCCAGGTGCTGCCTGCGTTGTCGGACAACTGGGTGATCTTCTGGCCGGTGAAATCGCCCCAGGTAGCGCTCACGGCCAGCGCGATGCGGGTGGTCGGGCCGCTGCCGTAGACGGACACGCCGCCGTAGCCGCCCGTGGTAGTGCTGCTCAGCAAGGTCCAGGCGCCGCCATTGATACCGGTGTACTTGTAGAGGTAGCCGGGACCGTCGCCGCCCGGGCCTGCGTTCTTGTTGAACACCACGTAGTAATTGCCGTCGGCGGCGCGCGCGAAGTGCGGGATGTAGTACCCGGCGACGGCGGCCGGCACCGCGACCGGCGTCCATGAATAGCCGTTGTTGCTGGACCTGTAGAAGGTCGAGGTCAGGCCCGCTGCGGTGGCGTAGTCAGGAGCGATCGCGGCCCACATGTTCCAGGTCGGCTGGCCGCCGCCCACGTTCCCGTTGTCGAAGATGATCTGCTCGACGCCGACCATGGCGTTGGTCGTCGTGTAGGAAGACAGGCCCGTGACCTGCGCCCAGGTTTGGCCGGAGTTCGTGCTCTTCCACAGGCCGGCCTTGGTCGAACCGTAGAACATCGTCGACGGATTGGTCGGATCGAGCCTCAGGCGCTCGCCAATCGCCCGACCGGTATCGGCGCCGGCAAGAAACGGCAGCGTGACCCATGTCCAGCTGTCGCCGCGGTTGCTGGAAATGTACAAGCGAGCGTTCTTCTTGCTATCGCCCGCGACCATGTAGACCCGCTGGTCGTTGGTTGGATCGAGGGCGATGCTTTCGACGGTGTGGAAGGCTCCTTCTATCCCCCCCCCGAAACCCGGGCCGTCGGTGATCGGCACCCATTGCGAGGTGGCCTGGTTCCAGCGGTAGGCGCCGCCGACGTCCGTCCGGGCGTACAAGAGGTTCGGGGTCGTCGGGTGATAGATCAGGCCGTCGACATAGCCGCCGCCGCCCCACTTCACGCTGTTCCAGGTGCCCACTTTGATGGAGAACGCCTGCTGGGACTTGGCGCCACAGCTGTTGGTGTAGGTGGCGGTGGCCGTGCAGGCTGCGGCCGGTTGGATGGTCTGCTCGCGCGCTGCACCGGCGGTGCCGCAGCCGCTCCAACTCCACATGCCCCCGGATATCGGCTGCGGGCCGAGGATGGCCGAGGCACCGGTCTTGATGGTGGCCGATGCCGTTTGCGTCCACGTGCCATTGACGTTGATGTAGGGCGTGATGGCGGTCGGCGCGCAGGTTTGCGCCAGCGCCAGCGGGGCTGCGCTCGTGCCAAAGGCAAGCAGCAGCGCGTGTATCAAGGTTCTCATGTTCTACCTTTCAGTGAAGGTGCTCGGCCGGTTGTCTCCGCCGGTCACGAGCGTTATGCAGCGGCAGACCGGCGCCAAGAACTGGACACCGGCCTGCCGAGCCCTTGTTTCAGTTGCTGTAAAGCATTCCGCGGCCGGTGCCGCTGATGTAGATCCGGCCGTAGATGGCTTGGTCGGCCGCCATCACGCCGATGCCGCCGAACTGGTTCGCGTCGTCGTTGAAGCGCGTCCAGGTGGCGCCGCCGTCATCAGAGCGGTGCACGCCCCACACGCCGTTGATCACGCCCACGACGTAGACCGCGGCCGAGTACGGCGCGCCAGCCTTGGCCTTGCCCAGCGCGATGGCGCTTGCACCTTGCACCCT
>NZ_JBFUMK010000038.1:0-27920 GCF_054049415.1 Roseateles sp. P5_D6 | reverse complement strand
CGATCAGGCGGCGCAGGGCGGGGTAGTCAATGCTGCCGTCCTCGTTCATCGGGGTGACGAGGGCGACGATGCTGCCGAGGATGGGCTTCATGGTGGGAATTTCTTAAGGAATCTGGCGATTTTAGGCTGCCGGCGACGGCCGCATGGCCGCAACGCGCTGGACGAAGCGCGGCGAGGTTTCGAGATCAGCCCCGTCCTCGAACAGGTCTTCGTAAGCCACGATGCGCCACCCCTCGCAGACGCGCAGCAACTCGCCCCGCTGCAGCAGGAAGTCGGGCCGGGAGGGCCTGCCGAGGGTCTGCTGGCCGTCGGCGAAGGTTTCCCAGATCAGCCAGCCACCGGGCCTGACCGCAGCGCGGATGTCATCGAACAGCGGCCGCCAGAGGTAATTGCAGACGACGACCAGGTCGAATTCGCGATCCGCCAGCGGCCAGGGGCCGTTCTCGATGTCGGCGTTGATAATCTCGGCCAGGTCTTGCAATGGCGCAGTGGCGGCCGCGTCACGGTCGATGCCCGTGACCTGCCAGCCGGCGTCCACCAGCCAATGCAGGTTGCGTCCAGACCCGCAGGCCACGTCCAGGGCCGCACCGGGCGGCGTCGGCGCCAGGCGCTGCAACCAGGCAGAGGGCCGGCCACTCATCCGAAGCAGGCCCAGATCTGCTCGCTGAGCTGGACCATGACGGCCGGGTGGCGGTAGGCCAGGACGGTGAGCGCCAGCACGGCGACGGCCAGCGTCGGCCAGAGCCAGCGGCCGGGCTTCATGCCGGCTGAGCCCTCAGGATGGGCGTCTCACGCACTGGCAAGTTGGCCAGCATGGCCATGACACCGAGCCCGATGGCGAGATACCAGACGACGTCGTAGCTGCCGGTCGCGTCGTAGAGCTTGCCGCCCAGCCAGACGCCCAGGAAGCTGCCAATCTGGTGGCTGAAGAACACGAAGCCGCCCAGCATGGACAGGTGCTGGGCGCCGAAGATCTGCGCGACGACGGCGTTCGTCGGTGGCACGGTCGACAGCCACAGGAAGCCGATGACCGCGGCGAAGATGTAGACGCTCAGCGGCGTCAGTGGCACCGAGATGAAGGTCACGATGGCCACGGCGCGCAGTCCGTAAATGGCTGACAGCAGATAGCGTTTGGGAAAGCGCTGGCCCAGCATGCCGGCCGCATACGTGCCGAAGATATTGAACAGGCCGATCAGCATCAGTGCGCCGGTGGACACGCCGATGCCCAGGCCRTGGTCCTTCAGGTAACTCGGCAGATGCACGCCGATGAAGACGACCTGGAAGCCGCAGACGAAGTAGCCCAGCATCAGCAGCTGGAAGCTGCGGTAGCCGAAGGCTTCGCGCAGCGCCTGGCCAATGCTCTGGTGGGCGCCGCTGAAGGCCGCCACGCTGCGCTCGCGCACGCCAAGCGCGAGCGGCACGATCAACAGGGCCGCGCCGGCCAGCAGCCACAAGGCGCCCTGCCAGCCGAGATGGCTGATCAGCCAGGTCTCGACGGGGATCATGACGAACTGGCCGAAGGAGCCTGCCGCGGCCGCGACGCCGAAGGCCCAGGAGCGCTTTTCCGGCGACACCGTGCGGCCCAGCACGCCGTAAATGACGGCGTAGGTGGAGCCCGATTGCGCGATGCCGATCAGCACGCCGGCACCGAGGGTGAAGCTCAGTGGGTGGCTGGTGACGGCCATCAGCAGCAGGCCGCAGGCATACGTCAGGCCACCGGCGATCAGTACCTTCCAGGCGCCGAAGCGGTCGGCCAGCATGCCGGCAATCGGCCCGGCTATGCCCCAGGAGAGGTTCTGCACGGCCATCGCGAAAGAGAAGGTCTCGCGCGTCCAGCCGCGCTCCGTGATGATGGGCTGCAGCCAGAAGCCGAAGCCGTGGCGGATGCCCATCGACAGCGTGACGATCATGGCACCGCACAGCAGCACCTGTTGGACGGACAAACCGGTGGAAGCGGGGCGGGGGGTGTTCATGCGGCGACTGTAATCAGCGCTGTTTGGCCTTGCTGGGCGTCTTGGCTTTGCCACCTTTTTTCTTCGCAGCAGCCTTCTTCGGCGGGTCGGCGGTCGAGGTGCTGGCTTGGGAGCTGGCCGCCGCCACGTCGGCCAGTCGGGTTAGCAGCCTGCCTTGCTTGACGCGCAACAGCGGCATGTCAATGGTGGCCAGGTCGGTCAGCGGGTCGGCGCCCAGCACCAGGAAGCTGGCCTCGCAGCCGGGGTCGAAGCAGCCGAGCTTGCGGCCCGGGAAAAGCGCCAGCGGCGTGTCGCGCGTGGCCAGCCGCAACAGCGTCGCACGGTCCAGGCCGAGGTCGTCCAGCGCGTGCAGCTCGGCCCGGCCGGTGCCGACGAAGACGTCGGAGCCGATGAGCAACTGCACGCCGGCCGCCTGCAGTCTTGCGAGGTTGGCGCGCTGCACGTCCCTCAGCGCGGCCAGGGTTGCGGCGTCGAGCTTGAAGAGAGCGGTGGCGGCCGTCGTCGTGATGACGGCGGTGTGCTGACGCGCGGCCTGGGCGGCGGCGGCCTCGCTGATGGCGAAACGCTCGGGCGCCTCGTCCAATGTGTTGGCATAACCGGGCAGGTGGGCGATGGCGTCGACACCAGCGGCCAGTGCGGCATCAAAGTCGGCTGCAGTTTCCACATGGGCGACGACGCGGCGGCCGTCCGCGCGCGCCAGCCGGGTCAGCGCGTTGGCGGTCTCGGGCGTCAGGCCCAGGCGGCCAAACATCTCCGGTCGGCCGCGCAGCTCGGGGCGCTCGCTGTGCGCCAGCACGATGCGCAGCCAGTTGCCGCCGCGGGCCTTGATTGCGGGCCATTGGGCCAGCGCCTGCTCGGGGCTGTCGACGAGGACGATCTGCTTCTGCGCTGCGGCCGCCTCGGCGCTGGGTTCGGGCAGCACGGCCGCCAATGGGTAGCCGTCGCTGGATGTGATGCAGGCGGTCACGAAGCTGACGTCCGGTGCCGCGGGCGTGGCGGTCAGCGGTTTGACCTCGGCGACGCCGGCCGGGTCGCCGCACAGCATGGCGGCGTAGAACACTCCTTCGTCCAGATACGTCTGCGCGTACTGGCCCCAGCCCCAGGCGGTCTGCAGATTGTGGTTGTGCGCCTCGGCCAGCGGGTTGATCAGGACTTGCTGGCCGTGGATGTCCATCTTGCGGTTGACCTTGGCCGGTTTCCTGGCGACGAAGACGCCGTTTTCGACGTAAAGGCTGCCGCGCTGGATCTTCTGACCGTCGAACCAGCGCGCGTTCTTCAGTTCCCAAGACAGCGGGGCGCTGGCCTGGTAGGGCGATTGGGAGGGGCCTTGCGCCTGTGCGAGTCCACAGGCCAGCAGCAAAAAGGCAGTCAGGAATCTCAAGCTCGAACACTCGCTCTTCGGGGGCCGCGAATCCTAGCCCGAGCGCGTCCATAGAATCCCGCCCCTATGTCGAGCCGTCCGTCTTCCTCTCCCGCCGCTGCACCTGCCGCTTATGGCGAAGCTTCCATCCGCGTTCTCAAGGGCCTGGAACCCGTCAAGCAGCGGCCGGGCATGTACACCCGCACCGAAAACCCGCTGCACTGCATCCAGGARGTCATCGACAACGCCGCCGACGAGGCGCTGGGCGGTTTTGGCAAGCGCATCGACGTGACCTTGCATGCCGATGGCTCGGTGTCAGTCGCCGACGACGGCCGGGGCRTTCCCTTYGGCCTGCACCCGGAAGAAGRSGTGCCSGTCRTCGAGATCGTCTWCACSCGGCTGCAYGCCGGCGGCAAGTTCGACAAGGGCWMGGGCGGCGCCTACAGCTTYTCSGGCGGCCTGCACGGCGTSGGCGTGTCGGTGACCAATGCATTGGCCAAGCGGTTGGAAGTGGCCGTGTGGCGCGACAAGCAGGTGGCTGGCATCGCCTTCGAGCACGGCGACGTGAAGCAGCAGGTCGTCACCCGCCCCGCTGCCAGCGGTGACCGCAAGCAGGGCACGACGGTGCGCGTCTGGCCCGAGGCCAAGTACTTCGAGAGCGCCGAGCTGCCCAAGCACGAATTGGTGCACTTGCTGCGCTCCAAGGCCGTGCTGATGCCCGGCGTGACCGTCACACTGAAGATCGAGAAGACCGGCGAGACGACCACCTGGCTCTACAAGGCCGGCCTGCGCGACTATCTCGCGCAGTCGCTCAACAGCGACCCGTTGATCCCGCTGTTCGAGGGCGAGGGCTTTGCCACCGCCGGCGAGAGCGAGAACTTTGCCGAAGGCGAGGGCGCCGCCTGGTGCGTGGCCTTTACCGAGGACGGCGCACCACTGCGCGAGAGCTATGTGAACCTGATCCCGACGGTCGCCGGCGGTACGCACGAGTCGGGCCTGAAGGACGGCCTGTTCGGCGCGGTCAAGGGCTTCATCGAGATGCACTCGCTGCTGCCCAAGGGCGTCAAGCTGATGCCTGACGACGTGTTCTCGCGCGCCAGCTTCGTGCTGTCCGCCAAGGTGCTGGACCCGCAGTTCCAGGGCCAGACCAAGGAGCGCCTGAACTCGCGCGACGCGCTGCGCCTGGTGTCGGCGTACGTGAAGCCGGCCCTGGAGCTGTGGCTGAACCACCATGTGGACCATGGCAAGAAGCTGGCCGACCTGGTCATCAAGCAGGCACAAACTCGGCAACGCGCCAGTCAGAAAGTTGAAAAACGAAAAGGCTCCGGCGTGGCCGTGCTGCCCGGCAAGCTGACCGACTGCGAAAGCCGCGACCTGCTGCACAACGAGGTCTTCCTCGTCGAGGGCGACTCTGCCGGCGGCAGCGMCAAGATGGGCCGCGACAAGGAGACGCAGGCCATCCTGCCGCTGCGCGGCAAGGTGCTGAACTCCTGGGAGGTCGAGCGCGACCTGCTGTTCAAGAACAACGAGATCCACGACATCTCGGTCGCGCTGGGCGTGGACCCGCACGGCCCCAACGACACGCCGGACCTCTCCGGCCTGCGCTACGGCAAGGTCTGCATCCTGTCGGACGCCGACGTCGACGGCTCCCACATCCAGGTGCTGCTGCTGACGCTGTTCTTCCGCCATTTCCCCAAGCTGGTCGAGACCGGGCACGTGTTCGTTGCCCGTCCGCCGCTGTACCGCGTCGATGCGCCAGCGCGGGGCAAGAAGCCGGCCGCCAAGCTCTACGCGCTGGATGATGGCGAGCTGACCGCGACGCTGGACAAGCTGCGCAAGGAAGGCGCCCGCGAGGGCTCGTGGAGCATCAGCCGCTTCAAGGGCCTGGGCGAGATGAACGCCGAGCAGCTGTGGGACACGACGTTGAACCCCGAGACACGGCGCCTGTCGCGCGTGGAATACGGGCAGCTCGACTTCGGCGCGACGGTGGACGCCTTCAACAAGCTGATGGGCAAGGGCGAGGCCGCCTCGCGCCGCGAGCTGATGGAGCTGCACGGCGACACGGTCGAGATTGACGTTTGAGCCCCCCAAGCTAGGGGGCGGGGTGACTCTCTGTTGACGCGGGTGATGGGCGGCGAAGAATGGCGCCCACCCTATTCAAAGGAGCTGCCATGCGTCAGCACAAGTTTGCGATCCGCGCCGTCGTTCTCTGCCTCGGTGCCGCCGCCATGTCGGCGGCCCTCGCCGCGCCCAAGGACGAAGTCGAGCTCATCGTTGGCCATAAGGTCAACGGCGGTGGCGCTGTGCGCGCCGAGGTCGGTCGCGGTGGCGGTCGCGTCGTCGAGGACTTGTCCGAGATCGACGCCCTCGTCGTCAGCATGCCGCGCGGCGCCGCCAAGGCACTGGCCCGCCACGCCCAGGTCGATTTCGTCGATGAACCGGTCGAGCGTCACATCCTCGGCAATCGCAGCATCCGCGTCGCCGGCTCGCAGGCCCAGGTCGCGCCCTACGGCATTGCGATGGTGCAGGCCGATCAGCTTTCCGACGCCCAGGCCGGCAACCGGCGTGTGTGCATCGTCGACTCGGGCATCAATGGCACCCACGAGGATTTGGCCGGCATCCCGATGACGGGCCAGAACTTCACCAAGTCCGGCGCCTGGAACACGGACGAAAACTCTCACGGCACCCATGTGGCCGGCACGATCGCGGCGCTGAACAACGCGGTCGGGGTCGTCGGCGTGGCGCCGTCGGGCCGCCTGAACCTGCATATCGCCAAGGTCTTCGATGCCAGCGGCAGCGCCAGCGACGCGGTGATCTCGCGTGCCATGTTGGGTTGCGGGCGCGCCGGCGCCAACGTCATCAGCATGTCGCTGGGTGGCGCCACCGGCAGCCGCACCGAGGCGCGCACCGTGGCCAAGCTGGCCAGCCAGGGCATCCTGCTGGTCGCGGCAGCCGGCAACGAAGGTGACAACACGCTGTCCTACCCGGCCGCCTTCGCCGAGGTCGTGTCGATTGCAGCTGTCGACGCCAACAAGCTCGTTGCCAGCTTCTCGCAGTTCAACGCTGACGTCGAGCTCGCCGCCCCCGGTGTGGCCGTGCTGTCGACCGTGCCGGCCTACAGCCAGACAGGCGCCTCGTTGACCGTCGCTGGCGGCAGCTTCACCGTGCAGTCCATGGACGGTTCACCCCGCAGCAGCGCCAGCGGTTCACTGGCCGACTTCGGCCTTGGCAGCGCCGCCACGCCGGGCAGCATGAACGGCAAGGTCTGCCTGATCCAGCGCGGCACCATCGCCTTCGCCGACAAGGTACTGAACTGCCAGAGCAGTGGCGGCGTCGGTGCGGTCATCTACAACAACACGACGGGCGACCTGCTCGGCACATTGGGTGAGACCGTGACGACCATCCCGTCCGTCGGGGCCACCCAGGCAGACGGCGCGACCCTGCTGGGCCAGCTCGGCCAGTCGGCCAGCGTCGCCGTCTTCGGCCTGCCCGACCTGTACGCCAGCTACAGCGGCACGTCGATGGCGACGCCCCATGCATCCGCCGTTGCGGCCCTGGTGTGGAGCCTGCATGCCGGTTGCACGGCCACGCAATTGCGTGCGTCGCTGAACAAGAGCGCGCTGGACCTTGGCGCCCCCGGCCGTGACGACTACTACGGTAACGGCCTCGTGCAGGCCAAGGCAGCGCACGACCGCATCGCCGCGCTGGGCTGCGGCAACTGAGCAGGCGACCCGGCGCCGGGGACAGAGTCAAAGCGCGGCACAATCCCGCGCCGTGATGACCGCCCCCGCCCCCGCCATTTGCCAATGCCCCGCGACGCTGCCCGCCGGGTGGAGCCGCGCTCAGCCGAGCGGATCGGGGGCCTGATGCAGACGGTCTTCAACGCCGGGCACGCGCTGCACGCGGCCACGCACGAGTTCTTCCGCGGCCGGCTGGTGCCGGCCTTCGAGGTCCCGGCGCGCGCCGACTACATCCTGCAGGCGGTGAGGGCTGCGGGCCTGGGTGAGGTGCTCGCGCCGGTCGACCACGGCCGCGCGCCGCTGGAGCGTGTGCATTCAGCGCGCTACCTGGATTTCATCGAGGGCGCGCACGCCGAGTGGCTCTCCACCGGTGGCGAGGGCGATGCCTTCCCGGCCGTGTGGCCGGTGCGTTCGTTGCGCAGTGACCTCGAGCCGATAAGTTTCGCGGCCCGCATGGGCCTGTATTCGATGGACAGTGGCACGCCGCTGACGGCCGGCAGCTGGGCTGCGGCCCATGCCGGCGCGCAGGCGTCGCTGACCGCACTCGATTTGGTGTTGGCCGGTGAGCGCTCGGCCTATGTGCTGACGCGCCCTCCTGGCCATCACGCCGGCGCCGACTTCTTCGGCGGCTACTGCTTCATCAACAACGCCGCCGCCGCCGCGCAGGCTGCACGCGACGCGGGCCTGGCTCGTGTGGCCATCCTGGACGTGGATTACCACCACGGCAACGGCACCCAGGCCATCTTCTACGACCGCGCCGACGTGTTCTTCGCCAGCCTCCACGGTGACCCGCGCACCGAGTACCCGTTCTTCCTCGGTCATGCCGACGAGACCGGCGCAGGCGAGGGCGTCGGCTTCAATGCCAACTTCCCGCTGCCGGTGGGCGTGGACAACGACGACTGGTTCGCTGCACTGGACGCGGCGCTCGCGCGGCTGACAGCCTTCAAGCCCGATCTGCTCATCGTCTCCCTCGGCGTGGACACCTATGGCGGGGACCCGATCTCGCACTTCAAGCTGGACGAGCCCGAGTTCCGCCGCATGGGCCAGCGCCTGGCTGCGTTCGGCGCGCCGACGTTGTTCATCCAGGAAGGCGGCTACGCGACCGAGGCCATCGGCCGCAACGTCGTCGCCGTGCTGGCTGGGTTCGAGACTGAATGACGACCCCCACGCTCGCTCCGCTCACTGCCCCCCGAGGGGGCTGGACCTCCCTTGGGGCGGCCCGGCGGGAGGTCCCATGAGCCTGCGCCTGCGCCCCACCATGCTGTCCGACCTCGACTGGGTCGTCTCGGTCGAGCGCGACGGTACCAACCTGCCCTTCATCACGCCCTGGGAGCGCCCGCAGCACGAAGGCGCCATCCGCTTTCCCGACTCACGCCACTTCATCCTTGAAGAAGGTGACGAACTGGAACGAATCGGCTTTGTCATCCTGCAGGGTTGCCGCAACCCGAACGGCTCGGTCGAGCTGAAGCGCCTGGTGCTGCAGGCCAAGGGCCGCGGCCTGGGGCGCTCGGCCGTACGCCAGCTCAAGGCCATGGCTTTCACGCAGCTGAAATCCCATCGCTTCTGGCTGGACGTGACGGCGCTGAACACGCGCGCCCTCGAGCTGTATCGCAGCGAAGGCTTTGTCGAAGAAGGCCGGCTGCGTGAGAGCGTGCGCGTGACGACCGATGGTGCCGACGGCTATGACTCGCTGATCGTCATGTCGCTGCTGGACCGCGAATTCCAGGCGCGCGTGGCCCTCGGGCTGGAGGCCGCATGAAGCCATGGCTGTTCCTGCTGCTGGCCGGCCTGGCACTGCCGGTGCATGCCGAGCTGTGGGGCTATGTCGACTCAGCCGGCATGGCCCACTTCGCGCCGCGCCAACTCGACGCGCGCTATGCCCCCGTGCTCGGCAGCGTCGGCATGAAGCGCGTGCCGGGCAAGACGGACGCGGGCCTGGCGCTGCTGAACTGGCTGGACATCGCTCCCGAAGTGAAGGCCGTCCAGCCTTGGGTGCGCGAGGCCGCCGCCCAGCACGGCGTGGACGCCGACCTGCTGAAGGCCATCATTGCGGTCGAGTCCGGCTACCAGCGCAACGCCGTGTCCCCGCGCGGCGCAACGGGCCTGATGCAGATCACGCCCGAAACGGCCAGCCGCTACGCCTCGCCTGCCGAGGCGGCGCGCTTGATCGAGCCCCGTATCAACATTCACACCGGCGCCCGCATGCTGGCCGATCTGATGCGCCGCTTTGGCCGCATCGACGCAGCCTTGGCGGCCTGGAATGCCGGCGAAGGCGCCGTGCGCCGGGCCGGCAACCGCGTGCCCGACATCGATGAAACCCAGGCCCACGTGCATCTCGTCCTCGAGTTGTACTGGGCCCTGCTGCAGCAGAGCCAACCGGCCCGCGCGCAGCGTTTGACCTTGCATCCATGAGTTCCCAGACCCCCATCGACTTCAACCCGCCCACCGACGACGGTGGCGACAACACGCTGACGCTGGGCGCTTACGCCCAGCAGGCGTATCTCGAATACGCGCTCAGCGTCGTCAAGGGACGCGCGCTGCCGTCCTATGCCGACGGGCAAAAGCCCGTGCAACGCCGCATCCTCTACGCGATGCAGCGCCTGGGCCTGGGCTGGAGCGGCAACTCCGGTGCCAAGCCCGTCAAGGGCGCCAAGGTCGTCGGCGACGTGCTCGGTAACTTCCACCCGCATGGCGACCAGTCGGTCTATGACGCGCTGGTGCGCATGGCGCAGGACTTTTCGCTGCGCTACCCGCTGATCGACGGCCACGGCAACTTCGGCAGCCGCGACGGCGACGGCGCTGCGGCGATGCGCTACACGGAAGCGCGCCTGGCGCCCATCGCCCGCCTGGTGCTGGACGAGATCGACGAAGGCACGGTGGACTTCCGCGCCAACTACGACGGCACCACGCAGGAACCGGTCGAGCTGCCGGCGCGCCTGCCCTTCGTGCTGCTGAACGGTGCCAGCGGTATCGCCGTGGGCCTGGCCACCGAGATTCCCAGCCACAACCTGCGTGAGGTGGCCGCTGCGGCCGTGGCGCTGCTGAAGGACGACAAGCTCTCCGACGAAGCGCTGTTCGATCTGATCCCCGGCCCGGACTTCCCTGGCGGCGGCCAGCTGATCAGCGCGCCTGAGGACATCCGCGCGGCCTACACCTCGGGCAGGGGCAGCCTGAAGGTGCGTGCCCGATGGAAGATCGAGGATCTGGCGCGCGGCCAGTGGCAGCTCGTCGTCACCGAGTTGCCGCACGGCACCAGCGCGCAGAAGGTGCTGGAAGAGATCGAGGAGCTGTCCAACCCCAAGGTCAAGGCCGGCAAGAAGACACTGTCGGCCGACCAGTTGCAGCTCAAGGCCAGTCTGCTGGCGGTGCTGGACGGCGTGCGCGACGAGTCCAGCAAGGACGCGGCCGTGCGCATCGTCTTCGAGCCCAAGAGCCGCACGGTCGAGCAGCAGGACCTGATCAACACGCTGCTCGCCCACACCAGCCTGGAGAGCAGCGCGCCCGTCAACATGACGATGATCGGCGCCGACGGGCGGCCGACACAGAAGAGCCTGCGCCAGGTGTTGGCCGAGTGGGTGGGCTTCCGCCAGACGACGGTGCGCCGCCGCACCGAGCATCGCCTGGCCCACGTCAACGACCGCATCCATGTGCTCGAAGGCCGGCAGCTGGTGCTGCTGAACATCGACGAGGTCATTCGCATCATTCGCGAGTCCGACGAGCCCAAGGCCGCGCTGATCGAGCATTTCAAGCTCAGCGACCGTCAGGCGGAAGACATCCTTGAAATCCGCCTGCGTCAATTGGCACGGCTGGAGGCCATCAAGATCGAGCAGGAGCTGTCCAAGCTGCGCGATGAGCGCACGAAGCTGGAAGACATCCTCGGCTCCACCCCGGCGCTGCGCCGCACCGTCATCAAGGAGATCGAGGCTGACGCCAAGCAGTTCGGCGACGACCGCCGCACGCTGATCCAGGCCGACAAGCGCGTCGTTGCCGAAGTGAAGATCGTCGACGAGCCGGTCACCGTCATCGTCAGCCAGAAGGGCTGGGTGAGGGCGCTCAAGGGCCACGAGGTCGACATCGCCGCCCAGACCTTCAAGGCCGGCGACACGCTGTGGGGGGCGTTCCGCTGCCGCAGCGTCGATCCCCTCATCGTGGTCGGCAGCAACGGCAGGGTCTACTCCGTCCCCATCTCGACCTTGCCCGGTGGCCGTGGCGACGGCCAGCCCATCACGACCATGATCGAGCTGGAGACGGGCAGCCAGATCGCCCATTACGTTGCCGGTGCACCGAACCAGCGCCTGGTGTTTGCCGGTTCGACCGGCTATGGCCTGATCGCCCAGATCGGCGACCTGGTCGGGCGCCAGAAGGCCGGCAAGACCTTCCTTGCGCTTGACGACGGCGAGCTGCCGCTCCTGGCCGCAGTGCCTAACGACGTAGTCGCTCTCCAGCTTGGCGTGCTGAGCGCCCAGGGGCGTCTTTTGAGCTTCCCGCTGGATGAACTCAAGCACCAGCCCAAGGGCGGCAAGGGTCTGATGCTGATGGACCTGGAGGCCAAGGACAGCGTGGCGTCCATCGCCTGCTTCACGACCCAGTTGCGCGTGCTCGGCAGCGGCCGCGGCGGCAAGCCGCGCGAGGAATTGCTGAAGAACCAGTCCTTGGCTGCCCACGCTGGCAAACGCGCCCGCAAGGGCAAAGCGGTGGACGGCCTGCAGAAGGTCGCGCACCTGACGGCCGAATAAGGTGCATGCGCTCAGAAAAGGTGACAGCCGGCCGTGACTTGGTGCACATCTGACAAAGCTTAGGGCGGCGTTTACAAGTTGCTACAAACCCGGCCCGTGATGTCCCTAGTGCAAGGGGTATGCAGGCGATTCAACAGTCTTCGCTGCACTGCACAATGGTTTCCGGCGGTTGTGCTTGACCGTCCAAAGTCAGGAGCTACGCAATGAAATTGAAAAACCTCGCCGCCGCATCCGTGGTGGCTCTAACCGCGCTCAGCAGCCAAGCTGCTTCCTTCAACTGGGGGGCGCATGATGCGTTTGAAGTCGGTGGCAACACCGTCTCTGGCGCCGTGTTCGACACCTTTTCGTTCTCGCTTGGTACCAGCAGCACGCTGACCAGCAGCGTGATCGCCAATCCCGGCAGCTTCTTGGGTTCGGCTTACACGCTGTACTCCTCAGGAGCTGACCACATGGTTGGTGGCGGTGACGATTCCTTTGTGGGCGCTTGGGGATTTAACACCGCAAACACCGTGGCGCTGGGTTCGGGCAGCTACTACTACTCCGTCCTGGGTGGCGCTACCGGCTCGTCCACATACGCCATCAGCTCTGTCGCGGCTGCGGTGCCGGAACCCGAAACCTACGCCCTTCTGGGTGCAGGCCTGGGCGTCATCGGCTTCCTCGCCTCGCGTCGCCGCCGCGATTCCTGATCGCGGTTGAACTGCCTGCGCGCTCCCAACGGCGCGCAGGCAGCTCACGACCCGTACAGCCCTGGTCATCCTGATCCAGGGCTTTTTCATGGGCGTCTCAAACTCGATCGACTAAGGGGTGGCCGCTGCGGCGCCGATGTGGCGCTCCAGGAAGCGCTCCACGCGGCCCCAGAAGTCCACGCTCGTCTCCAACGAGCGCCAGCCATGGCCCTCGTTGGGGTACACCACCCATTCCAGGCTTCGATGGCCTGCGGCTTCCAGGGCCTTTTTCATGTCGACGCCCTGCTGGACCTCAACGCGGCGGTCCTCGGCGCCATAGGCCATCAGCAGCGGCTGCTTGATCTTGGCGGCGAGCTTGACGGGCGCATTGGTGGCCAGCATCTCCGCGTCGTTCACCGGGTCGCCGACCAGCAGCTTGAGGTCGTGTTCGGCCCACATGCTCTGAATGTCGGTGTGGCTGCGGCTGAACAGCGAGGCCGGGTCGGTAACCCCCGCCCACTCGAAGCCGCAGCGGAAGAGCTCCGGGTTGCGCACCAAGCCCATGAGCGTGGCGTAGCCGCCGTAGCTGGCACCGGCGACGCAGATGCGCTTGGGGTCGGCGAGCCCTTTGTCGACGGCCCATTGGGCGGCGTCGGCGAGGTCGGCCTGCATGGCCTGGCCCCATTGCTTGCGGCCAAGGTTTTCATGGTGCTCTCCGTAACCCTCGCTGCCCCGGAATTCCGGCTCGATGACGAGGTAACCGCGGTTGGCGAGGAATTGCGCCATGTCGTTCCAGTACCAGTGATTGCCCCGCACCCAGGGGCCGCCGTGCACGAGCACGACCGCTGGACGCGAGGCGGCCGCACCGAGCGGCTTGGTCAGTTGCACGGGCATGGCCAGGCCGTCGCGGGTCTTCACGCGCAGAACCTCGCGCTCCGCCATGTCGGCGGCACGTACGGACGGACGCGACCGGAACAGCATCTTCAGCTGGCGGCTGTCGCGGTCATAGGCGTAAATGATTTCAGGCTGGCGGTCGGATGCGGCGTGGATCAGCACGCGCTTGTCCTTCAGGCAGTCGCGGCAGCTGATGGCGTTGACGGTGGCGGGTAGCAGCTTGTCGATCTCGGCCTGCAGGGCCTTCATGTCCTTGTCGAACCAGGCGGTGTCAGCGGCATCGGCCTCGTAGCGCAGGCCGATCAGCCGGCCGCTGTCGCGGTCCAGCACCGGGTGGCCGGTCCAGTCGTAGCCACGGATGGAGAGCAGGGTCTGGCGGCTGTCGCCCATCGCGCTGAGGCGCTGCACGATGCGGATGTCGCCCTTGGACTCGGCCGCGTCATGGCCGGCCACGAGCAGGTCACCGCCCGGCAGGCGCGCCAGCGGCATCGGCATGGGGTCGATGTTGCGGCGGCCGGAACGCCAGAGCTTCCAGGACCGGGTCTCGGCGTCGAAGAGATGCACGCCGAAGCCCGCGCCCTCCATCGTGATGCAGGCCTGCGGCTGGCCCTTGCCGTCCACCAGCCACTCGGCCACGCGGTTGGGCACGTTGTCGGTAACCAGCGTCAGCTTGCCCGTGCGCGTGTTGAGCCGGCCCAGCACCTCGTGGCTGAACTCGCCGTTCTCGTCCCAGGTGTAGCGCTGCACCATGACGTCGTCGCTGTCGTCGTCCAGCGCGCGCAGCAACCGCCAGTTCCAGGGCAGCAGTTTGTCAACGGCTTCCTTGATGCGCGTGCCGGTCTGGGCCTGGCCGGGGTTGATGTTGAAGCGCGTGGAGATCAGCTGCGTCACCTCGCCGCTGCGCACGTCCAGCACCCAGAGGCCCGTGGAGACTGGCGTGTCGCGCAGTTCGTGGCGCTGCCAGGCCTGAAAGACCAGCCGGTTGGGATTGAGCCAGTGGACGCTGGCGACGTCGAGCCGGTCCACGGCTGCGACGACGTCGGTGGGGCTGTCGTCGTCTACCCGAGCCAGCGCGAGCTTGGTGCGCTCGCCAGGGCGGTTGACGAGGACGGCGACGCGGCTCTGGTCAGGCGACAGCACGGCGCGCTCGAAAGCCGGCGGCCTGAAGAAGGCCTCGATGGGTAGCTTGGGCGCCTGGGCGCCGGCGAGTGCAGACGACAACAGGGCCAGCGTGACGCTGGCCTGCGCGATGATTCTCATGACTTCTCCCTGAAAACGGGGCCGAAGCCTACTCGACCCGCAACGGTAATGTGCCCTTGCGGGCGTCAGTCATCGAAGCCTGGGAAGAGCCGGCTCGGGAACACCATGCTCTGCGTCGTGCGAACGACGGCGCCGTCCTTGAAGTGGACGTTGAAGCGCAGGCCATAGCCCGCCTGGTCGGGCTCGATGGCCCAGTCCCAGACGTCTTCGCCGCTGAGGCGGAAGAACACACGCGTGCGCTCGCGGCCGAGGATGCGGCTGACCTGTTCGGGAGTCATGCCCGGCACGATGCGGGCGCGGCCGGCAGGGGAAAGGCCGTCCTCGATGCGGACCAGCCGGCCATCGACGGCCAGGCGAACCATGTAGCTGTGCCGGCCCATCGGCTGGCTCGAATATTCAAGCGTCCGGCCGCCGTCAGCCTCGGGCCAGGTGCGCACCGGCTGGCCATAGAGTGCGATGACGTCCGTCTCGCCGCTGACGCCGGGCTTCAGCCGCGCATCGCGATCCGGCGTCGCGCAGCCGGTGAGCAGTGCGGCGCAGAGAGCGAGGGCGGCGAGTCGCATGGCGATATTCAACGCTGGGCCAGGGCCCTCGCGCAGTCGCTGACGAGGCCCGGGCCCTTGTAGATGAGGCCGGTGTAGACCTGCACAAGGTCGGCACCGGCGGTGATTTTGGCGCGCGCGTCGGCACCGCTCATGACGCCGCCCACACCGATGATGGGATAGCCCGGCGGCAGGGCTGCGCGCAGCAGGCGAATGACGCGGTTGCTGGCCTCGAAGACCGGGGCGCCCGACAGGCCACCCATCTCGTTCGCATAGGGCAGGCCCTTGACGGCGTCGCGCGCGATCGTCGTGTTCGTGGCGATGACGCCGTCGATGCCGTTGGCCTTCAGCGTCTGGGCGATGACGGCAACCTGGTCTTCCTCCAGATCGGGCGCGATCTTGACGAACATCGGCACGCGCCGACCGCTCTGGCTGTCGAGCTGTTGCTTGCGCTGCTGCAGCGTGCCCAGCAAGGCACCCAGTGCTTCGTCGCTCTGCAGCGCGCGCAGGTTCTTGGTGTTGGGGCTGGAGATGTTGACGGTGATGTAGTCGGCATGCGGATGCACGCCCTCCAGGCCGAGCAGGTAGTCGTCCGCAGCGTTCTCGATGGGCGTCGCGGCGTTCTTGCCGATGTTCAGGCCGAGGATGCCGCCGGCCTTGCGGAAGCTGTGGGCGCGCTTCACGTTGGCGATGAAGCTTGCGAGCCCCTCGTTGTTGAAGCCCAGGCGGTTGATCAGCGCGTGGGCTTCGGGCAGGCGGAACATGCGCGGCTTGTCGTTGCCCGGCTGGCCTTTGGGCGTCACGGTGCCGACCTCGATGAAACCGAAGCCCATCGCGCCCAGGCCGTCGATGCAGCGGCCGTTCTTGTCCAGGCCGGCGGCCAGGCCGATGCGGTTCGGGAAGCGCAGGCCGGCGATGGTGACCGGATCGCTGATGCGTTCGCCGCACCAGAGCAGTTGCGCGGGCGTGTTCTGCAGCTTCGCGATGCTGTTCAGCGTCAGCTCGTGGGCGTGCTCGGGGTCCAGGCCGAACAGGAAGGGGCGGGTAAGGGCGTAGGGGATCAACGGCATAGCCCTTGATTCTCTCAGTCGCGATCCCACGGGGGCACGTCGCCCATCTTCTCCAGCATGAAGTCGATCAGCGCCCGCACCTTGGGCGCCGGGTGGCGGCTGGGCAGGTAGACGGCGTAGAGGGTGTTGGCGTCCGCCAGGCCGCCGACCGGCTGCCAGTCGGGCAGCACGGCCTTGAGCCGCCCCGCGCGCAGGTCTGCGCCGACGGCATAGGTGGGCAGCACGGCCAGGCCCAGGCCGGCCAGGGCGGCCACGCGCAGGGATTCGCTGCTGTTGGCCGTCAGCCCGCTTTCGAAGCGAAGCGCGCCGCGGGTCTCGACCTCGGCCTCGCCCTGCTCAGGGTGGCGAAAGCGCCAGCGGTCGGGGGACTGCAGATAGCCAAAGCGCAGGCAGCGATGGCCGGCGATGTCGGCCACGGCCTGCGGCTCACCGTGGGCCTCCAGATAGGCCGGCGCCGCACACAGCACAAAGCGGATGGCTGCCAATCGCCGCGCCACCAGGCCATCGGAAGGCTTGTGCGTCAGTCGCAGCACGACATCAAAACCTTCCTCGGCCAGGTCGACGTAGCGATCGTTCAGCCCTAGCACGACGTCGATCTGCGGATGCCGGGCGCAGAACTCCGCCATCAGCGCCGTGAACTGCAGATTGCCGAAGGCGGTGGACACCGATAGCCGCAGCACGCCGCGCGGCTCGTCGCGGCGGCCGGCCAGTTCGGTCTCCAGCGCCAGCGACTCATCCAGCAGCCGCAGCGCGCGTTCGTAGACGCTGCGGCCCTCGGCCGTCGGGCTGACGCTGCGCGTGGTGCGGTGCAGCAGGCGCGTGCCGAGCTGGTCCTCCAGCCGCACGACTTGCTTGCTGACGGCCGACTTGGTGGTGCCCAGCAGCCGCGCGGCGCCGGAGAAGCCCTTGGCGTCAACGACGCGAGCGAAGGCTTGCAGGTCTTCAAGGCGGCCCATGGCGACTGTGCTCCGTTTGGAAACTCTGAATCGACTTTATGACGGATTGTGTCCTGGATCATTGATTTCTAGAGTGCAGTCATCCCTTCAAGGAGTCGTCATGTCCACCACCACGCTGTCGCCCTGCATGGCCCGGTCCTTCCGGCCCAGCCTGTTCGACCGCCTGCTGAGCGCCGCTGCCGCGTCCAGCCTGCCGCTGCTTTTCATCCTGCTGTGGAGCAGCGGCTATGTGGCCGGCAAGCTGGCCCTGCCGCACACCGGGCCGCTGACGCTGCTGACGCTGCGCTTCGGCCTCGCCGCCGTCGTGTTGCTGGCCGTGGCGATGGCCACCGGCGCACCATGGCCGCATCGGGCGCGCGGTTGGGCGCACCTGGCCGTTGTCGGCCTGCTGATGCAGGTGCTGCACTTCTCGTGCATCTATTTCGCGCTGCAATGGGGCCTGAGCGCCGGCGTGGCCGGTCTGTTGATCGGCCTGATGCCGCTGGCCACGGCCCTGGGCGCGCATCTGTGGCTGCCCGAGCACATTGGCCGGCGCCAGTTGCTCGCTCTGCTCGGTGGGCTGGCCGGCGTGGCCCTGGTCATCGCCGACAAGCCGCTGAACGGCGCCTGGACCGCCTACGCCGTGGCCGGCCTGGGCCTGCTCGGCCTCGTCGCCGGCACGCTCTACCAGAAGCGCTTCTGCGCCCACATGGACTTGCGCAGCGGTGCCGGCGTGCAGATGGCCGTGTCGGCCCTGGCCGTTGCTGCGGTGGCAGGCCCGACCGAAGGATTTGCCATCGACTGGGCGCCCGAGCTGATCGGCTCGTGGTTGTGGCTGGGCCTGGTGAACTCCATTGGCGCCTTCAGCCTGATGTTCATCATGATCCGCCGCGGCCAGGCGGGGCAGGTGGCGCGGCTGTTCTTCCTGATCCCGGGCGTGTCGGCGCTGATGGGCTTCGTGCTGCTGGGCGAGCGCCTGGAGCCGCTGGCGCTCGCCGGTTTTGGCCTCTCTGCGCTGGCGGTGTGCTTTGCCGCCGCCAAGCGGTGAAAATGCGGGGCTTGCCTGGAGCCCTGCAATGAAACCTTTAGACGATCCCCACCACGACCGCGAAGCGGGCTCCCGCGACGAGACGCGCGATACGACGCGTACCGATGACACCCGCATCGGTGCCGTCCGTGCGCTGATCAGCCCGGCGCTGCTGCTCGAAGAGCTGCCCATTCCCGACGCGACGCTGGAACTTGTCGAGCAGGCCCGCCAGCAGATCAGCGACGTGCTGCATGGCCGCGACGACCGCCTGCTTGTCATCGTCGGCCCCTGTTCCATCCACGACCACGACCAGGCGATGGACTACGCCCGCCTGTTGAAGACGGCGCGCGAGGAACTGAGCAGCGACTTGCTGATCGTCATGCGCGTCTACTTCGAGAAGCCGCGCACGACGGTGGGCTGGAAAGGCTACATCAACGACCCGCGCCTGGACGGCAGCTTCCACATGAACGAGGGCCTTCGCCTGGCGCGCCAGCTGCTGCTCGACGTCAACGCGCTGGGCCTGCCGGCCGGCACCGAGTTCCTGGACCTGCTGTCGCCGCAGTACATCTCCGACCTGATCGCCTGGGGCGCCATCGGCGCGCGCACCACCGAGAGCCAGAGCCACCGCCAGCTCGCCTCGGGCCTGAGCTGCCCGGTCGGCTTCAAGAACGGCACCGACGGCGGTATCAAGGTCGCCAGCGACGCCGTGCTGGCCGCCAGCAGCGCGCATGCCTTCATGGGCATGACCAAGATGGGTACGGCCGCCATCTTCGAGACCCGCGGCAACGAGGACTGCCACGTCATCCTGCGCGGCGGCAAGGCGCCCAACTACGACGCGGCGTCCGTCAACGCTGCCTGCGATGCGCTCAAGACCTCGGGCCTGCGCGAGCAGGTCATGATCGACTTCTCGCACGCCAACTCCAGCAAGAAGTACGAGCGCCAGGTCGATGTCGGCCATGACGTCGCGGGTCAGATCGCGGGCGGCGATGCGCGCATCACCGGCGTCATGATCGAAAGCCATCTGCAGCCTGGTCGGCAGGACCTGGCCGAGGGTCAGACCAAGGCCGACTTGAAGCCCGGCGTGTCCATCACCGACGCCTGCCTGGGCTGGAGCCAGACCGAGCCGCTGCTGCGCGAGCTGGCTGCAGCCGTCCAGAAGCGCCGGGGTTAAGTCCACTCGCGCCGCCCGGCGCCCACCTGTCGCAGCGCGCTCGCGCCGCGGCGGGGCGATCTCCAACATTCAGCCATCCCACTGCTGAACCCTGGAGATCGCGATGAAACACCAAGCCCTTGCCTCCGCCCTGTTTGCCCTGCTGCCGCTGTGCAGCCAGGCGGCAGACGTCACCCTCGAAGTCGAGGGCCTGGACACGAGCCGCCTGCAGGGCGCCACCCTGATGGTGGCCGTCTTCACGGAGCCGGCCAACTGGCTGCGCCAGCCGCAGACCGGCCTGCGCTTCGTTCTCGGCCCCGAGGCCACTGGCGGCAAGTTCAGCGTCGTGCTCAAGGACCTGCCCGAAGGCCCGCTGGCGCTCAGCCTCTTCCAGGACGCCAATGCCAACGGCCGCCTGGACATGAACGCCATGGGCATTCCGGTCGAGCCCTACGGCTTCTCCAACAACGCTGCTGGCACCTTCGGCCCACCGAAGTTCGAGCAGGCCGTCGTGACACCGGTGACCGGTGCGTCGGTCAAGGTCAAGCTGAACTGAGCGGGGACGGCCATGAGCACGACCCGTCGTTCACTGCTGACCGCGCTGCTGGCCGGCGGCCTCAGCCCCGAACTGCTGGCCCTGGGCCTGCCGGTCGATACCTTCGCTGCCGATGCGCCGGAACTCTTGCCGCTGCGTGGCTTGAATGGCGAGAACCTGGACGCCAGCGCCGTCGTTGAAGGGCGCCTGCCCGCCGCGCTGCGCGGCCGCTACTTCCGCAATGGTCCTGGCCTGATGCAACGCGCCGGCCAGCGCTACCACCACTGGTTCGACGGCGATGGCCTGGTTCAGTCCTGGACACTGCAGGACGGCCGCGCCAGCCACCGCGCCCGCTTCGTGCAAACGACCAAGTTCCGCGCCGAGCAAGAGGCCGGCCGCTTCCTGCTGCCCGCTTTCGGTACGGCCATCAAGGCCGAACTGCCGGTGCGCGGGCCCGACAGCGTCAACGTGGCCAACACCAGCGTGCTGATGCAGGGTGACTGCCTCTACGCCTTGTGGGAGGGCGGCAGCGCCTATGAGCTGGACCCGGCGACGCTCGCGACGCGCGGCGTCAAGACCTGGGCGCCTGAGCTGCGTGGCATGCCCTTCTCGGCCCATCCCAAGGTCGAGCCCGACGGCACGGTGTGGAACTTCGGCACGGCCAACGGTCGGCTGGCCGTCTATCAGCTCGATGCCGCCGGTACCGTGCGCCGCCATGCGCTGCTGGATGTGCAGGCTCCGGCCATGCTTCATGACTTCGCCGTGTCGCAACGCCACCTCGTCTTTCTGCTGGCGCCCATCACCATGGACATGGCGGCCGTGCGCGCTGGCGCCTCCATGGTCGACGCGATGCGCTGGGCCGGCGAGCAACCGACGCGCGTGCTCGTCGTCGACAAGGCCGACTTCTCGAAGCAGCGCAGCTTCGAGATGCCGGCCGTCCAGGTCTTTCACTTCGGCAATGCCTGGGACGACGGCCGCATGCTGCGCCTGGACTATGTGCAGAGCACGCCGCTGCCGGAGTTCAACGCCGGCGCCCGGCAGATCATGCGCGGCGAGCGCACGGCGCGCGACGTGTCGACGCCGCGGGTGCTGCAGATCGACCTGGCTAGCGGGCGGCTGAACATCGCTGCGCGCGACGAGGCCGTCGAGTTCCCCGTCGTCGACCCGCGAGTCGTCGCCCGGCGCCACCGCTTCGTCTGGTACCCGACGGCCATCGATATCGGCGCGCGCTGGGGCTTCAACGGCCTGATGCGGTTGGACATCGACAGCGGCGCGCGCGAGCGCTTCAACTTCGGCAACGACACCGTCGTCGAGGAGCATGTGCTGGTGCCCAGGCCTGGCAGCACTCGGGAAGGCGAGGGCTGGCTGGTCGGCATGGGCTATGACATCCAGCGCCGGCGCAGTTTCTTCAGCGTCTTCGATGCGATGCGCCTGGCCAACGGCCCGCTGGCCCGCGCCTGGCTGCCTTACGCCGTGCCCTACGGCTTCCACGGCAAGTTCTACGCCGCTTGAACCTCAAGCCCCCCTGCTTCGAGAACGGGGCAGGGGACTCCGCATTGACAGGCTTTTGCAAGCCACCTATGGTCGCGCCGTTTGTTGAAAGCGCTTTCAGAAAGCGCTTTCACTTTCGGCGATCGGCAGCAGTTCGTCGTCGCCTGTTTCGGGATTCTTTATTCCCCAGTCAACACCATGGAGACGACAACATGCTGAATCTGAAGACCTGCGTGGCGATGGCCACCCTCTTGCTGGCCGGCACCGCCGGCGCAGCCACCACCAACGCCTTCGCCAACGGCGGCTTCGAAGCCGCGGCCGGCCCGGGCCAACTCGCCGCGGGCTGGTTGACGGCCGCCACCAGCAGCCCGGCCACGCTGTCCAGTGACGCCCACTCCGGCAGCTTTGCCTTGCTGCTCAGCGCCCCCAACGGCTTCGATGCCTCCATCGCGCTGCAGGACTCCGTCGGCCATGGCGGCATGCCCGTGCTGGGCGCCGCCAATGTGGGCGACACGCCCTGGCTGAGCTTCTGGGCCAAGGGCGACGCCAGTACCACCGGCAACGCCTTCGTCACGCTGCGCTACATGGGCGCCAACGGCATCATCAGCACGGCGCTCAACCAGCAGTTCCAGGGCCAGTTGAGCACCAGCAGCTGGACGCAGGTCAGCTTCCAGGCGGCTGCCGTCCCGGTCGGCACCACCTCGGTCTTCATCGAGATCGGCACCGCCGTCGGCCCGATCCTGGAGAACCGCGCCAACGCCGTCCTCGTCGACGACCTCCAGTTCGCGATCCAGACCGCCGCCGTGCCCGAGCCCGGCAGCTACGCGCTGTTGCTGGCGGGCCTGGCCACCGTCGGCGCCATCGCCCGCCGCCGCCGCGCCTGAACCCGAGGAGACAAGCCATGCAAGCCAAGATTCACACCCTCTCCGGGATCGGCGCGTCGCTGCTGCTCTGCGGCCTGGCCGCCCACGCCAGCGCCGCCGGCACCGTCGTCATCAACACCTATGGCCCCGGCGATGACGTCAGCGGCTGGGCCTCACTGCTGGGCCAGGGCCAGGACCTCGCCGTCGCCTTCGATATCAGCAGCGCCACCACCATCCAGTCCATCCTCACGTCCATCGACGGCGTGGGCGGCATCACCGTCGGCATCATGGCCCGCCAGGGCGCCGTGCCCGCCGGCAACAGCTGGCTCTACAGCACGCACCTGACCGATCCCTGGGCCAACACGGCGTTGGCGCCCAGCGGCTGGAACCTGGCCGCCGGCAGCTACTGGCTGGTGACCCAGGCCGACGCCGGCTTCGCCGGCCAATGGCAGAGCGGCACCGATTCGCCCAGCGCCGCCTGGGCCTTCTCCTCGTCCGGCAGTTGGCAGGCGGTCAACACGGGCTTCACCGGCGCGCCGGCCACCCGCATCACCGTCACCAGCGCCGTGCCCGAGCCCTCGACCTACGGCTTGATGGGCCTGGGCATCCTGGTCGTCGGGGCCCGCCTGCGTCGCAACCGCCAGCAAGGATGAATGCCATGAATCGCCAAACCCTCATCGGCGGCCTGCTGCTGGCCGCCAGTGCCATCGCTTCCGCCAGCGTCACCAGCCCCGTCATCGGCAAGCTGCTCTGGTCCGAGGAATTCAACGGCGCCAGCCTCGACAGCGCGCTCTGGTCGACCTATGACGGCAACGGCTGCCAGATCGGCCTGTGCGGCTACGGCAACCAGGAGCTGGAGTACTACCGCCCCAACAACCTCAGCATCGTCAACGTGCCTTTCGAGCCTGCCACGCGGGCCCTGGCCATCACGGCCAAGCGCGAGGTGATGGGCGCCAACCAGTTCACCTCCGGCAAGCTGGACTCGGCGGGCAAGGTGCAGGTCAAGTACGGGATGATCGAAATCCGCGCGGCCACGCCGTCGGTCGGCGTCGGCCTGTGGCCGGCCCTGTGGCTGCTGGGCACCAGTCCGCAGGCCTGGCCGCGCAAGGGCGAGATCGACATCATGGAGCAGGGCGGCCGCCAGCCCGCGGGCCTGCCCGCCGTGTCGCCGGACCAGTTCGTCGGTTCCAACGTCATCACCTTCAACCAGGCCGCCTGCGTGCCCGGCAACGAAAGCTGCGCCGCGTCCACTGCCTGGCAGACCAAGAGCTGGGTCACGCCCACGCGCTCGTTGGCCAACCGCTTCGTGCTGTATCGCCTGTATTGGACTGACACGCAGATCCGCTTCACGCTGGTGGACAACGGCCGTGAACTTGACATGTACAAGGCGCCCATCTCCACGGTGGGTTCGCCAGCGCTGCAGGAGCCGTTCTATCTGCTGATGAACATGGCTGTCGGCGGCAACTTCACGCCGGCCGCCACGCCTGCGCAGATCACCGCGCCGTTGCCCGCGACGATGTACGTGGACTATGTGCGTGTCTATGAGCTGGACGGCAAGGGCGAGGTCAAGCTGGGCGTCGGCATCACGCCGGAGGCCGGCAAATTCGGCGTGTTCACCGACAACACGCCTGTCAACAACAGCCAGGCGCTCGGCACGTCGGCGGACTTCTTCATCTGGAACACCGGTTCCATGGGTGGCGGCAACATCCCGGCGTTTGAGGGGTCCAACGTGCTGGCGCTGAACTACTTCGCGCCGGGGCAGTGGTTCGGCGGTGCCGTCCAGTCGCGCCAGGTGCACGACATGAGCGGCTTCCGTGGCGGCAACATCAAGCTGAAGATCAAGGCGCCGGCCAATGTGGCGTTCAAGATCGGCATCCTGGACACCTACACCAACCACAGCTGGGTGACCTTCCCCGCCAACACCACGGCCTATGGCCTGGTGCGCAACGGCGAGTGGGGCACGGCCACCATCCCGGTGGCCGAGATCGCCGGCCCGCTGGTGGCGCTGCAGTCCATGAACTCGCTGTTCGAGTTCCTCAGCGTGGACGGCTCCAATCCGGCCGCGTCCTTCCAGATGGCCTTCGACGACATCATCTGGGACTCGGGCGTGGCGGCTGTGAACGCCGTGGCCGTGACGGCGCCGGTGCTTGCCAAGACGACCGCCGTGCCGACGGCCTCGACGCAGGCCGGTGCGACCACCCTCGAACTCGCCGCCAACGCGACGGGCTGGGTAGACGCGCACTACACGGTCAACGGTGGCGAGACCCGGACCGTGCGCATGCGCCAGGACGGCGCTGCCAGCCGGTACACGCTGGGAGGGCTGAAGAAGGGTGACGTCGTGGAATACCGATTCACGTCCTGGGACAGCAGGAGCCAACTGGCCACCGATTCGGCGGTCAGGAGCGTGGTGATGAAGTGAGCCGGACCGGGATCGGCATTGTTCACCGCGCCGATCCCGGACAATCCGGGCCTATGAATCAAGACCAGCTCAAGCAACTCGTCGGCCGTGCGGCTCTGGACTATGTTCCCGCCGGTCAGATCCTCGGCGTCGGCACCGGCTCCACGGTGGACTGTTTCATTGATGCGCTCGCGGCCAGCGGTATCGCCATCCCCGGTGCGGTGTCGAGCTCGGAGCGCTCGACGCAGCGCCTCATCAAGCATGGAATCCCCGTGCTGAATGCGATCGAGGTGGAGCGGCTGGCCGTCTACATCGATGGCGCCGACGAGATCGATGGCCAGGGCTTCATGGTCAAGGGCGGTGGTGCCGCGCTGACGCGCGAGAAGATCGTGGCGGATCTGGCCGACCAGTTCGTCTGCATCGCCGACGAATCCAAGCTCGTGCAGACCCTGGGCAAGTTTCCGCTGCCTGTCGAGATCGTCCCGATGGCCGCCGCCCAGCTGGCGCGCCGTTTTGCCAAGCTCGGCGGCGAGGCCAGGCTGCGGGCCGGCGTCGTCACCGACAACGGCGGCCACATCCTCGACGTGACGGGCCTGTCCATCACCGACCCGCTGGCTTTCGAGGCCGAGGTCAGCCAGTGGCCGGGCGTCGTCACCGTCGGCGTGTTCGCGCGCCACAAGGCCAGCGTCTGTCTGCTCGGCGGTGCCGACGGCGTGAAGACCTTGAAGTTCTGACCGCATGCCGCGCGAGCCCCTTGGCTTCGATGCGGCATCGCACGAGAGGCACCATTGGTGGCGCAGCCTGCTGTTCAAGCTGGCCGTGTGCGGCGCCGCAACGGCGCTGCTGTGGTGGGCGAGCGGCTGGGCCGGCATGCTGGTGGCGCTGATACTGTGGGGCCGTGCCTTCGCGTCCGATCTTGTTGCCCTGGGCGAAACGGTCGGGCGGGGCCTGAAGGCACTGGCCTTCCGGCCCGTGCAGGGACGCTACTACGCCTTCAAGGGCCACCGCATTCGTGTGCTGGACGATGACATCGAGCGCCACCGCTGGATCGCGCTGGAGGATTTGTCGACGGCCCTGGGTGCGCCGATGCCGGCCGCATCGCTGCGGCGTCGCCATCCACAGTCGGTGCGCGAGCAACGCGACGGTAGCTATGTGCTCGATGAGGTCGTCCTGACCTGGCTGCGCGAGCAGCGCGGGGATCGCGCCGGGCGGTTGGCGCACTGGGTGGAACGTGAGGTCTGGTATCCGGCACGCGGCCGCAAGGCCAGCTACGCCCAGAAAAAAGGGGCGTCCGAAGACGCCCCCGATTGAGCCCGCTCGGCTCAGTTCCTGCCGACAGCGCTCCAGGCAGAGGCCACGGCATTCGCCTCGGCGCTGCCAGTCCCGTAGAGCTCATTGGCGGCGGCGATGGTGCCACTGCGTGCGCCGGCGTAGTTGGTGGACGAAGTGAACTTCGTCGTCAGGGCCCGGTACCAGATCTTGGCGGCCTTGTCCCGGCCGATGCCCGTCAGCGAGCCCGCGCCGGTGGCGACGCGGGTGTTGCCGGTCACGCAGGTCGGGCTGTTGCCGTAGGCACTGTTGGTGCCTTCGGCGAGCAGGAAGAAGAAGTGGTTGGTCACGCCCGAGCTGTAGTGCACGTTGAGATTGCCCACGCCCGAGTACCAGCAGTCCGCCGATGCACCGTCGGCGCTGGGCTTGACCATGCTGCGCAAGGCCCCGCCGCCCACCATGATCTTCTCGCCGATCAGGTAGTCGCCCGGGTCGCTGGCATTGGCGGCGTAGAACTCGACCATGGTGCCGAAGATGTCGGAGTTGCCCTCGTTGAGGCCGCCGGACTCGCCGGAATAGGTCAGGTTGGCCGTGCGGCTGGTGACGCCGTGGCTCATCTCGTGGCCGGCCACGTCCAGGGACACCAGCGGCTTGATGCTGGTGCCGTCGCCATCGCCGTAGGTCATGCAGAAGCAGGAGTCCGACCAGTAGGCATTGGCGTAGTTGCGGCTGTAGTGGACGCGGTTGTAGGCACCCTTGCCGTCATTGGCGATGCCGTTGCGGCCATGCACGTTCTTGTAGTAGTCCCAGGTCATGGCCGTGCCGTACTGCGCATCGGCGCCAGCGCTGGCGGCGTCACTGGTCGCGTTGTTGCCCCAGCTGTTGTCGGCGTCGGTCATGACGCTGCCACCGTTCTTGCGGCCGCCCATGCTGATCGTGTAGGTGCCGCCGCGGCTCGGGTCGCGCAGCTCGTAGCCGCCGCTGATGCTGTTGGTCGTCAGGGCCACGTTGCCGCTGTACAGCGTCTTGCCCGTGCCGTTGGCGGCCGCGGTGTGGATGTCGTCCCAGGCGTCGAGCTGGCGGGCATCCAAGGCGTCGACGATCACATGCTTCTCGAACGGCGTGCCATCGGCGCTTTCTCCGGAGACGGGCACGTCCCAGGCCAGGGCGGGCGCCTGGTCGCGGGCATAGATGACGAGTTCGGGTTTGCCGGCATCGCCGTCCATCGTGCGCAGCACGGCCATGGCGGCGCGATTGGCGTTCAGGGCCGGCTTGGTGGCGATGCCGTCCAGGCGCCAGCGCAGGTTGTGGTGCATGGCGCGCAGGGTGCCGAAGCGGTCGGTCTGCACGATGAGGTCGCCGCCGATGACGCGCAGGCCCGCGACGCTGCGGTCCAGGCGCACATGGCTGCCGCCGTCGCTGTCGATGACGATGTCGCGCACGCTGTAGCTGTGCTCGCTGCCGTGCAGGCTGAGTCCGGGAAACTGGCGCACATGGCCTTCGGCGCGGCTCTTCAGTGCGTTGGCGTCGGCGCGATTGGACTGGGCCTGGGCCAAGGTGGCCGAGAGTGCCACGCTCAGCAGCGCGAGGCGAAAGATCGGGCGAAACATCGGGAGCTCCTGGTTTGTTGGAAAGCGCGGCGGGTCTGCCGCAGGGTGCGCCGGTGCGGCGCTGGCATGACTTTGCTCACCCATGCCGCCGCGCGGGCTGGGAACATCCCGGGTGTGGCGCTGGGGCGCAACAAGCCGGGCGACCTTTGGCGTTTCAGGCTGTAAGGGCGGCTCCCGCCACGCTGGGCGCCGGCGGTCGCGTCCCTGAACGAGGGACGGGCGGCCCCTGATTCCCAAAAGCAAAGAGCCGGGCATTGCCCGGCTCCCGTTCAATGGCGCTGCGTGGCGCGGCTCAGAAGGTCTCCCAATCGCCGTCGTCCTTCGCCGGCGCTGGCGCGGGGGCAGGGCGCGGCGCAGCTGCGGGCGCCGGCCTGGCCATGGGCGCGGCGGTCGGCCTGGCAT
>NZ_JBFUMK010000037.1:0-30136 GCF_054049415.1 Roseateles sp. P5_D6 | reverse complement strand
GTTCAGCCGCGAAGGCGAGAGCCTGGACTACTGCGTCATTGCCGGCCCCACGCCCAAGGACGTCGTGGGCCGACTGACAGCGCTGACAGGCCGCGCCCCGCTGCCCCCGGCCTGGAGCTTCGGCCTGTGGATGACGACCTCGTTCACCACGCAATACGACGAGGCCACCGCCACCCACTTCATCGACGAGATGGCGCGCCGCGAGCTGCCGCTGTCGGTGTTTCACTTCGACTGCTTCTGGATGCGCGAGTTCCAGTGGTGCGACTTCGCCTGGGACCCGCGCGGCTTTCCCGAGCCCGAGGCCATGCTGGCGCGCCTGCACGCCAAGGGCCTGAAGATCAGCCTCTGGATCAACCCGTATGTGGCGCAGAAGTCGCCGCTGTTTGCTGAAGGCGTCAAGCACGGCTACTTCATCAAGAGAACCAACGGGCTGACCTTCCAGACCGACCAGTGGCAGCCCGGCATGGCCATCGTGGACTTCACGAACCCGGCCGCCAAGGCCTGGTACCAGGGCCACCTGAAGCGCCTGATCGCGCAAGGTGCGGACTGCTTCAAGACCGACTTCGGCGAGCGCATCCCCAGCGAAGGCGTGACCTACTTCGACGGCTCCGACCCCGTCGAGATGCACAACCTGTACGCGCTGCAATACAACCAGGCCGTCTTCGAGCTGCTCGAAGAAGTGCAGGGCAGCGACGCCATCGTCTTCGCCCGCTCCACCTAYGCCTCSGGCCAGCGCTTCCCGGTGCACTGGGGSGGYGAYTGCTGGAGCACGTTTGARTCSATGGCCGAGAGCCTCAGGGGCGGCCTGTCGCTCACAAGTTGCGGCTTCGCCTTCTGGAGCCAYGACATYGGCGGCTTCGARGGCAACCCGCCGCCGGCCGTCTACAAGCGCTGGATCCAGTTCGGCCTGATGTCCTCGCACAGCCGCCTGCACGGCAGCAGCAGCTACCGGGTGCCATGGCTCGTGGACGAAGAGAGCTGCGACGTGCTGCGCGCATTCACGCGGCTCAAGCACCAGCTCATGCCGTATCTGTACGCCAAGGCGCATGAGGCGACSCAGACCGGCGTGCCGCTGATGCGCGCCATGCTGATGGAGCACCCGCAGGACCCGGCCTGCGCGACGCTGGACCGGCAGTACCAGCTCGGCGAGAGCCTGCTGGTSGCRCCSGTSTTCACMGAGRGCGGCGAGGTGGACTTCTACCTSCCWGAAGGGACGTGGACSCATCTGCTGAGCGGCGAGAAGYGCGAAGGCGGCCGCTGGCATCGCGAGGTGCATGGCTTCCTGTCGATGCCGCTCTATGCGGCACCGAACAGCGTCATCGCCTGGGGCGCCGAGACCGAGAAGCCGGCCTACGACTACGCCCGCGGCACGGTGCTGCGCGTGTTCGAGCTGGATGACGGCAAGAGCGCGGCCTTCACGGTCGTGGGCGCGGACGGCAGCATTGCGGCGCGTGGCACGGTGAGCCGAAAGGGCGGGCAGTACGCGGCGCAGGTCAGCGAGGGTGCGCTGCGCGATTGGGGGCTGGAGGTGGACGGGCGGCGCAGCCCGGTGCTGGCCGAGGGCAAAACCTTGAACTGGGAGCGTCCATGAAAGCATCACTCGTTCGACGTTGCGGTGACGTCGTGCCGGGTTCTGGCCGGCGGTTTTCTCTGCGGCTGGTTGCGCTCGCGGCACTCCTGCATGCACCGGCTGCGGTACTGGCTCAGGTCGGCACCTTTCCCGGCATGGAGCCCGGTCGCGTTGGCGGCGTGACGGCCGAGGGGCAGAGCCCAGACAAAGCGGCGGCTGCGGCCAAGAACAAGCAGATGGCGCAGGAGCTGATCGACCAGCAGCGTGACGAAGCCGCACGCCGCTTGATGGTCGAACAGCGAGCAAAGCTGCGTGAGCGCTTGGAGCGCGATGCGGGACTGCTGCGCCAGCCGGTGGACTTGCTGGCGGGCATGTTCCAGCTGCCTGCCGACCTGAAGCTTTCTCCGGAGCACCGAAGCGTGGCCGAGGGTGTGCTGCGTCAACAACGTGAGCGCGCACAGGCCGGCTGGGCGGCATGGCTGACCGATGAAACCGCGCAGGGCAAGGGCGAGCTGCGGGCGGAAGTGGCTGCGCAGCGATTGAGCAATCGCGTGCTCAACGAAGTGGCGCTGTGGCAAGCCGATGCAACGCCGCACCCCAGCGACACGATCTGGATCGATGCGCTCAAGACACCCGCCATTTGCCAGCGGCTCGACCAGCCGCGGCCCGTGGCGCAGGTGGCGCAGCTGATCGAGGCGCTGCCCGCAGAGCAGCGCGACGCCGCCTGGCAGGGCGAGGCGGCGCGCCTGGCTCGATGGGGTCAGGTCCCGCGGCAGGTGCCGCCCTCGCCGGACCGCGCGTTTGAGGATGAGCTGGTCGCTGCGCTGCCCAAGCCGCCGGGCAACGCTTCCAGCCTCGCCCCCGAGGTGCGCAACGCGCTGCAGGCGCCGGGCTGGACCTATGCCGCGCAATCACCCGCTTCACGTTGCGAGCTGCTGCGCTGGTGGAGCCAGGAGCAGGTACGCACCCAGCGGATGACGGCGCCGCGTGCGCTGCATGCCTGGCGCACCGCCATGGCCGTGCGTTCATCGGGCTATCTGCTGCCCGATGTGCCGCGCAGTGGCCCGGGCGCGACCGACGCGAACGGCTTTCCGCTGTTCGCGCGCCGCGCCGAGCTTGCGGGCACGGTCGTCGTGGAACAGGATCTCGATGCTGCCGGCAA
Organism: Roseateles sp. P5_D6; assembly: GCF_054049415.1. NCBI lineage: Bacteria > Pseudomonadati > Pseudomonadota > Betaproteobacteria > Burkholderiales > Sphaerotilaceae > Roseateles > Roseateles sp. P5_D6. Next base: position 27,404 of record NZ_JBFUMK010000037.1, on the reverse strand, counting down.
GATCGTGCGCAGCTTCGTGCAGCGCCGCGAAATCATGGCGGCCGGCGTGCGCGGTGTGCCGGCCCTGGCTCTGGAGCGCGAGCTGGACGCCGTGAGCCTGGCTCGCGCCGCCACCACCCCCGCTGCTGCCCCCGACCCGGCGCAACTGCGCGACGGAACGGCCACGCGCCGTATCGGCATCGAGTGGGTGCTGCCCCAGGGGCTCTAGGCAGAGCCCGCGCGCCAAGCCTTCACTCCTCCAGCGCGACCACCATCACGGCCTTGGCAGGTACCTTGATGGACAGCTTGCCGTCCGCGGCACGCGCGCTGAACGCCGCCGGCTTGATGACCTGCGGATCCTGGAAGGTGTTGTGCGCGTCCATCGCGGCCGAGGTCAGCACCTTGCCTGCCGCACCGTTGACCTTCGTGCCCGCAACGTTGACGGCGACATCGACCGCCTTGGACGGATCGGTGTTGACCAGCGCCAGGTACACCTTGCCGTCCTTGGCACGCGCCGCCGAAGCGCTCACGCCCGGAATGGTCACAGCGCCCAGGGTGTAGCTGGTGTTGTCCTTGATGGCCAGCGGCAGCGACTTGGCATCCTGGAACGGCGCATACATCTGAAAGGCGTAGTAGGTCGGGGTCAGGACCATCTTCTCCTTGTCCGTCAGGATCATCGCCTGCAGGACGTTGACCATCTGGGCGATGGTGGTCATGGGGACCCGCTCCGCATGCTGATGGAAGATGTGGAAGTTGAGTGCCGCCACGAGCGCGTCGCGCAGGGAGTTCTGCTGGAACAGCCCGCCCCTGGGGTTCACTTCGTCATACCAGGTGCCCCACTCGTCGATCATCAATCCGATCTTCTTCTCGGGGTCGTGTTTGTCCAGCACGGCCACGTGGTCCTTGATCAGCTGATCCATCTTCAAGGTATTGGCCAGGGTCGAGATCCACTCGCCTTCCTTGAAGCCGAGGTCCTTGCCCTTGACGTCCCAGTTGCCGGTCGGGACGGTGTACTGGTGGACGGTGATGCCGATCGTGCGGCCCTTCAGTTCCTTGCTCAGGACCTGGGTCCAGGCGGTGTCGAAGCCGCTGCCGCCGCTGGCGATCATCTTCGGCCGCGACTTCTCGGGCGCCCACAGGAAATGCTCGTAATTGCTGTACAGGCTCGCGTAGTACTCGGGCTTCATGTTGCCGCCACAGCCCCACAGCTCATTGCCGACACCGAAGAAGGCGACCTTGAACGGCTTCTCGCGCCCGTTCTGAGCGCGCAGCCTGGCCAGCGGCGAGCCGCCTTCCGCAGTCATGTACTGGACCCAGTCGGCCATCTCCTGCACGCTGCCGGTACCGACGTTGCCGTTGACGTAGGCGTCGGCGCCCATCATCTCGATCAGGTCGAAGAACTCGTGCGTACCGACGGCGTTGATCTCTTCGACGTGGGTCCCCCAGACGTTGCTCGGGCGCTTGTCCTGCGGGCCAATGCCGTCGCGCCAGTGGTAGGTGTCGGCGAAGCAGCCGCCAGGCCAGCGCACCAGCGGCACATGCAGCTCCTTGAGCGCGCCGACGACGTCATTGCGCCAACCCCGGGTGTTGGGGATGTTCGACTTGGTGCCGACCCACATGCCTTCGTAGACGCCGGTGCCGAGGTGTTCGGCGAACTGGCCGTAGACGTACTTGCTTATGACCGGGCCGGGCTTGCCGGCGTCGATGTTGATGCTGACCGGGTTGGCGGCAAAAGCCGGTGCCGCGATCAGGCCGAGAACGGCGAGGCTGTGTTTGATGGAGTTCACAGGGGTTGTCTATTCAAGTGGGGCGCAAGTGGAGGAAGGCGGAAAGTGATCGCGCCTTGTCAGCGACGGTCTTCCGTCCCTTGCCCGACGCGGTAGTAGTCAAAGTCGACACGGCCGCCGGCCGTCTTGGTCGAGTAATAGAAGAGGCCGAAGCGATAGCCCATGAAGTGCGGGAAGGTGTACTTCAGGCGAGAGGGACGACCGATGGGGGTCCAGGATTTACCGTCGAGGCTGTAGGAGAAGCGGGCGAGTTCAGGTGCAGGCTCAAATTCGCAGTCGACCCTGAGATGAACGGTCTTGCCAGTCAGGGGAATGGAGGCGATCTCTTCAGGCTTGTCGGTTTCGGCGCTCACCATGACGAGAGATCGGGCGCCGTCACTCATCTTCACGCCGACAAAACCATACTGCCGCTGAAAAGCCGCCAGGCCGGCCCAGTCGCCGTCTTTCATGCCGCTCACGTCGATGCTGGTGGTGGCCGAACTGCTCGGGCCGAAGGTGCGCTGAGTGAGCGTGTTCGGGGCTTCGAGCAGCGTGGAAACGACCCGGCTGGTGGTGAGGCTCAGGTAACCCGGGCGCTTGGTGAGCGACCAGTCATGGGGCTTCGGGTTGTGATTCCATTGCCAGGCCAGGGGCAGGGCGGGGTCGCCGGGCCGGCGGTCGAATTCGTCGGAGGCGACGATGCCGGAGGCGCCCGAGACGCCCTGTGCGCCGGCGGGGATATCGAGCGTCATGGGTGCCTTGCCGTTTTCGCCGAGCACGGGCCAGCCGTCTTTCCAGGTCACCGGCACGAAGTAGGGGATGCGACCGACGGCGGCGTTGTCCTTGAAGAGATAGGCGTACCACTTGCCTTCCGGGGTGTCGATGAGGCCGCCCTGGGCGATACCGCGATCGTCGAGCGCGATGCGACCTTCGTAGGGGCCGTCGATGGCGTCGGCGCGGTGGATGGTGACGGTGCGTGCCCAACGGCTGCCGGGTGAGGCAATGTTGAACAGGTAGTAGCGGCCGTTGGCCTTGAAAAGCTGCGAGCCTTCGCCCTTGAGCCCGCCCTGGTCGGCGCCGAAGAGGGCGTTGACGTTTTCGACGATGACCTTGTTCACGCCGCCGGGCTTGATGCCGGAGAGATCCGGTTTCATCTCGGTGAGCATGATGCGACCGCCCCCGTAGACCATGTAGACGCGACCGTCATCGTCGAAGAACAGGCTGTGGTCACCCAGCAAGGGCTCGAAGCTCGTCTCCTTCCACGGGCCGCGTTCTGGATCGCGCGTGGTGTAGATGTGAGTGCGACCCGTGTTGGCGGCGAACGTCGAGGCATGGAACACGCCGTCGTGGTAACGCAGGCTGCTGGCCCAGGAGCCTTCACCGTAGGCGTTCTTGCCGTTTTCGAGGCGCAAGGCTTCGTTGTCGGCAAGGGTTTGATAGGCGTACGAGGCCATGGTCCAGTTGACCAGGTCCGTCGACTTCATGATCGGCAGGCCCGGGCTCATGTGCATCGTCGTGCTGCTCATGTAGTAGGTCTTGCCTACGCGAATGATGGCGATGTCCGGGACGTCGGCCCAGATAAGAGGGTTATGAGCAGGATCGACCTGCATCTCCTTAGGGGCCGGTGCCGCTGAAAGGGGCTGAGACGTGATGCAGGCAAGGACGAGGGCCAGCAGGAGGGAAGAAATCGGTCGGCTCATGGGGTGGGGTCAGGTTGTCAGGGTTGGTCCAAGGTCTTGTCTGTGGAGGTCATCACTGCGAGTCAGGGCTTCGGTCGCCGGCCAGTTGCCGTGCATGTCCTCGTGCCGCCCAACTTCTCGCTCGCCAGTCAAGGGCACATCAGCTGACCTGCCAGTACAAGTTGTAGTAGCCGTGCGCGATTCTGTGGAACGGCAGCAGTTCGTACCCCTCCCCCAGGCCCGGCCCGCTCAGATGGAACATCAGCGGGCCAGTACCGCGCCGGACCGCCCCATCAAGGCCGGCGCCAGGCAGGGGTAGCGGGAGGATCTCCAGCGGCTCCTTGAACGTCTTGCCATAAGACACGTTCCACGCAACCAGATCGGCACCGGGCGCCATGGCGGGGCCGGCGACGCGCGCGGCCAGCACCAGGGGGCCGTACATGAGCGCCGCAATCTGGGGCGCGTTCGGCAACGGTGCCAGATGCACATGCATCGGCAGGTCGACGTCCAGTACGTCGCCGTCGCGCCAGGTGCGCGCGAGCTCCACGTAGCGCCCGGCTTTGTCGCTGGCCATGAGTTTGCGGCCGTTCAAGCGCACGCTCATCTGCCGGCACCAGCCCGGGTGGCGCAGCTTGAGGACAAGCTTTGTGGGCCGCTCCAGCCGCAGCGTCAGGCGGCTGGCGCCGCGCTCGGGAAACGTGGTCGTCTGGCGCAGATGCACACCCTGGTCGGCCCAATGCAGATCCGACGCAATGTATTGATTCACATACAGCACTTCCCGACGGTGGAAATAGATGGAATCGCCGTGCTTGGCGTGACTTTCCATCCCCGTGCCGGTGCAGCAGAAGAACGAATGCTCATGCGTGCAATAGAGCTTCGGATAGGTGCGCCGGGTGGCCTGGAAGTAGGTGAACATGCCACTGTCCGGGTCCTGGGAGGCGAGGATGCCGTTGAACAGGGCACGTTCGTGATAGTCGGCGTAGGCGGCCGATGGTTGCGCGGCGAACAAGGCTTGCGTCAGACGCAGCATGTTGTAGGTGCAACAGGTTTCCATGGTCGAAGCCGAGGCCAGATGCTTCTCGAATTCGGCGGGCGGAAAGAAATGCTCGTTGTCGCCATGCCCCCCCGTCGCAAACGAGCGCTGCTCGACTACCGTGCGCCAGAAGTAGCGCGCGGCCTGCCGGTAATGCGCCTGTCCCGTGAGTCCGTGCAGCCGGGCGAAGCCGATCACCTTGGGAATCTGCGTGTTGGCGTGCAAGCCGTCGAGGGTGTCGCGCCCTTCGGCAAGCGGCGTGAGCAGGGCCCGGTGGCTGAAGCGCTCAGCCAGGCGCAGGTAGCGCGCCTCCCCGGTCAGCGCGTGCAGGTCCGCCAGCACTTCGGCCATGCCACCGTGCTCGAGATCGAGCATTTTTTGAAAGCGCGGCTCGTCGACCGGCCGCGCGGCCTCGTCGACCCAGTCGCCGATACGCACCAGGACCGCGAGCGCCTGGGCATTCCGCCCGTGCAGATGCGCGTCGCGCAGGCCGGCCATCAACTTGTGCAGGGTGTACCAGGGCACCCCAACGACAGGGCGGCCTGCCAGGCAATTGCGCAGTTGCGTATCGCCATCGGGGAAGCCGCACACCAGGCCGCCGGGCGCCGCTTCCTGGCAGGCCTGTAGCTCACTGACGACGTAGTCGATCCTGGCGCGCAGCGCCTCCCGTCCGGTGGACGCCCACAACATCGAGCAGGCGCTTAAGAAATGGCCCAGGGTGTGCCCTGGGCAAAGCCCTTCCGCCTCCCATCCGCCGTACACCGGCGCCTTCGGAGCGAGTCCCGCATTTTTCCGGAAGTTGTGCAGCAAGCGGTCGCAGTTGAGCGACTCGAGGTAGAGCGCGTTGAGGCTCTGGGACTTGCGAAAAGGACCGTCGAGCAGCCGCACATCCGACAAGGGGAAAGGCTGCGCGGTTTCGCTCTCACTGTCTCTCTCTTCGGCCTCGGCTGGCATGCCAAGCAGCAGCGGCGCAACGGCGATGGCTTGCAGCAGGTGCCGTCGCAGTTGATCCGCCGGGACCCCGTCGCCCCGGGCGACACCGGCGGTCGATACCTTGCAGGTGATCTTCTGAGTTTTCATATTGATACGGTTGCCATGTCCGACCCGCCGATGGCGAACCCAGCGGCCTGGGGCCAGCTCCGCATGGCTAGCGCGCGTAGAGCGCGAACGCGAAGTCCGCAGGGCGGCCCTCACGGTCCTTCAACGGCCGGTCGTCGAGGCTGGCCTCGCCGCCGGCATAGACGTCGCTGCGGCTGGCGCGCAGATTGATCGTCAGCGCATCCTTCTGGCCCTGCAGCGCCAGCGCATAGCGGCGGCCGGACTTCAGCACGACCAGCGGATGGGCGCTGAAGTCAAAGCTCAGCAGCCCTGCTCCTTGCGGCCGGTAGGCGATGGCCAGGCCCTCGCCGGCGCCGAGCAGTTCGGTGCCGGCCTCCACGTCACGCAGCGACAGGCGCAAGCTGCGCGTGGCATCCGTGCCGTGGCCGTCGCCCGCGTACAGGCTGAGGCGGCCCAGTGCGATGTCGGCGCGCGGCACGAAGGTCTGCACCAGGCGGCTGGCGCCGCCGCCGTCGCGATGGAAGCCCACGGGTTCAGGGGCCTGCTCGAAAGGCCGGGTGACCGAGGCCAGCGCCGGGCTGCCCGGCCAGGTTTCGGGATAGCCCTGGGCGAACTGCTGGACGGCCACGCGGGGGTCGGAGCGGCCCGGGTCCGCCAGCGCGGGCACCTTGCCGGTGGGCGGCTTGGGCGGCGTGCTGACGCCGGCCTCGGTCTGCGTCACGGGCCACATGCGGCCGTCGGCGTCGTAGTAGAGGTATTCCATCGTGACGGAGCGGCGGGCGCCGGCGCCGGTCTCCCCATCCGGCAGGGTCAGCGCGCCGTTGTGATAGACCAGGTAGGACTGGCCCTTGAAGTCGTCGATGACGCCGGCGTGGATGGTGTAGCTGTTTTTGGCAGTGCCGGTCAGCGTGCCCTGGTAGGTCCAGGGCCCGCGCGGGCTGGGCGCGGTGGCATAGGACAGATGCTCGGCGAGCCCCTGGTGCGCCATGGACGCGTAGGTCATGTAGTACATGCCCTTGCGCTTGGACAGCCACGGCCCCTCGGTGTAGTTGGGCAACGCGATCTTCTCGATGGGCCCGTCCAGCTCGGTCATGTTCGACTTGAGCTTGGCCAGGTAGAGCACCGGGTTGCCCCAGGCCAGCCAGGCAGTGCCGTCGTCGTCGATGAAGACGGTGGGGTCGATGTCGTTCCAGCCGTAGGGGGCCGGCGTCGTGGCATCGGTGATCAGCGCCGAGCCGCGCGCATCCTTGAACGGGCCCAGCGGGTTGTCGGCCACCGCCACGCCGATGGCCTTGCCCGGCTGCGTGTCGTTGTGCTGCACGGTGGCGTAAAAGTAGAAGCGGCCGTTGCGCTGCACCACCTGCGCGGCCCAGGCGTCACCCACCGCCCACTTGAAGTCGGTAGGCTTCATGAAGGCGCCGTGGGCGGTCCAGTGGCGCAGGTCCTTGGAGGAATAGGCCAGCCACTCGTTCATGCGGAAGAACTCGTCGCCCTTGGCCTCGTCACGGCCGACGTAGAGATAGACCGTGTCGCCCACGACCAGCGGTGCAGGGTCGGCGGTGAAGCGGTCACGCAGCACCGGATTGGCGCCGGGCGCCGGTTCGGCAGCCGGCGCGGCCCCGCAGGCGAGGGCGGCGCAGCAAAGGGCGATGCGGTGAAACTGGGTGACGAGGCGCATGGCGAGGTGTGAACCATCAGGACAGGGTTGCGGGTGCTCACCCGGAGAGGTCTTGCAGCCGGAGTCCGGATGACGACACGGGATACCAAATCCGAAAGAGGTCTGACCAGTTTATGCTACGGCTGCAATTTGGTCGTACCAAATACGGTCAAAAATTGCCTGCTGCACGCTCACTAGCGTCAGTTCGAATTGGTCACTCTGAGAGGTGAAGCGTCATGCGACAGGGGTCGAGATCGCCCGTAGTTTTCATATCCGGGCTGGTGTCATGCATCGTCTTGACGCTGTTGCCATGCGCCGCGTCGGCATCTGCGTTGAATCGCGGGGGGCCGGAGGCAAGCGCGTCCAAGGGCTTGTCGACCGCCACTTGGACGCCGGACAACGGCGACGGCACCTTCACCAATCCCTTGTTCTATGACGAGTTTTCAGATCCGGACCTGATCCGCGTCGGTGACTGGTTCTACCTGACCGGCACCACCATGCACACCATGCCGGGCGTGCCGATCCTGCGCTCGAAAGACCTGGTCAACTGGGAGTTCGTTGCCTACGCGATGGACAAGCTCGACCTCGGCCCGGCCTTCCGGCTGGAGGGCGGCAACCACATCTATGGCCTGGGTATCTGGGCGCCGTCCTTCCGCTATCACGAAGGCAAGTTCTACATCTTTGCCAACGTCAACGGCCAGGTGACCCAGATGTTCACGGCCACCGATCCGAAGGGGCCTTGGACACGCACGCCGATGAAGCGCAGCTTCCACGACCTGTCCGTGCTGTTCGACGACGGCAAGGCCTATGTCGTCTGGGATCACCAGACGATGCGACTGGCCCAGCTGACGGACGACCTGACCGACATCGTGCCGGGCACCGAGCGCGTCTTGTTCACCAAGGACGCCGGCATGGGCGAGGGCGCGCACTTCTACAAGATCGACGGCAAGTACTACATCATCAGCGCCAACTACGCGGGCGGCTTTCGCATGCCGGCGGCGCGAGCGGATCATGTGCTGGGGCCCTACGAGGTCCATCAAGCGATCAGCTTGCATGAGGACTTCGGCATGGCCTCAAGCTTGCGCCTGGGCACGCGCCAGCCGCCGTTCGAGACCTGGGGGCCCGACCCCGCCGCCAACCACAGCCTGGCGTTGCACCAGGGCGGCATCATCCAGACGCCTGCGGGCGAGTGGTGGGGCTTTTCAATGATGGACTTCAACTCCGTCGGTCGCCTGCTCAGCCTGTCTCCGATCACCTGGAAGGACGGCTGGCCCTACTTTGGCCTGCCTGGCAACCTGACGCGCACGCCGCGGACGTGGGTGAAGCCCAAGACTGCCACGCCGCAGCCGGTGCGTGTGCCCTTTCAGCGCAGCGACGACTTCTCGGCGCCGCAGCTGCAACCCCTGTGGCAGTGGAACCACGTCCCGGTCGACGACAAGTGGTCGTTGTCGGAACGGCCCGGTTTCCTGCGGCTGCACGCCCTCGCGGCGACCTCGTTCTACGACGCGCGCAACACGCTGACGCAGCGAGCGATCGGGCCGATGTCGACGCCGACCGTCCTGCTCGATGTGTCGAACCTCAAGACGGGCGACACCGCGGGCCTTGGGCTGCTCAATCTGCCCTATGCGACCTTGGGCGTCGAGAAACTCGCCGACGAACTCAATGTCGTCTTTTACGACCAGCGCCTGGATCAGCGGGTGCGGGTGAAGATGACCGGAACGCGCATCTGGTTGCGGGCCGACTGCGACTTCCTCACCGAACGGGCGCGCTTCAGCTATTCGGTCGACGGCAACACCTTCACGCCCATCGGCAACGAGGTCGTGCTGCTCTACCAGACCTTCACCTTCCAAGGTGTTCGCTATAGCTTGTTCAACTACAACACGACCGGCGCCGAGGGCGGTGTCGCAGATTTCGACAGCATCGACGTCCATCAGCCACATATCCGCGGCCTGATGCGGCCCATTCCCTATGGCCGATCAGTCCGGCTGACGTCGTTTCACGCGAGCACCGGCCTGGCGGCCAGCGGTGGGCGCCTGGTTTCGGATGCGCCGACGCGGTTCGAGATCGTCGACCGCAAGCTGGGCCGTGTCGCCCTGCGATCGGGCCGACGCCATGTCACGGTCGGCGAGGACGGTGGGGTGACGCTGGTGGCCGGCCAGCCGGGCACGGCGCAAAGCTTCCAATGGATTGAAACCCCGACGGGTGAACTGGTGCTGATGTCATTGGCCACCAACCGCTTCCTGCGCATCGATCCGAAGACCGGGGATATCCGCGCCGACAGTCCTGGCCCCATGCCGGACAACAGCGACGGCGCGCGCTTCACCTGGTCGCAGTAAATAGGGTCGTGCCGGCGAATCCGGGAAGTCAACGGTGCCGGCCGGCACTCAGCCTGGCCCATCGTGACTGGCCGAATCAGCAGTTCCCAGGCCAGGGGCCGCTCACTGCGGGCCCCGCAGCCGCAGAGAATTGAAAACCACGCTGACCGACGACAGGCTCATCGCGAGCGCCGCAATCATGGGCGACAGAAGCCACCCGGTGAACGGATAGAGTGCGCCGGCCGCCAGCGGCACGCCGAGTGCGTTGTAGACGAAGGCGAATACGAGGTTCTGTCGCATGTTGGCGATGGTGGCCTGGGAGATGCCTCGCGCCCGGGCAATGCCGCGCAGGTCGCCCTTGACGAGCGTCACCTGGGCGCTGTTCATCGCCACATCGGTACCGGTCCCCATGGCCACGCCGACATCGGCTTTGGCAAGGGCCGGSGCGTCATTGATGCCGTCGCCSGCCATGCCCACGACGCGGCCCTCGCGCTGCAGCCGTTCAACAAGCGCGAGTTTGTCGGCCGGCTTGACCTCGCCATGGACCTCGTCAATGCCCAACTGCTTTGCGACGGACTGCGCGGTGGTCAGGCCATCGCCGGTGGCCATCACCACGCGCATCCCCGCGTCATGCAGGCTCTGGACCGCCTCGGGCGTGCTCGCCTTGATGGGGTCTGACACGGCCAGGATGCCCATCAGGCGCCCCTGTTGAGCCAGGAACATCACGCTGCTGCCTTGCAGGCGAAGGTCCTCGCCGGCCGCACGCAACAGCGACACGTCCACGCCGTCCTGCGCCATCAGCGCCGCGTTGCCGAATGCAAGTTTCTGGCCCTCGACGACACCTCTGACACCAATGCCCGTGGAGGACTCGAAGTCCACCGCCGGCGACAGCGCGAGCTTGCGGGCGCGCGCCGCATCCACGATGGCCTGCGCGAGCGGATGCTCACTGCCCTGGTCCAGGCTGGCCGCCAGTCGCAGCACCTCGTCTTCGGTCACACCCTGCGCCGCCACGGCGCGGTCGAAGGCCGGCCGGCCTTCGGTCAGCGTGCCCGTCTTGTCGACGATCATCGTGTCGAGCCGGCGGAAGTTCTCGATGGCCGAGGCATCGCGGAACAGGATGCCCTGGGTTGCAGCCTTGCCGGTGGCGACCATGATCGACATCGGTGTCGCCAGGCCCAGTGCACAGGGACAGGCGATGATGAGGACCGACACCGCGTTGATGAGCCCAAACTGCCAACCCTGCTCACCGCCGAGCAGGCCCCAGGCGAGGAAGGCCGCCACCGCGATGCCGATCACGACCAGCACGAACCAGCCGGCCACCTGATCGGCCATTCGCTGCATGGGCGCCTTGGAGCGTTGAGCCTGGGCGACCATCTGCACGATCTGAGACAGCATGGTCTGCGATCCCACGCGCTCCGACTGCATCACCAGTGAACCTGAGGTATTGATGGTGGCGCCGATGACCTTGTCGCCGGGGCGTTTGGTCACGGGGACCGGCTCGCCGGTCAGCATGGCCTCGTCGATGGCGCTCGTCCCCTCGATGACGACGCCGTCCACGGGGACCTTCTCGCCGGGGCGGATGCGCAGGCGGTCGCCGACGTGCACATGCGTGAGCGGGACATCTGATTCGCTGCTGTCCGGTTCGATCCGCCTTGCCGTTTTGGGCGCCAACCCGAGCAGTGACTTGATGGCCGCGGAGGTCTGCGACCGCGCCTTGAGTTCCAGCATCTGCCCCAACAGGGTCAGCGAGATGATGACGGCCGCCGCCTCGAAGTAGACGCCAATCCGGCCATGAGCCGCAAAGCTCGGCGGAAACAATTCGGGCGCGACCGTCGCGACCACGCTGTAGACGAACGCCGCGCCGGTGCCTATACCGATCAACGTCCACATGTTCGGACTGCGATGAACCAGGGACTGCCAGCACCGCTCAAAAAAGGGCCCGCCGGCCCACAACACGACCGGCAAAGCCAGGACCAGCTCAAGCCAGCTTTGCTGAGCGGGGTCCATGAGGCTGAACCGATGCCCGGCCATCGCCAGAGTCATGACCACCACGCTCAATGGCAGGGTCCACCAGAAGCGGCGGGAGAAGTCCCGCAGCTCCGGGTTGTCGTCTTCCGCTGTCGCCTCCGGGATCAGCGGCTCCAGGGTCATGCCGCACTTGGGACAATTGCCCGGGTGGTCCTGCCGGATCTCAGGATGCATCGGGCAGGTGTAGATCGTGGCGCCACCGGGTTGCGAAGGGCTTGCGGAATGCGTGTCGTGATCATGGTGACGATGGTCCATCGTGTTCTCCAATTCATCCTGCAGAGATGCGCCAGCCGAGGAAGGCGGCCAAGCCGGCCATTGCCAGCCAGCACACCCACACCAGGGCGCTGTGCCACCGTGGTTGAGGGTCTCCACGTTGCAACCTCTGCTTGAGGCCCATGCCGGTCGCGTGAACCAGCAAGCCGATGACGAGCAGCGGCACCGCAAAGTCGGCCAGCCTCGGCCACAACAGGGCAAGACCGCCGCCCAACGCAGTGGCGCCCGCCGTCGAGAGCAGCTCCGCCGCCTTCAACGCACTGCGGTCAACGGGGGCGGCCATCCGCCCCGCCACGAGCGCATAGCCGGTGCGGCCTGGCCAAATGTCGCGTCAACATGACGTTAGCACCCTAAGCTGCCAGAAGACAGAACTGCGCCACCGTCGGTGGATCCGTCTAGCGCAGGGAGGTTGGGGCAGCAAAGCAGCCGCTACTCTTCGCGAGCGTCGTTGCCGTGCCGGTGATGCCCGCCTTGGTGATGCCCAAACAGGTGCATCAGCGGGCAGGCCAACAGAAAGAGGAAGGGAATCGCCTGCGTCACGTGCGTCAGATGCTCGGTCAACAGGTAATACAAGCCGACGAGGCCGGCGACGAGCATGAAGACACCCGCCGGTGTTCGCCATGCCGGCTTGCGGGCTGGCTGCATGTTGTCCACGGCGCGTTCCTTTCGTTGGCTGCAACGAGAGCTTTGATCGGGACCGATCCCAGGTGCTTGATCCGCGTCAACTCCGGCTGCTGATGCCGCGGAAGCCCCTTGATTCAGCGACTGCCGCAGCCGCAGCAACTGCTTGCCGTTTTTTCGGTCGTGACGTTGATCGGCGCGACGGGTGTCGGGCTGTATCCCGCGTCCTTGATGGCCTCGGCCAGCTCATCGGCATCGGCGGAGTTGGGCTCGACCAGCACGCGATGTGTTGCCAAGTCGATCTGCACCTTGGCGGCGTGGTCCACGGCCTTCAGTGCCTTGGTGATGGTGCTGACGCAGTGACCGCAGGTCATGTCGTTGACTTCGAAGGCGATCATGGTGTCCTCCTGGGACTGGGTTGATGACAGCTGGACTTTCGAGCCTCCCACAGTGGGAAGGTCAAGCCCAGCAAGCGAAGAATCTCTTCAGAAAGTGACGGATCGCCACGACCTCTTGACCTTGCCAATGTGGGAACCTTGACTGTCATCGCGGTGACCACCAGAGCCTCATGTGTCGGGAGGCGAGGCTCGCCGACCCAGAGCTCCTCGCGCTGTGCGGCCAGATCGTCAAGGCACAACGTGCCGAGATCAACCAGATGGAGGCGATCGCCGCACGCCTGCGCGCGGCCACGTAGCGAAAAACGCCCCCTTGACCTGTCTCGGAGGCGATATGACGCTTTCCTTTGCGCTGGCGCAAGGTCATGCCCTCGTGCCGCTTCACGGCGCCACTAGACTCGCGACATGAAAGTGAGGAAGGCCTACCTGCGTTGCATCGCGAGCTTGCTCGCGACGGTGATGGTGTGTCTTCAACTTGCCACCGCGGCCTATGCATGCCCGGCGCCTGCGCCCGCAGGCTCACCGATGGCCAGCATGGCAGGCATGGCCGACTGCGAGCAGATGTCCGCGATGGACACCGAACAGCCGCAGCTGTGCAAGGCGCACTGCGACCGCGACAAGCAGACGGTCAGCAACGTGCCTGCACCGGATCTGGCGCTCACGGTCATCCTCGACCCGCTGCTGACCCGCCTGGCCCTCTGGCTGCCGCCCGAAGCGGCCGAGGCACTTCCGGCGGTGATCACCGCCCATACCGGCCCGCCTGAAGGCACGCTGCCGGTCTATCTCGCCCTTCAAGTCTTCCGCAATTGAGCCCTGACGCTCGCGCGGCCGCGTTCGCGGCGGTGCGACCACGTCTCGCGATCGTGCTCGATCGCTTCCAGGGTCTTTGTGGAGAGCCTTCATGGCCATCTTTTTACGGGCGGGATTGCAGTCCCGTCCTTTCGTCGCGGCCGCCTTCGTGGTTGCCGTCTTCCTGGCCGCCCCAGCGGCCCATGCCGCACCACTGAGCTTCGAGCAGGCACAGCTGCTGGCCGAGCAACGCTCGGCGGCGCTGACGGCGCGACAGGCCACCGCCGACGGCGCGCAACAGGCACGCGTCGCTGCAGGGCAACTGCCCGATCCGAAGCTGGCGGTTGGCGTCGAGAACTTTCCGATTTCGGGACCGGAGCGTTTCAGCTGGAACCGGGAATCGATGACGATGCGCCGGGTCGGCGTCATGCAGGACGTGCCCAACGCTGCCAAGCGGGCAGCACGGCGCGACGCTGCCGGCGCCAGGGCGGAACGCGAGCGAGCGATGCTGGAGGCCGAACGTCTGGCCGTGAGGCGCGAGGCCGCGCTGGCCTGGCTCAATCTGCACTTCGCCGAGCGCAAGCTCGCCGCCTTTGCCACCCTTGAGCAGCAGAACCGACTCCTGCAGGACACCCTGGCCGCGCGCGTGGCTTCTGGCGCCACAACACCTGCCGACGCGCTGATGGCACGCCAGGAGTTGCTGGACCTGGCCGACCGCAAGGACGAGCTTCAGGCCGGTGTCGAGCAGGCACGCGCCCAGTTGCGTCGGTGGACGGGGGAGCAGTCGGACATGGCAACAGCCTCCGAGGCGCCGGTGCTGCGGCTCGATCTCGCCCGATTGCTCGGTGGGCTTGATCGGCACGCCGAGCTTCTCGCCTTCAACCCGATGCTGGCCATGGCCCGTGCTGATCTCGATGAGGCCGTGGCCATGCGCCGAGGGGATTGGGGCTGGGAGGTGGCCTACGGCAACCGTGCCCGGTCCTTCGGGGACTTGGTGTCCTTCCAGTTGACGTTCGAGCTGCCGGTCTCCAAGTCCACCCGTCAGGAACCTGTGATCGCCTCGCGCCAGAAGGAGGTAGAACGGCTGCAGGCCGAACGCGAGGACGCATTGCGCCGAATCCGTGCCGACGTCGACGGCCAGGTGGCCGAGCTGCAGCGCCTGGAGCGCGTGCAGCAGCGCCAGCGCAGCGTCGCCTTGCCCCTCGCGCAGGAGCGCGCCCAAGTGACGCTGGCCAGCTACCAGTCGGGTCGTGCCGACCTCGGTGCCGTGCTCGCCGCGCGCAAGAACGCCATCGAGGCGCAGTTGCGCGATCTCGCTCTCCAAGCCCAGGTGCTCGCGCAGCAGGCCCGCCTGGCCTATCTCATTGCGGAGTGACCCCATGACCTCCAACAGCAAGTTGTCTGCCGCGGCCATGGTCCTGGTCGCCCTCGGCGCCGGGCTTGGCTATGGCGTCGCACAGTGGCGCGCCGGGGTATCGCCTGTCGGGCATTCCGCAACCTCGCCAGCCGTCGCCAGCGGCGCGGTGACCGGTGACCGCAAGGTGCTCTATTGGTACGACCCCATGTCGCCGCAGCAGAAATTCGACAAGCCCGGCAAGTCGCCCTTCATGGACATGCAGCTGGTCCCGAAATATGCAGACGAGGCGCCGACCGGCGGCGTGGCCGTCGATCCCCGTGTGGCCCAGATGCTCGGTGTGCGCACCGCAACTGCAGAAAAGCAGCGCATCGGCACCGCGCTGCAAGTCCCAGCCACCGTCCAGCTCAACGAACGCGATATCTCGATCCTGCAGGCCCGCACGGCAGGCTTCGTCCAGCGAGTCGCCCGCCTGGCACCCGGTGATGTCGTGGCCGCCGGCGCCTTCATTGCCGAACTGCTCGTGCCGGAATGGGCCGGCGCCCAGCAGGAGTTCCTGGCGGTGCGCGGTACCGGCGACGAAGCCCTGGCTAGCGCGGCGCGCCAGCGCCTCGTGCTCATGGGCATGCCAGCTTCCCTCATCCAGCAGGTCGAGCGAACGGGTCAAGTCCAGGCGCTGACGACGGTGCATGCGCCCACCGGAGGCCTGGTGCAGGAGTTGATGGTCCGTCCGGGCATGACGGTGTCCCAAGGTATGAGCCTGGCCCGCATCACCGGGCTGTCCACGGTCTGGATCGAGGCTGCGTTGCCCGAAGCTCAGGCCGGCATGGCGCGGGTGGGCGAACCGGTCGATGTGGTGCTGACGGCTTTCCCGGGCGAGACGCTGCGCGGCAAGATCAGCGCGGTGCTGCCGGAGGCCAGCAGCGAGACGCGCACGCTGCGCGTCAGGGTCGAGTTGCGCAACCCCCAGGGGCGCCTGCGGGCCGGCATGTTTGCAACGATGCGGCTGGGCGGGTCCAGCGAGGAAGCACTGGTCGTCCCCGCCGAGGCGGTCATCCGCACCGGCCAGCGCGTGGTGGTCTATGTCGTCGAGCAGCCCGGGCGCTTCACGCCGGTCCAGGTTCGCCTGGGCCGCGAGCTGGGCGACAAGCTGGAGGTCCTGCAGGGCTTGCAGCCGGGCCAGCAGGTTGTCGCTTCGGGCCAGTTCCTCATCGATTCCGAGGCCAGCATGCAGGGGGTGATGCAGCGGCAGGCGAGCCCCGGTGCGCCTGCCGCCAGCGCCGCGCTGCGCCTTGAACCCAAGGGAGGCGCCCAATGATCGCCGCACTGATCCGCTGGTCGGTCGGCAACCGCTTCCTGGTGCTGCTGGCCACGCTCTTTCTCGCTGTCGCCGGCGTGCTGTCGTTGCGCTCCACGCCCATCGACGCGCTGCCGGACCTGTCGGACGTGCAGGTCATCATCCGCACCAGCTACCCCGGCCAGGCGCCGCAGATCGTCGAGAACCAGGTCACCTACCCGCTGGCGACGACCATGCTGTCGGTGCCGGGCGCCAAGACCGTGCGTGCGTTCTCGTTCTTCGGGGACTCCTTCGTCTACGTGATCTTCGAGGACGGCACGGACCTGTACTGGGCACGCTCCCGCGTGCTGGAGTACCTCAACCAGGTCCAGGGCAGGTTGCCGGCAACGGCCAAGCCTTCGCTTGGGCCCGATGCGACCGGCGTGGGCTGGGTGTTCCAGTACGCGCTGGTGGACCGCAGCGGGCAGCACGATCTGTCGCAGCTGCGCGCGCTGCAGGACTGGTTCCTCAAGTTCGAGCTGAAGGCCGTCGCCAATGTCGCCGAGGTCGCCACCGTCGGCGGCATGGTCAAGCAGTACCAGGTGGTCATGGATCCGGCCAAGCTGGTCGCCTACGGCATCACGCACAACCAGGTGCGCGAGGCGCTGATGAACGGCAACCAGGAGGCCGGTGGCGCGGTGCTGGAACTGGCCGAGGCCGAGTACATGGTGCGCGCCAGCGGCTTCCTCAAGTCACTGGACGACTTCCGCAGCATCGTGCTGGCCAACCGCAATGGCGTGCCGGTGCTGCTGGGCCAGGTCGCCACCGTCCAGATCGGCCCGGAGATGCGCCGCGGCATCACTGAGCTGGATGGCGAAGGCGAGGCGGTGGGCGGCGTGGTGATCCTGCGCACCGGCAAGAACGCCCAGGCCACCATTGCCGCGGTCAAAGACAAGCTCAAGCAGCTACAGGCCAGCCTGCCCAAAGGCGTCGAGATCGTCACGACCTATGACCGCAGCTCGCTGATCCAGCGCGCCATCGACAACCTGTCGATGAAGTTGGTCGAGGAATTCATCGTGGTCGCGATCGTCTGTGCGGTGTTCCTGTGGCACTTGCGCTCCGCGCTGGTAGCCATCATCTCGCTGCCGCTGGGCGTCATGGCGGCCTTCCTGGTCATGCAATACCAGGGGCTGAACGCCAACATCATGTCGCTGGGCGGCATCGCCATTGCCGTCGGCGCCATGGTGGATGCGGCCGTCGTCATGATCGAGAACGCGCACAAGAAGCTGGAGGCTTGGCAGCACGCGCACCCGGATGAAGAGTTGAAGGGTGAGGCCCGCTGGGCGGTCATCACTGACGCCGCCGTCGAGGTGGGGCCAGCGCTGTTCTTCTCGCTGCTGATCATCACGCTGTCCTTTGTGCCGGTCTTCACGTTGCAGGCGCAGGAGGGTCGGCTGTTCGGGCCTCTGGCCTACACGAAGACCTATGCCATGGCGGCTGCCGCGGGCCTGTCGGTCACGCTGATCCCGGTGCTGATGGGCTACTGGATTCGCGGACGCATCCCGGACGAGCGGCGCAATCCGATCACGCGGGGGCTGATCGCGATGTATCGGCCGGCGCTGGAAGTCGTGCTGCGCTGGCCCAAAGCCACGATCGTGGTGGGCGTGGCGGCGTTCGCGACAACCTTATGGCCTCTGATGCGCCTGGGGGGTGAGTTCCTGCCGCCCCTGGACGAGGGCGACCTGTTGTACATGCCATCGGCGCTCCCTGGCCTGTCGGCCCAAAAGGCCGCCGAGCTGCTGCAGATCACCGATCGCATGATCAGGACGGTGCCCGAGGTGCAAAGGGTGTTCGGCAAGGCCGGGCGGGCCGAGACCGCCACCGACCCGGCGCCATTGGAGATGTTCGAGACCAC
Source organism: Roseateles sp. P5_D6 (assembly GCF_054049415.1). Classification (NCBI taxonomy): domain Bacteria; kingdom Pseudomonadati; phylum Pseudomonadota; class Betaproteobacteria; order Burkholderiales; family Sphaerotilaceae; genus Roseateles; species Roseateles sp. P5_D6. Next base: position 9,265 of record NZ_JBFUMK010000037.1, on the reverse strand, counting down.
CGTCCAGCTCAAGCCGCGCGACCAGTGGCGCCCGGGCATGACGCCGGAGAAGCTGGTGGAGGAACTGGACCGCACGGTGAAGGTGCCTGGCCTGAGCAACATTTGGATCCCACCGATYCGCAAYCGCATCGACATGTTGGCCACTGGCATCAAGAGCCCCATCGGCGTGAAGGTCTCCGCCACGGATCTGACCGCCATTGATCGGGTCGCTGCCCAGATCGAGGCGGTGGCGAAGAATGTGCCCGGTGTCAGCTCGGCGTTGGCCGAGCGACTGACTGGCGGCCGCTACGTCGACGTGCAGATCGACCGGGCGGCAGCGGCGCGGTTTGGCATGAACGTGAGCGACGTGCAGGCGGTGGTGTCAGGCGCCATCGGAGGCGAGAACGTCGGCGAGAACGTCGAAGGACTGGCCCGTTTCCCGATCAACCTGCGCTATCCGCGCGAACTGCGCGACACGCCGCAGAAGCTGCGCAACCTGACGGTGCTCACACCCGGTGGCCAGCAGGTGACGCTGGGCAGCTTGGCCACCGTCGCGCTTGTCGACGGCCCGCCCATGCTCAAGAGCGAGAACGCCCGGCCATCCGGCTGGGTCTACGTCGACGTGCGCGGCCGTGACCTGGCGTCGGTCGCTGGTGACTTGCGGCGCGCGGTGGCCCAGCAGGTGCGCCTGGAGCCGGGCATGAGCCTGGCGTACTCCGGGCAGTTCGAGTACATGGAGCGCGCCAACGAGCGGCTGAAGCTCGTCGTGCCGGCGACGCTGCTCATCATCTTCGTGCTGCTGTACCTGACGTTCCGGCGCGCCGAGGAGGCGGCGTTGATCATGGCCACGCTGCCGCTCGCGTTGACCGGCGGGGTCTGGTTCCTCTACCTGCTGGACTACAACCTGTCCGTGGCCACTGGCGTGGGTTTCATCGCGCTGGCGGGCGTGTCGGCGGAGTTCGGGGTGGTGATGCTGCTGTACCTCAAGCACGCGCTCGAAGACCGGGTGCGCGCCGGCATGCCCATGACGCGGGACGTGGTGCTCGACGCCGTCCGCGAGGGCGCCGTGCTGCGGGTGCGGCCCAAGGCAATGACGGTGGCCGTGATCCTCGCCGGCCTGCTGCCCATCGTCTGCGGCTCGGGCACCGGCTCCGAGGTCATGAGCCGGATTGCCGCGCCCATGCTTGGCGGCATGTTGACGGCGCCGCTGCTGTCCCTTTTCGTCGTGCCTGCGGCTTTCACATTGATGCGGGGAAGGCCGCAGCCAGCTGCATGCCTGCAGTGACACGCTTGGCACTAGAAATCAGCCACCTTGCCCCAGGACGACTCGTTGAACCGTGCGGGGTTGAAAGGCGCGGGATCGAAGATCGGCCGGGCCCCTGTGACCAGGTCGGCGATCAGGTGTCCTGCGCCGGGGCCGATGCCGAACCCGTGGCCGGAAAAGCCCGCGGCCAGAATGAAGCCGGGCATCTGCGGCAGTTCCCCGATACCCGGAACGCCGTCGGGCGTGCTGTCGATGTAGCCCGCCCAGGTGCTGGCGATACGGGCGTCGCGCAGCGCCGGCAACAAGTCGATGGCACGGCGGTGGGTTTCGCGAACCCCGGCTGGGTCGGGCTTCGGGTTGAGGATCCGTGCGCGTTCCATGGGTGTGGGCGCGTCCAGCTTCCAGCGTGCGCGGGTCTCATGGCCCCAGCGCATGCCTTCCCAGCCGCCGGGAAACACGTTGCGCCAGCGCTTGGCGAACATCGGGATGAACTGTGGCGCGAAGCGCATCAATTGCGGCGTGGGGTCGACGCGCCCACGGCCGCTGATGGCCAGGACGTAGTGGCCGTCGGGCCGACGGGTGACGGCCACGCGCGGGCCCGCCAGGGCGTCCGGCAGGCGCTGTTCCACCGGTGCCAGACGCACGATGGATTGACGCACCGTGGCGAGCGGGAACCGCACACCAAGCTGGTTGCAGAACGACGACGCCCACGCACCGCCCGCGAGAACCGCGGTGCGGGTCTTGATGGTCCCGGCTTCCGTCACGACGCCGCTGACACGCCCGCCTTCCAGCTCGATGCCGCGAGCGGCGCAGTTCTGGTGGACGGTGCCGCCGAGTTTCATGAGCGCGGCTGCCACGGCAGGTGCCGCCTTGGCCGGGTCGGCCGTACCGTCGCTCGGCGAGAAGACGCCGCCTTTCCAGGCGCGGCCGGTCGCCTGGCCCCGTTCCGAGGCTTCGCGGCCGCTGAGCATGTGCGTGGTCACGCCGGCAGTCTTCGCGAATTCGCGCCAGCTGGCCCAGCCGGAAATCTGGGTTTCGTCGTCGCTCAGGTAGAGCAAGCCGCAGCGCTTGAAGCCCGTATCCTCGCCGGTGTCGGCGGCAAACTGATCCCAGAGTTCAAGGCTCTTGGTGGCCATCGGCAGTTCGCGGGCGTCCCGGTTCTGCTGGCGGCACCAGCCCCAATTGCGGCTCGACTGCTCGGCGCCGATGAGGCCCTTCTCGACCACGGCGACCGACAGGCCGCGCCGGGCCAGGTAGTAGGCGGTGAAGACACCGATGATGCCGCCGCCGATCACGACAACGTCGGCGCTGGCCGGCGGCTTGGGCGAGGTCTCGATGAGGCGCAATGGCTGGGACATATTGGATCTTGACAGTCGTTTCAGGCCGGGACGGTTTGCACCACGTAGAACTTCGCGACGTGGTTGTGGCTCTCCCAGCCGATGGGCGCGCCCTGCGGCACGAAGAGCGCATCGCCAGCGCCCGCCGACAGCACGCTGCCGTTGGGGCTGGCGAATCGCACGTTGCCGGCCAGCAGATGCATGAATTCGTTGAGGGGATGCGGACGGACGACGCGGTGATAGGGCGTCGAGTCCCAGGTGCCGGCGCGGTACTGCGTCTGCTCCTCAGTGAAGACGTTGTCGCTGCGGCAGGCCGGGCTCGGGCCCAGCAGCGTTTGCGCCGGTGGCGGATTGGAGGGCTTCAGGTCGGCCTCGGCATGCAAGGGCGTGATGCCGGGCGCCGATGGGCCATCACTTGCGGCCGCGCAGCACACGAAGCGCACGCCAACCCCGGCCTGGATGCGCACCGCAGTCCCCCGTGCGATGACGGCGCTCGCCTCGGGACCGAGCACCAGCGGCGCCGCGCCAGCCGCTGTCAGCGTCAGCTGGCCCGCCACGACGACGAGGGTCTCGGTATGAGGAAAGCTGGCCACGTCGATATCGCCAGTGAAGTTGACCCGGCCGGCGATCATCGCGCCGGGTCCTTCCCAGGCGATCTCGCGACATGGCGCGAACGGGTCGTCCTTGCCGAAGGCCGCCTGGTGGAAGGTCGTCGAAAGGGGGGCACCGTCGGCGCGGTGCAGCAGCAGGGCTGCGGTCATGCGTGCTCCTCGTTCATGTAGCCAAGAATGGCTTTGGTTTCCAGGTATTCCTGCAGGCCTTCGACGCCGTACTCACGGCCGTTGCCCGAGCGCTTGTAGCCGCCGAAGGGGGCGTTTGGGTTCCACGCCGGATGGTTGATGTGCACCTGCCCCGAGCGGATGCGCGCAGCGACGGCACGCGCGGCGGCGGGGTCGCGGCTCTGCACATGGGCGCCCAGGCCGTAGACCGTGTCGTTGGCGATCTCCACGGCCTCGTCCACGCCGTCGTAGGCAATGATGGACAGCACCGGCCCGAAGATCTCCTCCTGCGCGATGCGCATTTGCGGCTGCACGTCGGAGAAGATGGTCGGGCGGACGTAGAAGCCGCGCTCCAGGCCCGGCGGCCGGCCGGGGCCGCCGCAGACGAGCCGGGCGCCTTCGGCGAGGCCGGCCTCGATCATTTCCTGAACGCGGTTGAACTGGGCGCGATTGGCGACCGGACCGTGCGTCGTCTGCGGCAAGCGCGGGTCACCCACGACGAGGGCCGCGGCCGCTTCGGCGGCGAGCCGCTCGACCTCCGCCAGGCGCTCGCGCGGGACGATCATGCGGGTCGGGGCGCTGCAGGACTGGCCGACGTTGCGGAAGGCCGCGGCCACGCCCAGAGGTATGGCGCGCGGGAGGTCCGCGTCGGGCAGAACGATGTTGGGCGACTTGCCGCCCAGTTCCTGCGCGACCCGCTTGACCGTCGGCGCGGCCGCCTGGGCCACCAGCACGCCGGCGCGCGTCGAGCCGGTGATCGAGATCATGTCGACATCCGGGTGCGCCGCCAGCGCTGCGCCAACCTCTGGCCCCTCGCCGTTGACGAGGTTGAACACGCCGGCAGGGACGCCGGCATCGCGCATCACCTCGGCGAAGAGCAGCGCGCTCAAGGGCGACAGCTCGCTGGGCTTCAGCACGACGGTGCACCCCGCCGCCAGCGCGGGGCCGACCTTGGCGGTGATCTGGTAAAGCGGCCAGTTCCAGGGCGTGATCAGCCCGCACACGCCGATGGGCTCGCGCAGGATGGACACACCCTCGCGATGGGTCAGGAAGGGATAGCTGCGTGCCAGGTCACGCGCCACGCGGATGTGCTCTGCGGCAATGGGCACCTGCGTGCTGCGCGCGACGCTGATGGCGGCGCCCATTTCCAACGAGATGGCCTGCGCGAACCACTCCGCGCGCTCCAGGATCAAGGCGTGCACTCGGTCGAGCAGCGCGGCCCGGGTTTCGACCGCACTGACGGACCAGGTGGTGAAGGCCCGCCGGGCTGCGGCCACGGCGGCGTCGACGTCCTGCGCATTGCCCAGCGCGATCTCCGCGACGGCCTGCTCCGTCGACGGGTTGGTGACGGCGCTGCGGGCCGCACCCGCCGGAGTGCGCCACTCACCGCCGATGAAGACGCGATCCAGGTGGCCGGCGTTCATGAGACGCTCGATGACGGGGTTCATTCAGTGTGTCCTTTGGGACCTGACAAGGCGAACGAAAGTAGACATGAAGGGCCGCTTGAGGGCGTGCCGGATGTGCGCCGGACTTCGCAAGAATCTGTCGTGCCGGCCCCGCAGAACAGCGAGCGCTGCTGTGGATGGCCGCTGCCCCGGATCTAAGCTCGGCCATGCTTGAAGAACAGATCCCCGCCACTGCGGTCGACGACCTGATGCCCGACCTGGTCGCCTTGCGCCGCGACCTGCATGCCCACCCGGAGCTGGCCTTCCAGGAGCGGCGCACCGCCGGCATCGTCGCGGCGGCGTTGCGCCTGCTCGGGCTCGAAGTGCACGAAGGCCTGGGTGGCACCGGTGTCGTCGGCACGCTGCGCCACGGCACGAGCGGCCGCTCGGTCGGGCTGCGTGCCGACATGGACGCACTGCCGATGGCCGAGCAGTCGCGCCTGGGCCATGCCAGCCGCCATGCCGGCGCACACCACGGCTGCGGCCACGACGGCCACACCGCCATGCTGCTCGGCGCCGCGCGGCACCTGGCACGCACCCGGCTGTTCGACGGCACGGTGCACTTCATCTTTCAGCCAGCCGAGGAAGGGCAGGGCGGCGCCCGCGTGATGGTGGAGCAGGGCCTGTTCGAACGCTTCCCCTGCGACGCGGTCTACGCACTGCACAACTGGCCCGACCTGCCGCTGGGCCACGCGCAGACACGGCCCGGCCCCATCATGGCGGCGGCCGACCGCTTCGACATCACGCTGCGCGGCCGGGGTGGCCACGCCGCGCAGCCGCACCACACGCCCGACGCGCTGCTGGCCGCGAGCCAGCTGGTCGTGCAGCTCAACACCATCGTCTCGCGCCGCATCGACCCGGCTGATTCGGCCGTGCTGTCGGTCACCAAGCTGGAGGGCGGCCAGAGCCACAACGTGCTGCCGGCCGAAGCCCGCATCACCGGCACGGTCCGCAGCTTCGACGCAGCGGTGCAGGACCGCATCGAGTCCGCGCTGCGCGACGCGGCGGCCGGCGTGGCGCTGGGCCATGGCCTGGCGGTCGACGTGGCCTACACCCGCTACTACCCGTCCACCATCAACACGTCGGCGGAGGCCGCGCTCGCACTGGCCGCCGCTGCCGATGCCGGCCTGCACGCCACCGAAGCACCCAAGCCCGCCTTCACCAGCGAGGACTTCGCCTTCATGCTGCGCGAGCGGCCGGGCGCCTATCTGTGGCTGGGGCAGGGCGGCGACAGGCCGCTGCACCATCCCTGCTACGACTTCAACGACGAGGCGCTGCCGAACGGGGTGCGGTGGTTCTGTGCGTTGGTGGAGCGCGTGCTTCGGCCCGGCGAATGATCGTCGGCAAAGCTGGAGCGACGGGCATTCGTGAAGTGACCGCGGCGCCTCCGGGACCGGCCCTTCAGAGTGGGCCTTGTCTGCGCCGACCCAGGATCTAGGTACCTCTCGGATCAACGGCAGGTATCACAGTCGGCCAGCTGGCGGTTCCGACCCGTTGCAGTCATCGCGTCTGCGGCTTTGGGCGACAGCTACGTGCCCAAAGCTGAAGCTCGAGACCGACGGCGGACGGCGGCACCGCAGCGGTTGCAGTAATTCGATCAGGACAATCGAGTGGCAACATTCGGCCATTGCTGTCGTTCGCTGCCGACTTTTCTTGAGTAGGCATCCCATCGGAGAAAGAGTGTGACGAAGAAGATGGTCGAGTTCCGAGGCATCGAGGTCGTAGAAGGGTGGCCGGAGAGAATTCAAGAGGCTCAACTTCTTCTCACTTGTCACCCGAACGGCAAGGAGATGGGGCGCGTTCGGTATGGCGCGGAGGAGGACGACTGGGGCGCGAACGACCGGGCATGCCACGACTGTGGCGTCATCAAAGGCGAACTCCATGTTCCTGGGTGCGATGTTGAACGCTGCCCTTCGTGTGGAGGTCAGATATTCGGATGTGACTGCGATTGGTCGACAGATGGAGTCGAGCCGCCTGCTGCCAAACCGTCGAAGCCTTTCACCGACAAGCAGCTGAAGATCGTCGCTGCACGGAAGAAGTTCGTATGGCGTCATACCGGCTTTGCTTCAAACGGAGACGCCATATTTGAAGTGCACAACGGATCGGACATGCGATTGCCATACCTCTCCGTTGGAGTTCAGGGCCGAGGAGGGACCAAGTTGATCGGCGCCGTATGGCTCAATGTGGCTGGTATCGAGCCAGGCTCCAGCGGAAGGGTGCAACATGACTGCTATTCAGACCAACTCCGTCAAGACGAGGTTGAGTGCTTCAGCACGGCGGACCCTACGCCCGAGACCAGAGATCGCTTCTGGGAGTTCAACAGGCCCCCAAAGAAACGGGCGCCGGATGTGTGACCGGGTGGCCGAGCAAGTGTTCTTCGGCAAGCCTCAGGCCGCGGCTCAACTTCAACGTGAGCTTCTGCTAACGAGTGACGAATTTCGCGCTTGAGGTGACCGCTCAGCTTGGATAGCTGCCTGCCGTCTGGCCTGCCGTGAACGGCAGCAACCAGCCTGGAGCCGACGGCGGCTTGAGGGCTGCACCGCGCGCAGCGAGGAATGCAGGCTTGTCGCGAAGTCGCGGGCACCTTGTCGGCCAGCTCTTGTCGGCGGCCACCCCGACCCGGTCCCTTAACGACGACTGGCCGGGCCCCCAGGCAAAATCCAGATGATCGGGGCGACCCTGGCGTCAGGCCTGCCGGGAAGCCCACCTTTAAGAATGGAGCAGCGTCAATGGCACTGACGAAGAAGGGCGAGTTCTGGTACGGGACGACGTCCGGCGACACCCAGGCCGAGCTGCGCAGCTACAGCGTTGCGAATCGCCATGAGGCCGTCCGGTTTGCCGCGTCCAAATGCGATTGCGGGTGCCGGACCTTCGCGCTACAGACCGATGAAGAAGCCGGCGTGGCGATCCGCACCTGCACCGACTGCGGGCAGGAACACCTGATGGGCAACAGCGCGGACTACGTTGAAGAATCCGTGCCCGAGGCGCACGAGTGCGTGTGCGAGAACGAGGTGTTCGAGCTGATGTCCGGCGTCTCCGTGTACGCGGGCACACATGACGTGCGCTGGTACTACATCGCTTGCCGCTGCGTGGAATGCAATCTGGTCGGGGTCTTCGCAGACTGGAAGTGTGAAGCGGGTGATGCTGCGGCCTTCCTCGCCAAGGTATGAGCGGCCGAACCCCGCAGAGATCAGGCTCGCACGCTCGGGGTCACGCAAGGCTCAGAGTCGGGGCTCAAGTTTCAAGCCCTAGCACGAGCAACGCCTGACCCTCTCGCGCTGGAATGCCAAGCCTCGGCACATCGACGGCGCCATGATCGCACTTACCGCGCGAGCGGCCGAGGGGTGTCATGAAGTGGGCGGCGGACTTGGCTGTATCAATGACGGCTAGCGCTGCGGTCCCGTCCTCGGTCGTCGATCATGACCTTCCGCTATGGGCACGAAGCCGGCGCCCGAAGCAGCAGAGGCGATGACCGCTCATGGCCGCCAGTGTGAAGCCATCCAGAGTCCCGAGAGCCGACATACTGGGTCGCAACGACGGGGCGCCCGGCGCAATGTCCCGGAGGCACCGCCTGCGGACCGACGGTTGCGCCAGATGCCCATCGTGACGCGCAGACCAGGGGCGGTGTCGCCCCGTCGCTCAAGCCTTCACTTCGACCACCTGTTCGAAGCCGCCAAAGATCATGCGTTTGCCGTCGAAGGGCATGGGCGGGTTGCCGGGTGTAGACGGATCCATGCGCGGGTCTTCCATCATCTTCTTCATGCCTGCGTCGCGCGTGGCCTTGTCCGGCCATTCGACCCACGAAAAGGCGACCGTCTCCTCGGCGGTGGCCTGGACTGCGCGGCGGAAATCGGTGACCTTGCCGTCAGGGACGTCGTCGCCCCAACCTTCGATCACACGGGTCGCGCCCAGCTCAAGGAACATCGCGTCGAAGTGGCGCGCGTGCTCAATGAACTTCTGCTTGTTGGCGGTAGGGACCGCGATCACGAAACCATCGATGTATGACATGTCTTCACTCCTGCTAAGTTGACCGGACGGAGCGCCCCCTGAGGGCACCTCGTCTCCCATCGACGAACGACGGGAACCCAAATCGACATGGCCTGCCTGTTGGAGGACATGCGTCCTGTGGCGGCGCCGAAACAGCATGCCCGTGGGATCAGCCGCCGCGGTGCCCGCAGCGTAGACGCCTTGGCCCAGCAGGTTACGCCGAGCTGACCTGCTCCCTCCCCGCCGTACCAATCTAAACGAGAGTGAGTCCGTCCTTTTGGAGAATGACGGACATGAGAACCAGCAAGTACAGCGAGCAGCAGATCATTGGCTTCTTGAACCAGGCCACAGCCGGGATGGGCATCAAGGAGCTGTGCCGCAAGGAAGGCTTCAGCGAGGCCACCTTCTACAAGTGGCGGGCCAAGTACGGCGGCCTGCAGGTCAGCGAGGCCGTGCGGCTGCGTGAGCTCGAGG
>NZ_JBFUMK010000036.1:0-32378 GCF_054049415.1 Roseateles sp. P5_D6 | reverse complement strand
GCCGTACTGCCCACAGACCAACGGCAAGGCCGAGCGCTTCATCCAGACGTGTCTGCGGGAGTGGGCCTATGGTCGCGTCTGGGCCAACAGCGGTGAGCGCACGGCCTGGTTGCCAGCGTTCCTGACCTACTACAACGCTCGACGGCCTCACTCCGCTCTTGGCTACAGCCCTCCTGCCTCCCGGCTCGGTGGGTACAACCTATCGAAACTCAACAGCTAGCCGCGCACCCTGCTGTAGACCGACAGGTCGCCGCGCACGCCAAGGCTCTTCATGAAGGCCGACGGGTCGAAGCCTTCGCTTGCATAGTGCGCCTGCATGGTCGCCTTGGCCCGTGCCATCGCTTCCGCGCTGGCCCATTCGACGATGGTGACGACGTTGAACTCGCCCGGGCCCTCGGTTTGTGTCAGCACGAGGTTCTGCCTGCAGCCGGGCTGCCTGGCGAGCAGGCGATCGACGTTGTGCACGCGCGCGAGGAAGGCGCTCAGCGAGGCGGCCGGAACGGCGAACTTGTCGACACGGAACAGTGAAGTGGATTCGGACACGCGTTGAACCTTTCAATGAAGTGGTGAGCGGACTCTAGAACCTCAACTAAAGTCGAGGTCAAGAGGTGCACATGAACAATCCTTTGGAAGCAGCCGGCATCGCGCTCAGCCTGAGCGTGGGCGAGGTTGCGCGGCGCAGCGGCGTGGCGGTGTCGACGCTGCATTTCTACGAGGCGAAGGGGCTCATCGCCAGCCGGCGCAGTGCCGGCAACCAGCGCCGCTACGCGCGCGACGTGCTGCGTCGCGTCGCCTTCATCCGCGTGGCGCAGCACGTGGGCATCCAGCTGGCGGACATTGCCGCGGCACTCGACACCTTGCCCGCGAGCCGCACGCCGAACCGCGAGGACTGGGCGCGGCTGTCCAGCACCTGGCGCGYSGAGCTCGACGAGCGCATCGCKCAGCTGAAGAAGTTGCGCGACACSCTCGACGACTGCATCGGCTGCGGCTGCCTGTCGATCGATCGCTGCCGGCTGCGCAACCCGTTCGATAGGCTGTCCGCGCAGGGGCCGGGCGCTCAGCGTCTGCTCGTCAAGCCCGCCGGGGAGTGATCCGCCAGCGTGTCGCAATAGCACGTCATCGAGCGGCGTGGAGCGCCTGACTGTGGGTGATGTCGAAGAAGCTTCAGCCCCGTGATGGCGGCGGTGCCGGGCGAGCGCCCGACCAAGTCGGCCAGCTTGCGAACCGCGGGGATGTAGCCTTTCGCGTGTGGCCATCCTGCGCATGTGTCGTCGATCATGCCCGACAGCACCCGGTGGTGGCCGACGGCACATGGCCGGCCACAGCTGACGAACAGACCCGTGCGAGCGGCGGCTCACTGAGTCAAACGTGCCGTACTGCCGGAGGGACGGAGGTGGGTGGCGAGGCCTTCAAGGGCTGTGCCGCTGCAGCGGGACGCGCTTGCGAACCGCGCTGGAGAGCACGAGCGACGTGGTCACGGAGCCGTGCGCGGCAAGCGCATCCACCACGCGCTCCAGGTCCTGTGGTTCGGCGAAGGCGCAGCGGACGATGAAGCAGTCTTCTCCGGTCAGACGGTCGGCCTCAAGCACTTCGGGCATCTTCTCGAAGAGCCTGACGTAGCTCTTGATGTGCTCGTGCGTCGTGCGCACGCGGACGATGGCCTGCAAGGCCAGACCGAGCGAGCGCAGGTTGATCCTCGCACCATAGCCTTCGATCACGCCGGCCTCCTCGAGTTTGCGCACGCGCTCGCTCATCGCCGGCTGCGACAGCCCGATGCGCTTGCCGAGCGCTGCCAGACTCTGCCTTGCGTCGGCCTGCAGCGCCTCCAGGATGAGCCAGTCCTTCTTGTCCAGTTCCATGCACTCTCCTTCGCGACGTGTGGCAGCAAGAACCGATGTTCCAAAGGTTTTGCGGCGCGTTTTCCGATGCCTTGCCCTTCAGCGGCCAAGCTTCCTTGCCTATCGTCATCTGGTCCTTCACCCACCTACAAGGCCCCATGACGAAAGACTCGATTTTCATCCTGCCGGGCATCGGCAATTCCGGCGACGGGCATTGGCAGACTCGCTGGCAGGAACTGCTTCCTCGCACGCTGCGGGTGGAGCAGGACGACTGGGATCACCCCGTGTGCAGCGCGTGGGTCGCAGCGCTGGAAGCCGCGGTACGCGGCAGCGAGCCGCAAGTCGTGCTGGTGGCGCACAGCCTGGCGTGCCTTCAGTTGGCGCACTGGGCCGCATCGACGCGCTGTCGCGTTCGAGGCGCGTTGCTGGTGGCCGTTCCCGACTCCGAAGGCGCCACCTTTCCGCGCGATGCGATCGGGTTCTCGCCCTTGCCGCTAGAGCGGTTCGCTTTTCCGAGCATCGTCGTCGCCAGCAGCAACGACCCATACGGGAGCATCGACCACGCGCGCCGCTGCGCCGGCGCCTGGGGAAGCCGGCTCGTCGAGATCGGGCCGGCCGGTCACATCAACGCGGGCAGCGGACTTGGGGACTGGCCGCAGGGACAGGCGTTGCTCGCGGAGCTCTTATCGCGCTAGCCGTCCACCGACGAGGTTCATGCGCATGCGGCGTTCCGCTTCGTCCAAGCGGTCGGTCGTGAACGGCGCCACTTGGCCGGGACTACCCGTTCGCAGTCAACGCCGATAGCTGCCGCAACATCTGGCCAGGTCTGAGCGACCGGTTCACGAGACTGCGAGCTGGCCTTGCCGACCCGATGCGGTCCTTGCCTTCGGCGATCTCGCAGCCTCGAAGCGGCCGTTCAACGTTCGAGCTCAGCCGACCAAGCCAGCGCAGCTGGCGCGGGTCGGCTGCAGCGAAAGGTTATGCAGCATTTCGAGCCCGAGATGGCAGCCACGCACCAAGGGCAAGACTGGCTGGCAAAGAAATGGACCAGAGTGCAATGCGGGTCAGTGACTTGGTGGCTGGGAACTGCGCAAGGACGACATACAGGATCACAAGCACGGACAGGGCGGTGGCCGCAAAGCGCGAGTGGGCAGGACTCAAGCGCGTTGCGACGTATCCGACCGCAAACACGGACAAGCAGCAAGCACTTGTGGCTGCAAGCCAAAGGTTGCTATTGGCCCATCCGCCTGCACTTGACCGGGGCTCTGCATATGGCGCACCGTCAGCGAAAGCAATGAGATACGGCTCAGCCATCACCGACACGAAGAAGATCAGAAGGAGCGCTGCGGCTCCGACGACCAGTGCGATCCAAGTTCGGCGGAACTTCGATGAAGGAGTCTGCTCGCTATTCATGCTGCATAACTTGCTGTCGGCGGATCATTAACGATTTCTGCCCAACATTTGAGCATGCGCGAGACCGCCGCTGGGCCGCCGGTGCGCCCCTAAGCGGACGCAGGCCTGCGGCAGCTCCTGGCCGCAACCTCCAGTTCGCGGCCTGCGCCAAAAGCTGCCGTTCGGCCTGGCCGGGCTCGAGCTACCGGTTCTTAAGGCCGCGAGCTCACCTTGCCCACCCGGAGCGGAAATCGGCGGCGCCCGAGCAGACCGCCAGAAAGCAGACGCTCAAGCTTTGACCTGAGAGGCGACGCCCGGCTTGCCGGGTGAGTGCCACAGGGGCTGGGCCACATGCAACCGTACCCACAGCCGCTCCTCAGTCCGGCAGCAAGTTGCAGCTCGCCGCCGCGGTGTCCGCAGTGACCTCGGCAGGCTGGCCCTGCTCGTAGCCAGCTAGGCGTTTCTTGAAGTCGACAAAGGCAGCTGCGGGGATCGGCTCGGCCTTGGCCATGACGTCCAGCTTCGAGATGGCCATGCGCTGGAAGCTCATTGCCGCCTTGAACTCGCCGGCGCGAGCTGCCACAGCCGCGAGCGTGTCCAGGGCGAACGCGTTGTTGTCGCGTTGCATGGCCTCCATCGCATAGGTCTTGGCCGTCTCCAGATCGCGCTCAAAGCCGTCCTGCGTGCACGTGGCGTGGAGCCAGGCCACCTCGTTGGGCGCAGCCTGCGAGATCGCGCCGTTCTCCGGTGCGCCGTTGCTCGGATTCATGGAGGCCTTGAAGAGCTCGTCGGCCTTGCTGCAGCTGAACGGCACGATCTTGCCGCAGGAGTAGTAGCTGGCCAGCACGAACTGGGCGTGCTGGTTCTTCTGAGCAGCAAGGCTGGTGACTCGCGGCAGCGCAGCGGCGTACTTCTTCTCCTCGATCAGCTTGAACAAGGACATCGGGATTACGTTGCTCGCGCCCGTGGCCTTCTTGCTGGCGTCGGCAGCCAGGGCCGCCGGGCTGTGCGCGAAGGCTGCGGCCAGGGTCAGGAGGCCAAGCGCTCGCTGGAGAGTCGGCGCGCTGCGTGTACGGGGGCAGCGCAGCGACGCACGGCTGTTACAAGGGTTCGCGACCATCAGAAGGAGTAGAGCAGCTGCTGGGCAGCGGGATCGAGCATCATCCGCTGAGTGAAACAGTCCGCGAAGTCGATGCACAAGGTGTCATGTGGGGTGATGCTGGAACGTTGTACTCCTGGGTGCGAGAGGCGCCTGCCCGCGAAGGGAAGTTCCAGGACGCTTGGCTTGTGCTGCAGTGCTACTAGCTACGGCCAGCAATTGTTTCGAGCGTGAGTATCCGGTCAAGGTCAATGTCTGCTGGTGGCGCCCCAACGGGAAACCGGGTCCCGGCCAGGAGCTGACACCCACCGGCCGCGGCTTTCGGGTAGCCCAGTTGGACTGTGCCGTGAGCCAAGGGGACAGTGGACAGTAGGCTCTGCCCCGTAGCATCTATGTAGAAAAACCCGCTCATGCCCGCCCGACCTGGTCGGGCAAACATCCGCCAGCGCAGGGGCGGCTCGATGACTCCCACCGAACTCAAATTGCCAATCGTCGCCGCGGTGTACGCCTTGCTGAAGCCGCTCGGCTATCGCAAGTCTTCAGCGCTGTTTCGACGCGAGATTGGGGACGTTGTGCATCTCATCGAGGTTCAGGCATCGGTCTCGAACAAGGTGGGCGACGCAAGCTTCACGGTCAACATCGGCGTCTTTGCCCCTGAGCTCGTGTACGCAGACGTCAGAGACGTCACGAGCCCATCGATCCCATTGGCACAGTGGAGGACACGGCTCGGGCAGCTAGCCCCAGAGAGTCAAGACCTTTGGTGGTGCGCTACTACCAGAGTTGATGCCGAGGCAGCTGCCAAAGACATCGTCGAACGGATTGAGAAACACGCTCTTCCGGCATTGGCAGCGCTTCCCGATCTCGCATCATTGGGCTCTGTATGGAAGTCAGGTCGCAGTCCCGGGCTTACCGAACGTCAACGCGTGGAATTCTTGAACAGACTCCCCGCCTCCCCGTAGAAAAGCGATGAACCTGCTCCGAGCAACTAAACAACCCGAAGCCGAAATCGGCTAGGGTACAGCGGCATGGCGGCAGGCGCTTCAAAGGCCGGGCGTTCTTCGATCAGCAGATCGAGCGGCTGCTGTTGGCGTTGACTGCGAACTGGTAGTCCCGGCAGCCGTGATCCACGGGAACGGTCGCCGATTCGAGTAACCGGGAGACGATGAGATGTCGAGAAGAAACGAAGCGAAACGCCCTTTCCCTTTGAACGCCAGACTGCTGGTTGCTCTTCTTGCCCTAACCATGAGTCCAACCGTCACTTCCGGAGAGCCTGCCAAGCCACGTGATGTACGTCTTGTCGTAACCGACTCCGGTCAATACATCCTGTCAGGCAAGCCCGTTGCCCTCGCCGATTTGCGAGCGCAGCTTCGCGAGCTCAAATCCAGCGGCAGGCCAATTGACCTCCATGTCACGGGCAGTTCGAAGGTGGAATACAAGTACGTCATGCCGGCGATGCAGATCGCACAGGAAGAGGGACTCGCCAAGGTCGCCCTTCTGACGATCCCGCCCGCTGCACCCGATTCGTCAGCCTCGTCCTCCTCCAAGTAGCTGTGCAGGCCAAGCCGCAACGAAGCTGATATTGCTACGTTTTCGTACTGCCGCATGCTGCCTATCAGGCGGCTGCTTTTTAGTGGGCAATCTTGGAACGTGAATGTCTCTGATGGGTCGCTTTGAGCCGGACACGGTCTGCGGGAGCGGTCGTTTGGGGCACCCTGCTCGGCCGGCCGTGGTCGGGCGACAGGAATCGGCGATGAAGCTGTCGGTCGAGGCTACCGGCGCTGGATGACCGGTGTTCGTTGTCGCCGCCGTTCAGGCCTCCGGCGGCGAACGTCTCAGACCAGCCTTGAGCCGCCTTTGCTCAACGGGAACCCTAAGCTTCAACAGCCAGCTTCGCATTCAACCTCGCCGCCAGATTGACCGCCCGCAGGAAGACCCGGAACTGTTCTACCGCGTCGGATGCTTCCCCCATCTCCGAGCCCAGCTTGGCCAGGCCGAGCAGCCGGCTGTAGAGCTGGGCCTGCTCGGGGCCGATGGATTCACTGAAGGCCAGCATCTGCAGCAGTTGGCTGGACGTGATCTGCATCTTGGGGCCCAGCCAGCCGCCCCATTTCCTGACGGCGGCCTCCTTGCGTTCGAACACGCGCGGCTTGGCTCGCTGAGCCTCGACCGGGGCGCCGTCGATGCCGAGGTCGGCGAGGTATTTGAGAAGCAGGACCAGGTTGGCGTCCTTGGCATCGGCGGGCAGGCGCGCGAGCAGCCAGTCCTCGGCCTCCTTGCGGATGGGGTAGTTCACCTTGCCGATGCAGCCGAAGGCCCGGCCCGACAGGTTGGCCGAGCAACCCTTGCATTCGCCATCCAGCTCGCTGAGCGGCGCGATCATCTCCAGCAGCTGGCCGACCGTCACCTGCGTCTGTATGGCCATGCCGTCCGGACCCTTGACGGCGATCTCGACCGTGCACTTGCTGGTCAGCGTGTCGCTGTCGGCGTGGGGAAACTTCTCGCGGAACTGGGCGATCGCGAATTCTGCAATGCCGCGGTGCCTGACCATGGACCGCAGCCTGACCTCCGGCGTGTACCGGCGGGCCGTACAGGGCCGCTGCAGTGCGAAATCGATAGCCATCTGATCCCTCCCTGGCGTGGCTCTTTCGCGCAGGAGTTTCGATGAAGCCTGCAGCTGCACCAGCCCCCCGGATCCAGGGTGCAGTTGCTATTTACAACGGCAAGCCGGCCTGGCTGCCACTCGTTGATCCGCCCAAGCGGCAGGCGCGGCCTGCCCCCTGAGCTGGGATAGGCGCTTGGGCCAGTCCGTCGACGCTGAGAGGGCTCGAAGCTCGACGTCAAGCTGGTTCAGCCCCTCCACAAGAGCGGATGCGGTCTCGAAATCCATCGGCTCCTTCTCCAGCAGGTCTTCGCCCAGCGCTTCGCGCAGCACGGAGCCGGGCACTGTCGGTTCCTGGGCACTCGCGGGCGCGGGCGCGGTGAGCGCCCCGCATCGCGACGCCGTGCCTCGCGGTAGCACGGCGCTACCTGTCCCTCGGCCGTCCGGCGGGTGGCCGGCCGGCTTCATCGGCCCGTCACCGTTAAATAGTTCTCTGGTCAGGCCACCATCCGCATGATCGAATCTGGCCTGACCAATTTGTCGTGCGTCCCATGAAGTAAAGGGAACCATGTCCAGACCTTCCTCCTCCCGCCGGCCGGATCGGCGTCGCAGCTCGCTGAACCGGAATTTCACTGCCGCGCTGTGGGCCGCGCTGCGCCGGATCGCGCGCCGGCTTCCCCGCCAGCCGGCCTCGCCGGTCCAGCTGCCATTGTCGGAACCGGCAGCCGCAGAAGCGAAGGCGCTGGCACGGGCCCTCACCGAATTGCTGGGCCAGCATCCGTCGACGCGGCGGGTGATGCGGCATCTGGGCTACGTGGAACACCAACTGGCCCGGCAAGGTGCAGCGGCCCTCTCGGAGATGCCCGTGCACATCGTGGCGACCGCGCTGTCGCAACTGGAGGCGATCGTCAGCAACTGGTCCAACCGCGACCTGGCGGAGCTGCGTTCGCGAATGGCCGTGGCCGTCAAGAAGGGCTCCGAGGATGAGTTCCTCGGCCCCGATGGCGAAAGGCGCTCGGTGTTCGCGACGGCGTCACGCCTCCTCGTCGGGGACGTGAATCACTCGGTGTTTGAGGAATTGCAGCGGCAATACCATGGCTTGGTCTCCCCGGAAGGCATCGAGGCGGCCCTGGGCGTCGCGGCCTCACGCGCAACTAAGGCTGCGGCCTGACTTCAGCTGCGAATCTGCGCGTTGACCTCCTGAGGTCGCGGCGCTGAACCCCGCGCCGCCTATCGCCCGGCCAGCAAGGTCGCCACCTCCGCCGCCGACCGCACGCCCAGCTTCGCAAACACCCTGGCCCGGTGCACTTCCACGGTCCGCACCGACACGTTCAGCTCGTCGGCAATGACCTTGTTGAGCTTGCCTGCCGCCACGCGCGTCATGACCTCGCGCTCGCGCTCGGTCAGGCTGGCCAGCCGCGCGCTGCGCTCGGCCACGTGCGCGCCCTCGGCCTGCATGGCCGCGTCCACGGCCAGGGCCTGCTCGATACGGTCGGCCAAGGCGTTGTCGCTGTAGGGCTTCTCCAGGAAGTCGAAGGCGCCCTTCTTCAGCGCCTCGACGACCATGGGGATGTCGCCATGGCCTGTCAGGAAGAGCACCGGGTTCCTCAGCCGGCGCGCCAGCAGTTCGTCGTGCAGGCGCGTGCCGCTCATGGGCTCCATGCGCACGTCGAGCAGGAACACGCCTTTGGGATTCCCTTCGCGGTCCAGCATCTCCAGCAGCGCCGGGCCGCCGTCGAAGGCGCGCACATGGAGGCCCCGCGAGCGCATCAGGAAGGCGAGTGCGTCACGCACGCCAGGGTCGTCATCGACGAGATGGATCGTGCCTTCAGCCATGGATCGTTTCCGTCTGGGTTTGCGGGCTCAGCGGCAGGCTGAACGAGAACAGCGCGCCGCCATTGGCGGCCTCGCTGGCGTCGAGCACGCCCTGATGGGCCTCGATGATGGAGCGGCAGATGGCCAGGCCCATGCCCATGCCGTCGGCCTTGGTGGAATAGAAGGCCGCGCACAGCTGTTCGACACGCCGGCCCTGCAGGCCAGGGCCGTTGTCCTGCACATCGACGCGCACGAAGTCGCCCACGACGCGGCTGCTGACTGCGATGCGCCGGCCGCCGTTCCCGGCCGGGCGCGCCTGCAGCGCATCCGCGGCGTTGCGCACCAGGTTGATGACCACTTGCTCGATCAGGACGGCGTCGGCCAGCATCGCCGGCACGCCCGGCGCGAGGCTCACGTCCAGCGTGACGCCGCGGCGCTGGCAGTCGCGCTTGAGCAGCTCGATGGCGGCGGTGACGACCTCATGCAGATCGCAGGGCTCGTGGCGAGGTTCGCGCCGCGTCAGAAACTCGCGGATGCGCGCGACGATGCGGCCGGCGTGCGCGGCCTGCTGGCCCAGGCGCTGCAGCGCGCCGAGCACGAGCTCGTCCTGCACGCCGAGCTTGGCCAGTGAGTTGGTGATGCCGGCGCCGTAGCTGGCTATTGCCGTGAGCGGCTGGTTCAGCTCATGGGCCAGCGTGGAGGCCACCTCGCCGAGCATGGTCAGCCGCGCGTTGTGGGCCAGGGTCTCGACCTGGCGGCGCTCACGGTCTTCGAGGCGCTTGCGCTCGGTGATGTCGATGATGCTGCCCATCCAGCCGATCTGGCGGCCACCGGCGTCGACCAGCGGCGACTCGAACACCATCACGTCGACCATGCGGCCTGAAGCGTGCCGCCAATGCGCTTCGTAGCCCTCGCGCGGCGCATGGCCGGCCAGGTTGCGGCGGTTGCGCTCCGCCACCTCGGCCAGTGCGTCGGGCGGCCAATAAGGCATCGGCGGCAGCATGCCGACCAGCTGTTCGGCGGGCAGGCCGACCATGTCGCAGAAGGTGCGGTTGACGTACAGCAAGCGGCCGTCGAAGTCGCGGGCGCGCAGCGCAACAAGCGCCGAGTCTTCCATCGCCCGGCGCCAGGCGGCCTCCGTGCGGCCGGCCACCTCGGCCCGCTGCACCTGGCGCATCTGGCGGCGCAGCAACCAGCTGGCGACGGCGATCAGCGGCAGGAAGCCGGCCACCAGCACCCAGGCCAGCGGCCGCACGCCGTTGACGGCGGGGTCGCGCACCGTCAGCTCCAGCGCGGCGTCGGTCAGCGTCGCCTGCGTGAGCGGGCTGGCGCGCAGCGGGCCGGTCAGGGCGACGCGGTAGCTCGGCTTCTCGCCCAGGGCGGCGCGCAGCGGCGACTCGGTCGTGGAGGCGATGACCTGATCGGCGCTGTCGATGAGCTGCACGTCGTATTTGCGCGCCAGCCACCAGGGCACGCCACGCTTGAGCAGCAGGGCTGGCGCATAACGCACCACCAGCACGCCGTCGGGCGCGACGCGGGCGGTCAGGTGCAGGGACAGGCCGTCCTCATAGCGGTTGGCCTCGGACTCGGCCGGCACCTCGGCCAGCACGCGGTTGCTGCGCGAGTCCAGCCAGGTCACAGCCAACCAAAGGCGGCGCAGGCCGGCGTTGACCTCGGGGTGGGCCGCCAGCGCCGCGGTGCTGGGCACCTGGCCGGCCAGGCCCGCGGCGAGCTGGCGCAGATGGGTCTGCTCCTCGTCGATGCGGTCGCGCAGCTGGGCCTCAGTGCTGAGGGCGTCGGAAATCAGCGTCTGGCGCTGCAGCTCCTGCTCCTCGGCCTCGTTGGCGCGCACCCAGGTCAGCACGCCCCCCACGAACACCAGGGACAAACCCAGGGGTGCCAGCCACAGGCTTCGGGTCAAGAGCTCGCGCAGCGTCATGGAGTGCAGTCTAAGAAGAGAGTAGGCCGCGCGAAATGTGGAACTCCACAACTATCTGCAGGGTCCCGGGCTCGGAAGAATGCCGTCCAGACCCCTCATTCCAATATCGGAGACAAACCATGATCCTGCGCCGTCTCGCACTCGCCGCCGCCCTGGCCCTGCCTTTCAGCCTGCCCACGGCGGCCTTCGCCCAGGCCCCCATCGTCATCAAGTTCAGCCACGTCGTCGCGCCCGACACGCCCAAGGGCAAGGGCGCCCAGCGCTTCAAGGAGCTGGCCGAGCAGAAGACCGGCGGCAAGGTCAAGATCGAGCTCTACCCCAACAGCCAGCTCTACAAGGACAAGGAAGAGATGGAGGCCCTGCAGCTGGGCTCGGTGCAGATGCTGGCGCCGTCCCTGGCCAAGTTCGGGCCGCTGGGCGTCAAGGAGTTCGAGGTCTTCGACCTGCCCTACCTGTTCAAGGACACCGATTCCTTCCGCGCCGTGACCGACGGGCAGTTGGGTGCCGATCTCTTCAAGAAGCTGGAACCCAAGGGCATCAAGGGCCTGGCCTACTGGGACAACGGCTTCCACATCATGAGCGCCAACAAGCCGCTGCACAACGTGGCGGACTTCAAGGGCATGAAGATGCGCATCCAGTCCAGCAAGGTGCTGGACGCGCAGATGCGCGCCCTGGGCGCCATCCCGCAGGTGATGGCCTTCTCCGAGCTCTACCAGGCACTGCAGACCGGTGTGGTGGACGGCACCGAAGGCGTGCCGAGCAACTTCTACACGCAGAAGATCTTCGAAGTGCAAAAGCACATGACGATGTCCAATCACGGCCACCTGGCCTATGCGGTCATCGTCAACAAGAAGTTCTGGGACGGCCTGCCGGCGGACATCCGCACCCAGCTGGAAGCGGCCATCAAGGAAGCCACGACCTATGCCAACGCCATCGCCAGCACCGAGAACGGCCGCGCGCTGGAAGGCATCAAAGCCAGCGGCAAGGTGACCATCTACACGCCGACGCCCGCCGAGACCAACGAGTGGAAGAAGGCGCTGATGCCCGTCCACAAGGAGATGGAATCGCGCGTCGGCAAGGCCACCATCGAGGCCGCCTACAAGACGGCTGGCTTCGTCGCGCCGAAATAAGCCCCCCGTACCGGCTGACGCCGGCCCCCCAGGGGGCAAGCCAGCGGCCTGGCAAAGCCAGTTCCGCGGCTTCGCTCGGTCAATACACCGCCTGGCGTCCGCCGGAAGCGGTTGGAGAAACTCATGTTGAACAAAGCGCTCAATCATCTGGAGGAGTGGATGATCTCCTTCCTGATGGCCGCGGCGACGCTGGTGATCTTTTTCGCCGTCGTGCACCGCTACCTGGCCGGGCTGCCCTATATCCAGGACATCGCCCTCAAGATCCACGTGAGCTGGGCCCAGGAGCTCTGCATCATCCTGTTCGTGTGGATGTGCAAGTTCGGCGCGGCCTATGGCGTGCGCACCGGCATCCACGTCGGCGTGGACGTCATCATCAACCGCATGTCGCCCGCCAACCGCAGCCGCTTCGTCATCTTCGGCCTGCTGGCCGGCGCGCTGTTCACCGGCGCCATCGCCGTGCTGGGCGGCACCTTCGTCTGGGACAACGGCGCCCACCACGCCTTCCTGGACCTCATCGGCCAGCCGCGCGAGGACGTGTACGAAGGCCCGACGACGCCTGACCTGGAATGGCCGACCTGGATGGTCTATTCGGCCATCCCGCTCGGTTCGGCGCTGATGTGCTATCGCTTCCTGCAGGTCTGCTGGACCTTCCACAAGACCGGCGAACTGCCCAAGCATGACGAGTCCCACGTCGAGGGCGTGGATGAACAGACCCCGCTGGAAGTGGAGGCCCGCAAATGAATGCACTCATCATCTTCAGCCTGCTGCTGGCGCTGATGCTGACCGGCATGCCGATCAGCATCTCGCTCGGCCTCACCGTGATGACCTTCATCGTCACGATGACCCAGGTCCCCATCGAATCGGTCGCCCTGAAGCTGTTCACGGGCATCGAGAAGTGGGAAATCATGGCCGTGCCCTTCTTCATCCTGGCCGGCAACTTCCTGACCCACGGCGGTGTCGCGCGGCGGATGATCAACTTCGCCACGTCCATGGTCGGCCACTTCCACGGCGGCCTGGCGCTGGCGTCCATCCTGGCCTGCTCGATGTTCGCGCTGGTCTGCGGCTCCTCGGTCGCGACGGTGGTGGCCATCGGCTCCATCGTGTTGCCCGCCATGGTGGCTCACGGCTACCCGATGCGCTTCGGCGCCGGCGTCATCATCACGGCCGGGTCACTGGGCATCCTGATGCTGCCGTCGATTCCGAAGGTCATCTACGCGATCTCGACCAACACCTCCATCGGCGCCCTGTTCGTCGCCGGCCTGCTGCCCGGCATCACGCTGGCCCTGATGCTGGCCGCGGTGACCTGGTACATCGCCCGCAAGAACAACTACCCGCGCCTGGCCCGCATGGGCTGGATGGCCCGCTTCCAGGCCTTCCGCAAGAGCTTCTGGGGCCTGCTGCTCGTCGTCATCATCGTCGGCGGCATCTGGTCGGGCGCCTTCACGGCCACCGAGGCGGCGGCGATGGCGGCGGTGTACTCCTTCTTCGTGGCCATCTTTGTCTACAAGGACCTGAAGCTCAAGGACGTGCCCAAGGTGCTGAAGGACTCGGCCAACATGTCCGCGATGCTGCTCTACATCATCACGAACGCGGTGCTGTTCTCCTTCGTGCTGACCAACGAGAACCTGCCCCACCAGCTGGCCGACTGGCTGCTGGGCATGAACCTGGGGCAGAACGGCTTCCTGTTCGTCGTCAACCTGGTGCTGCTGGGTGCTGGGAACTTCATGGACCCGTCGTCCATCATCCTGATCATGGCGCCGATCTTCTTCCCGGCCGCCATGCAGCTGGGCGTGAACCCGGTGCACTTCGGCATCCTGATCGACGTCAACATGGAAGTGGGCCTGTGCCACCCGCCGGTGGGCCTGAACCTGTACGTCGCTTCGGGCATCTCGAAGTTGGGCATCACCGAGCTGACCAAGGCCGTAATGCCCTGGCTGCTGACGATGATCGTCTTCCTCGTCATCGTCACCTACTGGCCTTGGCTGACGCTCGTCGTTCCCCAAATGATGGGCATGCTCTAAGGAGCCGACCATGAGTGCGCTCCTCTTCGCGCTGGCCCTGCTGACAGTGCTGCTGCTCGTCTACATGGGCCGCTACAGCGGCCGGGTGCGGGCCGAGGAGAGCCGGCTCATCGCCGCGCCGCCTGAGGCCATCTACCAGCGCGTCAGCGACCTGGCGCAGTGGCAGGCCTGGAACCCCTGGCTGGAGCATGCGCGCGGTGCTCGCGCCGAGGCCGATGGCATCGCCCTGGCCTGGGACGTGCCCCACGTCGGCCGCGGCAGCGTGCGCCAGACGAGGCAGACGCCGTCGCGCGCGCTGCGCCAGCGCCTGCAGTTCGCCCTGCCCTTTGCCTATCGCGGCCGCTCGGACTGGCGCTTCGACCCCGCGCCGGGCGGCACCCAGGTCACCTGGCGCTTCAAGGGCCGCGTCGCCTTCACGCTGCGCGCCTTTGCCGCCACCGTACAAGGCGCCACCGCCCTGGACCTGCGCTTCGGCCTGGACCGCCTCGCCGCGACGCTGGAGTCAACGCCCCCGGCCTACACGCTGGATTACCTCGGCGTGCAGGAGCAACGCGCCCACGCCTACGCCCAGGCGCACCACCGCGGCCCGCTGGACAAGCTGGCCGCGGAGTTGCCGCCACGGATCAAGGAGGTGCGTGAGCAACTCGCCACGGCGGGGCTGGCGGCAACCGGCACCGCCACCATCCACTATCTGAAGACCCAGCTCAAGCTGCGCATCGTCGACTGCCGGGTCGGCGTCGAACTTCCCGCCGATGCCGCATTGCCCAACGGCCTCAAGCTGCAGCAGCAAGCGGCCCACGCCGCCTATGTACTGCGCTACGACGGCCCGCCCGAGGCGCTGGAGCTGGCCTGGTACCAGGCCATGCAGCGCCTGCGCATCGAGCAGCACCAGCCGCATCCGCAGCTGCCGCCCTATGCCTGCTACCTGGGCGAGTCGGCACCCGGCCGGCGCGGTGTCGTGCACCTGTATTTGCCGCTGAAGACCTAGGAAACGCCCCACGGCACGCTATTTGCACTGCCCTGGGGCATGAACACGCCCCCGTTTGCCCTCCCCGGGCTGCGCGTGCTGCTGGCGGATGCCGGCCAGCGCCGCAGCCCCGTCATCCGCCTGGAGCTGATCCGACTGCGCTGCCAGCTCGTCGACGTCATCGACCTCGTCGCCCAGCCTGATGCCCTGCCCATGGCCCTGCAGCGCCTGGCACCCGAGCTGCTGCTGGTCGACTGCGAGCAGCCCACACCCGAGCTGCTGGCCCAGTTGGGCGAATCCCTGCAGCAACAGCCCCGCCCGGTGCTGCTCTTTGCCGAGCAGATGGGCCCGGAGCAGATGCGCGCCGCCCTGCAGGCCGGCATCAGCACCCTGCAGCTCGCCGGCCTGCCGCCGCAGCGCCTGGGTGCCCTCTTGCAACTGGCCCTGGCCCGCTTCGAGCACGACCAGACCCTGCAGCGCGACCTGCGCCAGACCCAGACCCAGCTGGCCGAGCGCAAGCTCGTCGAGAAGGCCCGCGGCATCCTGATGCGCGAGCAAGGGCTGGACGAGGAGGCGGCCTTCCAGCGCCTGCGCCAGCTGGCCATGGACGGCGGGCAGACGCTGGCCTCGGTCGCCATGCGCCTGATTGATGCGGATCAGCTGCTGCGCGCCCGCTGAGCCTCGGCCTGGGGCGCCCGCGCACCAATCAGGGCTGATGCGGCGGCTGCTGCGTGTGCGTCATGTACGGCGCCTGGGCACCGGCCTGCCAAGAAGGATCGGGATGTCGAACTTGCACGTGCAGCCTCGTCAATCCAGCTCTTTCATGATGTCGCCTTCCTTGTAGTCGTCGCGGTACTCGAAGTCCACCGAGTATTTGCCACTGCGCTCGAGGTTGACAGTCATCATGTACCAGCGGGGCTGGCCGAAATCCTGGGCAAGGCGCCAGTGACGCAGCGCTGCATCTTCAACCAGGCTTTCAAGTTCCCGCTTCGGAAAGTCCTTCCTGACAGCGCCCTCGGGCGACGTGAACCAGTAGTCAGGCGCCAACACGCTTGCATCGGGCGTGACCCGGAAACTGAAGCGCACATCCGCCGCGCCAGAGCTTTCGCAAACCGCATACAACGCCCCGGCGATGGCCTTCACAGATTCATCAAGTTTGTTCAGCATCAAATTCATCCCCCGGGGGTATTGGGAGACACTCGTTTGGTCGCCGCGCCGTCGATCCAATACCTCACGTCGATCCTCGTGGGCACCTCGCCAACAGCGGCATAGACAGGACTGACCTCCACCCTCACCTCCTTGCCCGCCTGCATCGCCTCGGCCCAGCGCGGTAAGTTGGGTCGCAACCCCAACATCGACTGACCGCTACTTCTTGGGGTTCGCCAGTTCACCTCAAGCTATCGCGCTAAAACGCACGCCTGAGCTTTTGCAACCAACCCGGCTTGGTTGGGGCCGGCGCCGGGGCGGGCGCGAGGCCGTTGCCGGCGTGCGTTGTCGGTCCTTGCGGCCTCAGCAGGTCACCGGGGTAGTTGGGGAGCGAAAGGCAGAGCGAGTCGTCGACGCCGAAAGCTTTCACGACGGCGACGGCTTCCACGCACCAATAGCTGAAATAGCTGCTGACGCCCTCGTGGTTGTCATACCAGTAGGGCCATTCGTCCAGGTTGATCAGGCGTGACATGCCCTTCCTGGGCGGGCGGTGGAGTTCGGCGTACCAATGCTTGACGAAGTCCTGGAGCAACTTCGGTTGCCGGCCGGGCGGCGCATCCATCACCGCCAGCAGTCGTGCATGGGGCTTGGAGTGGCAAAGCTGAGTGCCGATCCGTCGCCCCGGCTGCCATGTGAAGCACAGCGGCAGTCGCGGCGATCAGCGCAGCCGGGTCGGCTCCATGTTGTAGATGAACAGCGCTGCCTTGCGGCCCCGTTCCTTCTCACCGGCGTCAAAGGCGCTGAACATCTCGGCGAGTTTGGCGTCGATCTGCTGGGCTTCGGCCAGGTCGCGCTTCAGCGCAGGGCGAATCGATGCCCACAGTTCCTTGATGTCGGCCATGTGGCTTTCATAAGTCACATAGCTCCAATCGGGGTAATCATCGGGTGGGTTGCCGATCGCCAGATTGATCGAACCGTTGAAGTTTTCCAGGTCTTCTCGAAGCGACATGATGCGTGTCATTCAGTGTTTCGGCGGCAGCGTCTTCGGATCCGGAATCAGCACCTTGGGAATGGCATAGGAGCCGCCCAGCTCTGTCGGTCTGACGATCAGGAAGCTTCCCGATCGTATGTTGTTCCATCGTTGCAATTGCTCGCTGCTTGGCTGCTTTCTCGAGAGCGAGGTGTCGGCATAGAAGTTGGCGCCAATCCGGTTGTCCGGGATGCCGACCTGCTGGCCGTCTGTGATGCGGCGGTTGACAGCCCACAGCACGGAGGATGAACTGTCGGGAATACCTTCGCCGCGCCCCATGAAGCGCAACTGCGCCCGCACCTGCGCGTCCATGTAGGTGCCTGCCGTAAGTGCGAAATCATTGTTCTTGAGCGGCAACTCGCCGCTTGCAATCTTGGCCACGGCTTCCTTGTAAGCCGCATCGGCCGCTCGCTGCTGCAGATCAAGCACCTTCTTCTCAAACTCCAGCACCGTCATCCCGGATCGCCCGATGCGCACATTGGCGTAGTCGTCTCCCCAAGCGGCCCGCAGCCTTTGGTTGCGCACATGATCCTCGTAAGCGCCCTGCAACCGATCGACGGTGGACTGGTAGTCCCGGCTGCCGTCCAGGCCCGCAACAAAGCCCTCGGGCAGCCCCTTCACGCCCAGCGCCTCCATGCCCTGCCGCATGGTCTGGATGCGGTCTTCGATCTGGATGCGTTGCAGCTTGGCCAGGTCGCCCTGCAAGTTGGCCACCTCGCCCAGCAGCCCGAACGGGTCGGAGGCCAGGTTGAGCTTGGCGTCCCAGTCGCCGTTGCGCACCATCTCAAAGCCACCGCTGCCAATACCGCCGCGGGCCGCGCCCCGGGCACCCCCGCCTCCCGTGCTGATCAGAAGATCTGCGGGGTCCTGGATGGAGGCATCGTTGATCTCCTGGCTGCGCAGCTGGAACTCGATCTGCTGCTGCACGTCCTGAAGGTGCAGTTCGCGCTGCTCAGGCGTCATCGCGGCCCAGGCGGCCTGGGCTGCCGCATCGGACGCAGGCGCGGAGGCATGCTGCGCAAGGTAGTCCGAAGCCAGGTCCGCTGCATCTTCCTGCGTCAGCCCCTGAGCGAGCAGGCCTTCATAAATCTGCCCCGCTTGATCAACGACCGACGCATTCGCATCCACTGCGCCGGGCATCAGGTTGCCTTCATCATCAAAGAGAGGGCCAGCTGGCGGCAGCGGCCTGACCTCCACATCCCCTGGCCCCGGCAGGGGAAATGCTTGCACGCCATCTGGATCGGGCATGGTCGGTGCTGGCGCCGGCGCAGGCAGCTGCTCCTGCATCAGCGACCCCAGCCAGTCCTGTGCAAAGGCCTGCGCCGGATCGCCCGGCGTGCCGGCCGCGCGGATGGCGCTGCTCAGCATGGTGTTGAAGGTACGCGCCGCCATCGCCTCGGTGGCGCTCATCGTGCCAGCCTTCACGGCCTTGTCGATGCTCTCGCCCACGTTGGCGCTTGTCAGGTCCGCCAGCCCGCTGGCAAAGCCCGCGATCGCGCCATCCTTGAACTTGCCGCCCAGCAGCGCCTGGATGCCGCCCTGCACCGTCATGCGGGCGGCGACGCCGGCGGCCGCGCCTAGCCCGGCATCCTTGAGCGTGTTGGTGAGCCCGGGCGTCAGGCCGGCCGTCAGTGCGCCGCTGACGGCGCCAATGAGCACGCCCTTGAGGCTGAGGTTGCCGTTGATGACCCCGCCCGCGAAGGAGGCCGCGGCACCGGCGGCCGCCGCCGAGCCGACGGCGCCCCAGCCGGCCGCCGAAGCCGCACCGGCGGTGGCCCAGCTGACGAAGGCCACCATCACGACCGGCATTGCACGCTCGAACCAGTTGCGGTGCTCGTAGAGGTTGTCGCGCGACGTGACCCAGCCGAGTTGCGGGTCGAAGCCGACGCCCGCGTCGTTGTTGAGCTTGGGCGCACGGTTCAGGTCCAGCGCCACCAGGTCGCCGTCCCAGACGCCGCTGTCCCCGAGGGCGGCGTGCGGGTTGTCCAGGCCGGGCTGGCTGACCCAGCGGGGCGGGCCGCCACTCTCGCTGTTGTCCTGCTGCAGCGTGATCTGGCTGTGGGCCTGGCCGTAGAAGCGGGCGAACGCCTCCTGAGCCAGCCCGCCCTGGGCCAGCCAGGCGTTCGTGAACGCCGCCTCGTCGAAGACGCGCTGTGTGGCCAGCACCGGCGCGCCGCTGGCGTCGCGCAGGATCTCGCCGTCGCCCACGGTCTGGTAGATGCCGGTGGGCCAGCCCGTCTCCGGGTCGGTGCCGAACTGCAGCGGCACCTCGATCCAGCCCGTGCCGCCACCGTCGCGCGCGGCCTGCATGGCCGCGGCATGGGTCTGGCGCACGGCCGCCATGGCCTGGCTGAGCTGGGTCAGCTCAGCGACACGCTCGGTGCCGTACAGGCGCTGCTGCTCCAGCGCGAGGCTGCTCGTCGGCGCGGCGGGCGCGCCGCCGAGCTGGGTGCGCAGCTGGGTGAGGAAGGGGTCAGCCAGATAGAGGTCGAGCTGGCCAAGGCTGGCGGCGTCGCCCATCGCCACGCCGGGCTGCGGCGGCGGGCCGGCGTTGATGGCGTGGTCCTGCGTGCCCAGCGCCCACAGCCCCGGTTGCGTGCCGAGCAGTTGCTGCACGGGCTGGCCGTAAAGCTCGGCCAGCTTGTTCAGCGGCGCGGAGGCCTCGGGCCGCTCGGCAAGGCGCTCGCGGTAGGCCTGCTCGTAGGTACCTTCGTCGAAGCTCAGCCACTGGCCCTGCGGCGCGGGGGCGCCCATGCCCTCGCGCAGCATCCAGGCCGGCACGGACTCGGGAGCCGCGGCCGCCGCGGCGGTGTCGGGCACGAAGACGGCGCCGTTGACGGGGTTGCCGTCGTGATCGGTTTGCGCAGCCACCCAGCCGGAGCCGATCGCCTGCGCCACATCGGCGGGTGGCGCCTGACGGGCGGCTTCACGCGCAGCTTCGAATTCAGCGCGCACGCCCTTCAGCGCAGCTTCGCGCTGGTTCAACCAGTCCGGGTTGACCGCCGGGCCGAGCGGCAATGCCACGGTGCCTGTGTTGGCCGCGGGTGGCGTGGGCGCGGCAGCAGGGGGCGGGGCCTCGATGGGAGCCACCGCTTCAACCGGCGCAGGTGCAGGCGCCGCTTCGACCGACGCCGGCTCGCTGGCCGACGGCGGTGCGGGTGCGGGCGGCGGGGCCGGCACGGGCACCTCGGCAACCGAGGCAGGCGTGTGGCTGGGCAGCTCGCCGTCCTGGCCGCCGTCGCGCTCGAAGCGCTCGAAACGTTCGAAGCGCCCTTCAGGCTCGCGCTGCCGCAGCGGCCAGCGGTCGCCATCGACCAGGCGCGGCAGCCGGCGCATCGGACCCGGTTCCGGCAGCAGCACGAAGACCGGCGGTTGCCGGGCCATCTCGGCAAGCAACCGGCTGGGCGTCTCTTCGGCGATGACCGGCTCGGGCGCCGGCGCCTCAGATGCGCCATGCCGGGGCGCATCGGCGTCACGCTGCACCGGATCGAAGGCATCAAGGCTTTCAAAAGGGGCAACGCTGTAGTTGTCCAGCCGCATGGGGCACTCCCTGTCTTGGTATGGCCGCATTGAAGCGGCTGACCCTGTCGGCGGGCAATTGCGGGCGCTCCTAAAAATGCATGCCCGCACCCGGGGCGCCGCGCACCCGGACGCACCAACACGCGTCGTGACTGCACGCACCGACCCGGCGCAAACCGCCCGCCACAGCGCCTGCCATGCGCCAAGCGCGTGCAAATCGGGCCTGGCGCCACGGTGCGGGGGCTGGCACGCAACCTGCGTTAACCAATGCGAGGCCTGCAATGGCGCAGGCCTCTCGGGCCGGCCGGCTGATGAATCGGCCGGCACTTCGGGACAACGGCGTCCGACCTCTCCTTTGTCGCTCGCACTGCTCGTCGCGGTGCGGGCGATGCGTGGTCGCACGGCGTTGCGCCTTGCATGAACAGGAGCCCGTGATGACCGCCAGCGACAACTCGAACGCCACGCCCCACCTTCAGCGCCGCAGCCTGCTGGCCGCGGCTGCAGCCCTCCCCACCCTCGGCTTGGCCGGCGGTGCCTGGGCCCAGGGATCGGACAAGCCCGAGAAGGAGGAAGTGCGCATCGGCTTCATCCCGCTGACGGATTGCGCATCGGTCGTGATGGCAGCCGAGCTGGGCTTCGACAAGAAGTACGGCGTCAAGATCATCCCGACCAARGARGCCWSCTGGGCCGGYGTGCGCGACAAGCTCGTCAACGGCGARCTCGACATGGCCCATGTGCTCTACGGCCTCGTCTACGGCGTCCATCTGGGCACCAGCGGCCCCAAGAAGGACATGGCCGTGCTGATGAACCTGAACCACAACGGCCAGGCCTTCACGCTGTCCAAGGCGCTGGCCGACAAGGGCGCCGTCGACGGCCCGTCGCTGGCCAAGGTGATGGCGGCCAACCCGCGCGAATACACCTTCGCTGGCACCTTCCCGACCGGTACCCACGCGATGTGGATGCACTACTGGCTGGCCGCCGCGGGCATCAACCCGATGTCGGGCGCCAAGCTCATCACCGTGCCGCCGCCGCAGATGGTGGCCAATATGCGCGTGGGCAACATGGACGGCTTCTGCGTCGGCGAGCCCTGGAACCACCGCGCCATCATGGACGGCATCGGCATCACGGCCAACACGACGCAGGACCTCTGGAAGGACCATCCCGAGAAGGTGCTGGGCACCAGCGCCGACTTCGTCAAGAAGTACCCCAACACCACCCGTGCCGTCATGATGGCCGTGCTGGAGGCCAGCCGCTGGATCGACGCCAGCCTGTCCAACAAGCTGAAGATGGCCGAGACGGTGGCGCAGAAGGCCTACATCAACACCGGCGTCGACGCGATCAACCAGCGCATCCTGGGCCGCTACCAGAACGGCCTGGGCAAGACCTGGGACGACCCCAACCACATGAAGTTCTTCAACGACGGGACGGTGAACTACCCCTACCTGTCCGACGGCATGTGGTTCCTGACCCAGCACAAGCGCTGGGGCCTGCTCAAGTCCCACCCTGACTACCTGGCGGTGGCCCAGCAGGTCAACCAGACGGCGCTCTACAAGCAAGTGGCCAGCGCCATGGGCATCAACGTGCCCAAGAGTGACTTCCGCACCAGCAAGCTGATCGACGGCGTTGTCTGGGATGGCAAGGACCCGGCGAAGTACGCCGACGGCTTCAAGATCAAGGCTTAATCATGGTCTCCGCAGTCTTCCACTCCCCGGGCGAAGCCGTTGTGGCTTCTGCATCCACCACCACCGCCAGCGCCAGCCGCCCCGCGGTTGCCGCACCCGCCGAGATGCCCAAGCCTGCGCCGAAACGCACGCCCTACGACTGGCGTGCGCTGGCGATGCGCGTGCTGCCCCCCGTCCTCGGCATGGCCCTGCTCATTGGCCTTTGGGGCCTGGCCACCATGAAGGGCGGCAGCTTCCCCACCCCGGCGGCCACCTTCGATGCCGCCGTCCAGCTCTTCTCCGACCCGTTCTATCGCAAGGGCCCGAACGATCAGGGCATCGGCTGGAACATCCTGAACTCGCTGTCGCGTGTCGGCATGGGCTTCGGCCTGGCGGCTCTCGTCGGCATCCCGCTGGGTTTCATCATCGGCCGCTTCGAGTTCGCCAACCGCATGGTGTCGCCGCTGATCGCGCTGCTCAAGCCGGTGTCGCCGCTGGCCTGGCTGCCCATCGGCCTGCTGGTGTTCAAGAGCGCCAACCCGGCCGCGATCTGGACCATCTTCATCTGCTCGATCTGGCCCATGGTGGTGAACACAGCCGTCGGCGTGCAGCGCGTGCCGGTCGACTACCTCAACGTCGCCCGCGTGCTGCGCCTGTCCGAGTGGAAGGTCATCACGCGCATCCTGCTGCCCGCGGTGCTGCCCTATGTGCTGACGGGCGTGCGCCTGTCGGTCGGTACGGCCTGGCTGGTCATCGTCGCGGCCGAGATGCTGACCGGCGGCGTCGGCATCGGCTTCTGGGTCTGGGACGAGTGGAACAACCTCAACGTCGCCCACATCATCATCGCCATCTTCGTCATCGGTACCGTCGGGCTGCTGCTCGAATGGTTCCTGATGTCTCTTGCCAAGCACTTCACCTTCGAGGACTGATGCCATGAAGCCCTTCATCCAAGTGCAAGCCGCCGAGATGGTCTTCACCACCCGCAAGGGGCGCTTCCATGCGCTGCAGGACGTCAACCTCGACGTGCAGCGTGGCGAGTTCATCACGCTGATCGGCCACTCGGGCTGCGGCAAGTCGACGCTGCTGAACCTGATCGCCGGCCTGCTGGCGCCAACCTCGGGCGCGCTGATCTGCGACGGCCGCGAGATCGCCGCGCCGGGGCCCGAGCGTGCCGTCGTCTTCCAGAACCACTCGCTGCTGCCCTGGCTCTCCTGCCTGGACAACGTGCTGCTGGCGGTCGAGTCCGTCTTCAGTGGCAAGGAGAGCCCCGCCCAGCTCAAGGTGCGCGCCCGCGCCGCGCTGGAGCTGGTGGGCATGAGCCATGCGCTGCACAAGCGCCCGCATGAAATCTCGGGCGGCATGAAGCAGCGCGTCGGCATCGCCCGGGCCCTGGCCATGGAGCCCAAGGTGCTGCTGATGGACGAGCCCTTCGGTGCGCTGGACGCGCTGACCCGCGCCAAGCTGCAGGACGAACTGCTGAAGATCGTCGCGCGCACGCAGAGCACGGTGGTCATGGTCACGCACGACGTGGACGAGGCCGTGCTGCTGTCCGACCGCATCGTCATGATGACCAACGGGCCGGCGGCGACGATTGGCGAGATCCTGTCGGTGGGCATACCGCGGCCGCGGGTGCGGGTGGAGCTGGCGGAAGACGCTCGCTATGTGGCTGCACGCAAGGAGGTCATCGACTTCCTGTACACAAGGCATGCGCATGTGGAGCAGGCAGCTTGATGGCTTGATGGCTTGATGGCTGCGGGCGGGCTGCTTTTGCGCAGAGCGCGTCTGCTCGCTGCATTGCCGGGAGTCCGTCCCGGCGGCCGGGTAACTTTCTTCTGCGGGGCCAGAAGAAAGTCACCAAAGAAGAGGCCCTGAACCGCACACCATCGCGGCGCCGCCGTCAGCGGCGCGCGAAAACGCCCTCCGGCTTTGCGGGACGAAGCGTCCCGCTGCGCTCTCGCTGCTGTCACTGTCACCCGCACCATCCATCGCACCACCTGCCCGCTTAACGCGCGGCTGCACGCCGGGCTCACCACAAAACCAAATACAGCGTCGCTCGGGCGACGCGATCGCTGCGCAGCATCCACCTGGCGTCGCCCCAGCGACGCGGTATTCCCTGATGAGCCCGGCGTGCAGCCGGTGTTAACCGGCTTGAAGGCGCGATCGCTGGCGCTCTTCACAAGTCGTGTGCGAGAGCGCAGCGGTTCGCTTGTAGGCCCGGCGTTACTCCGAGCTTGCGAGCGCCTCGTCCCGCTCGGGTGCGGATTGCATTAGCGCTCCTCTTTTGGTGACTTTTCTCTGGCGCGTCAGAGAAAAGTTACCCGCCCTCGCGGGGCGGATTCCCGCGGCACTGCACGCGGGTCATGAGGACCGCGGCAAAAGCGGTCGAACAGCGCCTACGCCGCGACCAGGTCGAAGTAGCGCTCGAAGGACGCGTCCACCGCTTCGCGTCCGGCGCCGATGATGTTCAGGCCCCAGGTGAAACCGTAGACATCGTCGAACTGAACGCCGCGCAATCGCGCCTGCGTCTCCCTCACCAGACTGGGCCTGGCCGGCACATGGTTGGGCACGCTGTACATGAAGCTGACATGCCGCCGGTCCTGCGCCACATGCAGCGCATCACCCGCCAGCAACAGCGACTTTCCGCCACCAGACCAGTGCAGCACCGTGCTGCCCGGGAAGTGCCCCGGGCAACGCAACAGCGTCGCGCCGCGGCCCAGGTCCAGCGTGTCGCCGCGCCAAAACTCCACCCAGCGCGAACAGCGCGCCACCCACTCGCGGTCGTTCTCGTGCACGAAGATCGGCACGCCGCCCAACGCCTCGCTCCAGCGCACCATGGCCGAATAGAAGTGCGGGTGGGAGATCGCGATGCGCTCCACGCCACCGCGCCGCTTCAGCTCAGCCACTGCCTCTTCTGTGACAAGGGCCGTGCTCTCCCACAACACACCTGCCTCGGGCAGGTGCAGCGCCCGCTGCGGAATCGCGAAGCCCGGCGCGACACCGATGCCGAACAGCGTGTGATCCATCTCCAGCCGGTTGCGGTGGAGGGTGGCCAGTTCGTCATGTGTCGTCCAGGCCTGCCCTTGCCAGCCGACGTACTGACGCTCGTCGCTGCAGATGCGGCACAGCCCCGGCGGCTGGGCGCTGTCGTCGTGTTCGGTGCCGCAGGTGCGGCACATGAAGTGGGCCATGGTGTGCTCCGTGATTTGCCAGGCCTGCAGCCTAGGCAGCCCGGTCGTCCGGTCACAGAGCCAAGTTCAGCGATTCAGAGGGTGCCAAGCGCTTTTGCGAGGCGCCGCACGGCCTCGGGAATGCGCGCCGCCGTGACGCTGCCGTAGCCCAGCACCAGGCCAGACACGCCGCCCTCGCCGAGCGAATAGCGGCTCAGCGGCTCGACGCCGACGCCGGCGGCCCAGGCGCGACGCGTCAGCTCGTCGGCATCGACGCCGGGCAGCGCCACGGCCAGGTGCAGGCCCGCGACAGCGGGGAAGATGTCCACCCGATCGCCCATATGGCGCTTGAGCATCTGCTCCAGCACGCGGCGCCGCTCGGCGTACTCGGCGCGCATGCGGCGCACATGCCGCAGCAGATGGCCCTCGGCGATGAAGTCGGCCACGGCGGCCTGGGTCAGCGCCGGCGTGCCGAAACCGGCCGCATGCTTGGCTGCCACCAGCGCCTCGCGTGCCCAGGCGGGAGCGACGACATAGCCCAGGCGCAGCGCCGGCAGCATGCTCTTGGACAAGGTACCGACATAGAAGACGCGGCCATCGCGGTCCAGCGTCTTCAAGGCATCCAAGGGCCGCGACGTGAAGCGGAACTCGCCGTCGTAGTCGTCCTCGATGACGACGGCCTGGTGCCCGGCGGCCCAGTTCAGCAGGTCGCGCCGGCGCGGCAGCGACATCGCCATGCCCAGCGGCGCCTGGTGCGACGGCGTCACGCAGACGATGCGTGTCTCCGCCGGCAGGGCGCTCACGACCAGCCCTTCAGCGTCCAGCGGTATCGGCGCGAGCCTCGCCCCCGCAGCCAGCAGGGCCGCGCGCAGCGGCGGGTAGCCTGGGTTCTCGACAGCGGCCAGCGTCCGACCCGGCGTGACCAGCACGCGCGCGATCAGGTCGAAGGCCTGCTGCGCCCCGGCCGTGATGACCACGTCGTCCGCCGTGCAAGCCACCGCGCGGGACGACGACACATGGCCCGCGATGGCGGCCCGCAGCGCCGGCAGGCCCTGCGCCGGCGGGTAGCTTGCCGGCTCGCGCGCGGCGGCCTGCAGCGCGCGCGTCTGCAGGCGGCGCAGCACGTCAAAAGGAAAGCTCGCCGTGTCCGGCATGCCGGTCTTGAAGTGATAGGCCGGTGCCGGGCCGCTGGTGAACGCTGCCGGCCACCCGCCACTCTCGCCGCGCAGCCAGCGGCTGTCGGCCCAGGGCGCCACGCTGGCGCGGTCCGACACGCCCACCGCGGCCCGCGGCAGCTCGGCCACAAAGCTGCCGCCCGCGCCGCGCGACTCCAGCCAGCCCTCGGACGCCAGCAACTCATAGGCGGCCACCGCGGTGTTGCGTGACACGCCCACCTGCGCCGCCAGCTCGCGTGACGACGGCAGGCGCAGCCCAGGTGCAAGGCGCCCGCTGGCGATGGCGTCACGCAGCGCCGCATGCAGGCTGGCCAGGCGCGAACCGCGCGCGGCGAGCTGCAGATCGAGTTCCAGGCTTGGCTCCATGTCTTCTCTTCAATTTGGCTCTTTTGTGGAGCCATGCAAGCCGGCACTCTAGCGCCCTGCAACACAGGAGATTGCCATGAGCTCGATGACGACACCCTTCGACGGCCTGCAACCCCATGTCCGGCCCCATGTCGACGCAGCATTGCGGCGCGCCGGCCTGGACGCCTGGATCCCCGAAGGCCCGGGCAAGTGGTCGCTGCCGCTGCAATTCCTTGCCGATGGCGGCTGGGTGGAGCTGATGCGGCTCACGCCTGGAACGAAGTTGACGCTGCACCGCCACCACGGCGAGGTGCACGGCCTGAACCTGCAGGGCCAGCGCCGCCTGGACGACGGCCGCGTCATCGGCGCGGGCGACTATGTCTTCGAGCCCGTCGGCAATGTCGACAGCTGGGAGGCCGTCGGCGACGAGGTGCTGGTGCTGCATGTCGTCGTGCGTGGCGACGTGGACTACGTGGCGGCCGACGGCACGGTGCAACGGCACATCACGACGGCCGACGTGATCGCCGGCTACCGTGACTTCTGCGCGTCGCGCGGCCTGACGCCGCGCCTCACCGAGGCCGCGTGAGCCGTCAGGCCGCCAACGCCACCGCGTCGGCACCTGCGGGCACGCGCATCGGGCAGCTGGGGTCCGTGGCCGCGCGCCACACAGCCAGGGCCACATCGTGGGCATGCGTCACCTCGCCCGCAGGCTGCTCGCCCCAGTTGGCGAACACGCGCTCGGCCAGCTCCGCATAGGCCTCGGGAATGCTGCCCTGCATGCGCGAGCGCGCGTTCTCGGCGAAGCGGGTGGTGGGCGAGCGGCCCGGCAGCACGACGCAGGCGCGGATGCCGAAGGGATGCAGCTCCAACGCCAGCGACTCGGTGAAGGCATTCACCGCCGCCTTGCTCGCCGTGTAGACGGCCAGCAGCGGCAACGCCTTCAGCGTCACGCTGGACGTGACGTTGATGACGATGCCCGAGCGGCGCTGGCGCATCTGCGGCAACAGGGCTTGAGTCATCGCCATCGTGCCGAAGGTATTGGCCTCGAAGATCTCGCGTACCTGTGCCATCGGGATGCCTTCCAGCGCGCCCAGCAGGCCGATGCCGGCGTTGTTGACCAGCACGTCGACAGGACCCGCCGCGTCCACGCAGTAGCGGATGCTGGCGGCGTCGGTCACGTCCAGCGGCAGCACGCGCAGGCGTTCGCTGCGCGGCAGCAGATCGTCGCGCGGCGTGCGCATCGTCGCGATGACCTGCCAGCCCTGGTCGAGGAAGTGGCGCGCGGTTTCGAGGCCAAAGCCGGACGAGCAGCCGGTGATGAGCACGGTTTTCATGGGGAACTCCTGGGGGTTGGGGGATGCGCCACGATAGGGCGGCGCAGCAGGACTGCCTACAATCAAAAGTCCGCAAAACATTGGCAAACGTCCTGTCGTGACCGATCCCCTCGCCGAAGTCGTTGGTCTCCTGCAGCCCGGCGCACGCTTTTCCAAGGTGGTTGCCGGTGCGGGCGACTGGCGGGTGCGCCGCACGGACGCCGGCCTGCCTTTCTATGCCGTCGTGCTGGAAGGCGCGTGCCGCCTCACGGTCGACGGGCAACCGCCGCTGGACCTGCAAGCCGGCGACTTCGCCCTCGTGCCCGCAGCGCTGCCCTTCACGACCAGCAGCGCCGGCCCGGCGGCGGCGGACTTGCCCCTGACACTGCCCGAGCGGCTGGCGGACGGCAGCTACCGCGTCGGCAACGCGGACGTCCCGGCCGACGTGCGGCTGCTGGTGGGGCATTGCAGCTTCGGCTCGCCGGATGCGGCCCTGCTCGTCTCGCTGCTGCCCCAGCTGATGCATGTGCGCGGCGAGCCGCGGTTGACGGCGCTGGTGCGGCTGCTCATCGACGAAACCGGCGCCGAGCGGGCAGCGCGCGACGAGGTGCTGGCGCGGCTGCTGGAGGTGTTGCTCATCGAGGCCCTGCGCTGTGCGGCCGGCACCGCCGCGTCGCCGGGCCTGGTGCGCGGCCTGGCCGACGTGCGCCTGGCCGCCGCGCTGCGCCGATTGCACGAAGCACCGGGCCAGCCCTGGACCGTCGCCTCACTGGCCCGGGAGGCGGCGCTGTCGCGCTCGGCCTTCTTCGAACGCTTCAGCCGCGCGGTGGGCGTGGCACCGATGAGTTATCTGCTGGCCTGGCGCATGGCACTGGCGCGGCGGCTGTTGCGCGACGAGAGCCTGGGCGTGGCCGACGTGGCCGAGCGCGTCGGCTACAGCTCAGCCAGCACCTTCAGCGTGGCGTTCACGCGCCATGTGGGCCAGCCACCGGCGCGCTATGCGCGAGGCGCCTAGAAAACGACTTCCGCCCGCAACCCACCTTCTGGCCGGTTGCTGAGCACCAGCAATGCGCCCTGCCGGCGCACCAGTTGCTGAGCGATGTACAGGCCCAGCCCCGTGCCGCCGGTTTGGCGGTTGCGCGAGCCCTCGACGCGGCGGAAGGGCTGGCGCACGCGCTCCAGCTCGGCTTCCGGGATGCCGGGGCCGTTGTCTTCCACCACCAGCCGCGTCACACCGGCCGACAGGTCGACGCTGACCTCGGCCTGGCCGGCATAGCGCAGCGCATTGCCGACGAGGTTGTCGACCACGCGACGCAGGGCGACCGGATCGGCTCGCACGACAGCCGGCGGGCCGGTGAAGCTGACGGTGGCGCCCGTCTCGGCCAGGTCGTCGACAGCGGACTGGGCCAGGGCCGACAGATCGACGCGCTGGGCCTCGACCGCCTCGGCGGGACGGAACACCTCGATGACGCTCTCCACCAGCCGGTTCATCTCGCGGATGTCCTCCACGCAGCGCTCGCGCACGCCGGCTTCCACCTCGCCCGTCTCCAGCCGCAGCCGCATGCGGGTCAGCGGCGTGCGCAGGTCGTGGGAGATGGCCGCGATCATCAGGCCGCGTTCCTCGAACTGGCCGCTCAGCTCGGCCGCCATGCGGTTGAACACGGCGGCGGCGTCGCGCACCTCGCGGGTGCCGCCGGCCTCGTCGAGCGCGGGCGCCGGGCGGCCCTGGGCGAGCGCCGGCGTCAGCCCCTGCGCCGCGGCAACGAGACGGCGCACAGGCTGGGCCAGCCAGCGCGAACCCCACCAGGCCGCCAACGCGATGACGAGCAGGCGCACACCGTAATCCAGCAGGCTGGAGCGCCAGGGCAAGCTGGGCGGCAGCGACGGGAAGGTGGGCACGCGGGCGACGTGTTCACCGCGCGGTGGCGGGCCGGCGTCGTCAAAGCCACCAGCCGGCGGAGAAATCGGGCCTCTGTTGGCATGCATCGGGGGTGGCCCGGGGCGCCCGTCCATGCCCGGCCCGTGCAGCGTCTGCGCCACGAGGCTCCAAGCCGCCAGATGGCTCAGCGCCAACGCGGCCCACATCAAAAGGAACAGCCGCAGACCCAGGCGATCCCAGTCCTTCCATGGCTTCAGCACGGGCTCACCTCGGCATCAAAAAGATAGCCCTCGCCGCGCACGGTGCGGATCAGCGACGGCTCGCGCGCCGTGTCGCCGAGCTTGGCGCGCAGGCGCGACACGGCCAGGTCAATGCTGCGGTCGTTGACCTCGACGCCGGGTGCGCGGGTCAGCTCGATGAGCTGGTCACGGCT
The DNA here is from genome assembly GCF_054049415.1 of Roseateles sp. P5_D6. Classification (NCBI taxonomy): domain Bacteria; kingdom Pseudomonadati; phylum Pseudomonadota; class Betaproteobacteria; order Burkholderiales; family Sphaerotilaceae; genus Roseateles; species Roseateles sp. P5_D6. The sequence continues at coordinate 1,910 of NZ_JBFUMK010000036.1, read as the reverse complement.
GAGCACGCGGCCCGGTCGCTGCACGAAGGCGCCGAGGAGCCGGAACTCGGCGCTGGAGAGGGCAATGCCGACGTCGTCGGCATTGATGAGCTGGCGCGTCATGCGGTCGAAGCGCCAGCGGCCGAAGCGCAGCAGGCGTGTGTCCTCGGCCAGGGTCTGGCCGCCCTTGTTGGCCCGCCTCACCAGGGCCTGCAAGCGCGCGACCAATTCGCGCGGCTCGAAGGGCTTGGCGAGGTAGTCGTCGGCGCCGAGCTCCAGGCCGACGACGCGGCTCATGGTGTCGCCGCGTGCGGTCAGCATCAGCACCGGCGGCGCATCGGCCCGCGTGGACAGCCAGCGCAGCAGCGCCAGGCCGTCTTCGCCGGGCAGCATCAGATCGAGCACGATGACATCGACCTGGTCGCTCGTCAGCTGCTGGCGCATGCCCCGTCCGTCGGCCGCCGCACTGACCCGCCAGCCAAAGCCTTCCAGATAGGCCGTCAGGCTGGTGCGGATCTCGGCGTCATCGTCGACAACGAGGCAATGCATGTCAGCCCCTCGTCCGGTGGGTACACCGACCGATCCCCCGAGGGGATGCGGCTCGGCTAGGGGCGGCCCGGCGCTCGATCCCACTCATGCGGCAATACCTACTTTCAAACGGGCCACATAACCGGCACTGACCGAGCCCGTCATCGTCGCGAGCTGCGTCGAATAACCGTCGCTGAAGATGCCGTCGCTGGACAGGCTGATGGCATTGTTGTTGGCCGCGCTGTTGCCATAGCCGCTGGTGGCGTAGACGGCGGTGTTCGAGTCCGACGGGAAGCACAGCTGCGAGGTACGCAGCTTGTTGTTCCAGTTGGTCGCCGTCGTCGTGCTGCGGTAGACCTCGAAGTGGATGTGGGGCACGCGGCCCGAGTAGCAGCCCGGGTAGATGGTCTGGAAGGTGGCCGTGCCGTCAGTGGCGGTGGCCTGCACGCCGCGAAGGTAGTTCTCGCCGGTCACGCCGCTGGAGTACATCGAATAGCGACCCAGCGCATCGCAATGCCAGAGGTAGATGGCGTAGCCGGACAAGTCGACGCAGGAGGCGTTGGTGTTCACAAGCTCGATGATGACCTGAAGCGGCACGCCTGTGGCTACGCCGCTGGCGCCGGCGATGCTGGCGCGGATGTCGCTGCGCACGATGCCCGACAGGGCCAGCGCGTTGGCGACGCTGCCGTTGGCGGTGTTGGATCCGTCGCCCGGGTAGGGGCCTTCGGTCTCGCTGGGAATGACGGAGCAGCTGCTGGTCGTTGTGCCGGAACTGCCGCCGGAGGAGCCCGATGAAGAAGAGGACGATGAGTCGCTCGTCGCGCTGCTGCCGCCACCGCCGCAACCGGTCAGCGCTATCGCGCCGGCGCCGGTGAGCGACATGGCGCCAGCGCCGAGCAGCCAGCGCAGCGCGGTGCGGCGCTCGAAGGCCTGCTGGTGCAGGCGGCTCAGGTCGTGGGCCAGGCCCAGGTCGTGGTCATGCTTGGCGTCGTGATCGTGGTGCATTGCGGCTCCTTCTGGTGTCGGATGGAGGCATTGCATCGCTCGGATGTATCGAGGGAATCGACAGATTGTGTCGGCGTGGACATACGGCCTTGAATGCTTTTGCGGAGAGCGTGTCCGCTCGRTGCATTGCCGGGAGTCCCGCCCGGCGGCGGGGTAACTTTCTTCTGCGGCGCTGTATAGACCGGGGACATAGGTAACGGGTGTGCCAGGACATGGGTAACGCTTTCGGGGTTTAGAAGCCCCGGAAGAAGCCCATGGTCTGGACGGAGAAGAGCACCGTGTCCCTGCGTGAAGAATTCGTGCACCTGGCCTGCCAGGACGGCGCCAACGTGCGCGCGTTGTGTCGCCAGTTCGGCATCAGCCCCAAGACCCGCCAGTTCGGCATCAGCCCCAAGACC
>NZ_JBFUMK010000035.1:0-52061 GCF_054049415.1 Roseateles sp. P5_D6 | reverse complement strand
CTTCTATCACCGCCTCTTCGCCAGCATGAAGAAGCACGGCATCGAGCCCTGGGTGACGCTCTTCCACTGGGACCTGCCGCAGGCGCTGGAAGACCGCGGCGGCTGGACGTCGCGCGTGACGGTCGACGCCTTCGGCCGCTACGCCGACACGGTCGTCAAGGCCTTCGCTGGTGAAGTGAAGCACTGGATCACGATGAACGAGATCCGCTGCTTCACGCAACTGGCCTACGGCTATGGCACCAAGGCACCGGGGCGCAAGGAGAGCGCGGCCGTCGTCAACCAGACCTTCCACCACGCGCTGCTGTGCCACGGCCACGGCGTGCGCGCGGTGCGCGAGTTCGGCGGCGCAGGCGCCGTGGTCGGCCTGACCGACAACTGCGATGTCTGCGTGCCCGTCACCGAGACACCGGCCGACATCGCCGCGGCCAAGGCCTGGTTCCTGGAGAAGAACGCGCACGTGCTGGGCGCCATGCACGCCGGCCACTACCCGGCCGACTATCTGGCCCGCGTGGGCAGCGATGCCCCGCAGGTGCTGCCCGGTGACTTCGAGCTCATCAGCCTGCCCACCGACCACCTGGGCCTGAACATCTACACCGCCACGTACGTGCGCGCCGGCAAGGATGGCGCCGCCTGGGAGGCCGTGCCGCTGCCGGCCAACTACCCGCGCGCCGACAGCCTCTGGCTCAACCTGGTGCCCCAGGCCATCTATTGGGCCACCCGTTTCTGCCATGAGCTGTACGGCCACGCTTCGCTGTACATCACCGAGAACGGCTGCGGCTACAACGACGAGCCAGTCGTGAACGGCGAGGTGCTGGACCTGCACCGCCGCGACTTCCTGCGCAACCACCTGCGCGAGGCCCACCGCGCGATTGCCGACGGCGTGCCGCTGCACGGCTACTTCCTGTGGAGCTTCATCGACAACTACGAGTGGGAAGACGGCTACCAGCGGCGCTTTGGCATCGTGCACTGCGACTACGCCACGCAGGTGCGCACCCCGAAGCTGTCGGCGCGCTACTACGCCGAAGTCATGCGCGAGCGGTGCATCCTGTGAACGCGAGCACCCTTCACCTGGAGCGCGTCGTGCCGCCGGCGGCGGATCGCCTGCCGATGCGGCAGAAGATCGGCTTTGGCCTCGGGTCCATCCTGGACATGTGGGGCCACTGGCTCTATCCGTCGCTGGCCTACCAGGTCTTCAACATCTTCCTCGGCGTGGCCCCCGGCCTGATCTCGACGGTGCAGATGATCAAGATCTTCGTCGACGCCGGCTCGGACGCCGTCTTCGGCTGGCTGTCGGACAACACGCGCACGCGCTACGGGCGCCGCCGTCCCTTCATCCTGGTGGGCGGCGTGCTTGCCGGCATCGGCCTGCCACTGATGTTCGCTGTCGGCAAGGGGTGGACCCAATCCGAGTACTTCATCTTCATGCTGGTCAGCACGGTGATCTACGTGCCCATCATGAGCTGCTTCAACATGCCCTGGAGCAGCCTTGGTGCGGAGATGACGCCGGACTACCACGAGCGCACGATGGTGATGGCGATCCGCAACGCCATCCAGAAGGGGCCCGAGCTGGCGATGTTCTTCGCCGCCCAGTTCACGACGCTGGCCATCTTCAACCAGGCCAACGGCAAGCCCGACATCCTGCGCGGCGCGCAGACCTATTGCGCCATCCTCGGCGCCATCATGGTGGCTGCTTCCATCGCCATCTTCCTGCTGGTGCGCGAGCGCTACTACGAGAAGCTGGTGTCGCGCACACAGACCCACATCCCGTTTGCCGACACGCTGTGGCGCACGCTGCGCTGCAGGCCCTTCCGCCATGTGCTGGGCATGATGCTGGCCTACGGCACCGGCACGGCCATGGTGGGCACGCTCGGCTACTACGCGACGGTCTACTACGTCTGCGGCGGCAACGTCGTGGAGGGCGCGAAGTGGAACACGGCCATGGGCCTGTCGGGCATGGCCTTCGGCTTCGCGGGCATCCCCTTCTTCGCGTGGATCGCGCGCCGCCAGGGCAAGCGGGTCGGCCTGGCGGCAGTGCTGTTCCTGGCCATCTGCGCCTTCATCGGCGACTGGTGGCTGTACGACCCGGCGCGGCCTTATCTGCAGCTGCTGGCCTGTGGCTTCGTGGCTTTCACAGGTGCAGGGTTCTGGACGCTGTACAACGCCACGCTGGGCGACGTGGTGGACTACGACGAGATGCAGACCGGCCAGCGCCGCGAGGGCTCGTTCTCGGCCTGCCAGTCGTGGATCTCCAAGGTCGGCATCGCGCTGGGCACGGGCGCCTCGGGCTGGATCCTGCAGTTCACCGGCTTTGACGCCAAGCTGGAGGCCCTGCAGACGCCGCACGCCATTTTTATGATGCGCATCCTGCTGTCCACCATCCCCGTCATCGGCCTGGTGCTGGCGCTGCTGTCGCTGCTGCGCTTCGAGCTGACCGAGAAGCGCATGGCCGAGATCCGCGTGCAGCTGGAAGCCACGCGGGGGCAGGTATGACAGCCACCGGAGCGCGTTGATTTCGCCACCCAGGTCGACGCAAAGCACCCCAAAACGATGATGCAGGAATGCAAGAAGAGCCCACGCCCTTCCTGGGCTCGATGGCATCTGCTCGCCCTGACCTTGACCTTGCTCGCGTGGGTGTGCCCATGTCCCGCTGAACCGGCGGTCTTGCGCATCGTGGCGCCGACCAGCCAGTCGATGCCGGTGCTCAGGATGGCTGAGCAGCGACCCGTCGCAGGTTTGCTCAAGGACCTGGGCGAGGTGTTCGCCCGGCAACTGGGGCTGAGCCCAGTTTTCCTGCCGCTCCCGAGCAAACGCGCGGCCCTGGCCGTGGAGTCTGGTGCCGCCGATCTGCTGTGCTACGCCAAGCCGGAATGGCTGGAGGCCGATGTGCTCTGGACGCAGCTTTTCCTGTCGGGCACGGGCATCATCGCGGCCGGCCCGGACTCGCCCGCCGTGTCGCAGTTGCAGGATCTGCGCGACGAACCACTTGGCACCGTGCTGGGCTACCGCTACCCGGCAATCGATCAGGTGCTGGCGCGGCCGATCGCCCGAGAGGACGTCGCCGACGCAGAGACGAATCTGCGTCGTCTGGCCCTGGGGAGAGTCCGCTACGCCGTGACGGACCGCGCCGCGTTGGCGCATTACGTCAAGAGCCATCCGACGTCAAACCTGCGCGAAGTGCTCGAGGTCGAGCCCTACCGGCTGGGCTGCGCGCTGTCACCGGCCAAGGCCGACCTCCTTCAGCCTCTGAACCGCGTCATCGATCGCATGCGCGTCGACGGCACGTTGGAGAAGCTGTTGAATCGCTACCGCTGATCGGCAATCCGGCCCGGGTATTCACTGGTCTTACCAAATTTTCCATATGGCAAAGTGGCATGACCAATATTTTGACTATTAAGGAAACCTTGTCGCGATGACCTCGCTCCAGGCCGAGTCCTCCACTTCATCGTTGCTGAGCATGCGCGGCGTCTGCAAGCGTTTCGACAGCGTCACCGCGTTGTCGGGCGTCGAGCTGGACGTTCGTCGCGGCGAGGTCCACGCGATCTGCGGTGAGAACGGCGCCGGCAAGTCGACGCTGATGAAGATCCTGAGCGGCGTCTATACACCCGACGAAGGCGAGATCCGCATCGACGGCCAGCCCGTTCGCATCGGCGGCCTGCATCACGCGCAGGAACTCGGCATCGTCATGATTCACCAGGAGCTGAACCTGGTGCCCCACCTGACCGTGGCCGAGAACATCTGGCTGGGTCGCGAGCCGCGGCGGGGCTGGTTTGTGGACAGGGCTCAGCAGCGCAAAGGCGCGCTCGCCTGCCTGCAGCGGCTGGGCATGGACATCGACCCGGATACCGAGGTTTCGGCCCTGTCGATCGCGCAGCAGCAAATGGTCGAGATCGCCAAGGCCCTGTCGATGGATGCGCGGCTGCTGATCATGGACGAACCCACGTCATCGCTCGGCGAGGCGGACGCTTCCCGCCTGCTGGCGGTGGTGCAGGAACTGAAGCGCTCCGGCGTGGGCATCGTCTACATCTCGCACCGGCTCGACGAACTGGACCACATCGTCGACCGCGTCACCGTGCTGCGCGACGGCCACTACATCACCACCCGGCACTGGGCCGAGACGTCGATCGACGAGATCGTCAGCCTGATGGTGGGCCGCGAGCTGAACCAGCAGTTCCCGCCGGCCACGCGCCAACCTTCCACCGAAGTGCTGCTGCGGGTGCGCGGCCTGCGGCGTGAGGGTGTCTTCGGGCCGCTGGATTTCGAGCTGCGGCGCGGCGAGATCCTCGGCTTGGCCGGCCTGGTCGGCGCCGGCCGCACCGAGGTCGCACGGGCCATCTTCGGTGCCGATGCTGTCGATGGCGGCGAGATCGAACTGGATGGCCAACGCCTGCAGATCCGCTCGCCGCGCGATGCCATCGCTGCCGGCATCGCCTACGTCTCCGAAGACCGCAAGGCCCACGGCCTGGCGGTGAAGATGAGCGTGGCCCACAACATCACGCTGGCCAACCTGGGCGCGCTGGCCAGCGGCCTGGGCTTCATCGACGCGGCGCGCGAGCGCAGCACGGCCGAGCGCTTCATCAGCCAGCTCGGCATCCGCACGCCGTCGCCGGACCAGATCGCCCGGCTGCTGTCGGGCGGCAATCAGCAAAAGGTGGTGATTGCCAAATGGCTGTTCCGTGAAGCGCGCGTGATCCTGTTCGATGAACCCACCCGAGGCATCGACGTGGGCGCCAAGTACGCCATCTACGAGCTGATGGACCGGCTCGCGGCCGAAGGCGTGGGCGTCGTGCTGATCAGCTCCGAGCTGCCGGAGATCCTGGGCTTGAGCGACCGCGTGGCGGTGTTCCGCCAGGGCCAGCTCGCCACGCTGCTGAACACCCGCACGTGCAGCCAGCACGACATCATGCACCATGCCTCCGTCGGCTCATCCGAGCCGGCCAAGCCCTCCATGGCATCCCTCGAACCGACGACATGAACGACCGCCAGAAAGACCTGATCCAAAAATTTGCCGCGCTGGCGGGCCTGCTCATCCTGGTGCTGGTGTTCTCGCTGACGAGCAACGCCTTCTTCTCGGTCGGCAACGCGATGACGGTGTCGCTGCAGGTGAGCACCATCGTCTACCTGGGCATCGGTGCGACCCTGGTCATCCTGACCGGCGGCATCGACCTGTCGGTGGGCTCGGTGCTGGCGCTATCGGGCGTGGTGGCGGGCATGCTGGTCAAGAACGGCATGCCGGTGCCGCCGGCCATGGCCATCGGCGTCGTCGTCGGCGCGCTGTGCGGTGCCATCAACGGCCTGTGTGTGACCCGCCTGCGCCTGCCGCCTTTCATCGCCACGCTGGGCATGATGCTGGTGGCGCGCGGCGTCGCGCTGCAGCTCACCGACGCGCGGGCCATCTCCGGTCTGGGCGAAGCCTTTGGCGAACTGGGCAACGGCGCGCTGTGGCGCATCGAGAAGATCGACGAGCAGGGCTTCCCCGATATCGTCTTCCCCGGCATCCCCTATCCGGTGCTGCTGATGATCGTGCTGGCCATCGTCGCGGGCATCCTGCTGCGGCGCACGACGCTGGGGCGGCATCTGCACGCTGTCGGCTCCAACGGCGAGGCAGCGCGGCTGTCGGGTGTCAACGTCGGGCGCGTCGCTATGTTTGCCTACATCGCCTCGGGCGCGCTGGCGGGCCTGTGCGGCTGCGTGCTGATGTCCCGCCTCGTCACCGCGCAGCCCAACGAGGGCGTGATGTACGAGCTCGATGCGATCGCGGCAGCCGTCATCGGTGGCACCTCGCTGCTGGGCGGTGTCGGCACCATCTCCGGCACGCTCATCGGCGCCTTCGTCATCGGCATCCTGCGCAACGGGTTGAACATGAACGGCGTCTCGTCCTTCACACAACAGATCATCATCGGTCTGGTCATCCTCGTCACCGTCTGGATCGACCAACTCCGCAACCGGCGCTGAAGACCGGTTCCATTCCTCAGGAGACATCCCATGCCCCGTCCTTTGATTCACGCGCTCGTGAGCGCCTGCCTGGCTCTGCTCGGCACCGCATCCCAAGCCGGCGAGATCGCCGTCATCGTCAAGACCACGAACTCGACCTATTGGCAGAACGTCAACAAGGGCGCCGAGACCGCCATCAAGGAGATCGCCGGCCACACGCTGACCTTCTCCGGCCCGGCCAGCGAATCAGCCATCGCCGACCAGGTCAACCTCGTCGAGAACGCCATCAACCGCAAGGTGGCCGGCATCGTGCTCGGCCCGTCGGACCCCGACGCGCTGGTGCCGGTCATCAAGAAGGCCTGGGAAGCGCGCATCCCCGTCGTGTTGATCGACTCGCACGTGTCCGAGGCCGGCAAGCCCTACTACCAGTCCTTTCTGACGACGGACAACCGCGCCGCCGGTGAGCTCTGCGCCAAGCAGCTGATCGAGAAGGTCGGCACCACCGGCAAGGTGGCCGTCATGTCCTTCGTTGCCGGGGCCGGCTCCGAGGTCGGGCGCGTCGGCGCCTTCACAAGCTACCTGAAGGCCAACTCCAAGCTCGAGATCGTCGGGCCCTTCTATTCGCAGTCGCAGATGGCCACCGCGATGAACCAGACCACCGACGTGCTGGCCGCCCACCGCGACCTCAAGGCGATCTTCGGCGCCAACGAGCCCACCGCCGTCGGCATGGGCCGCGCGCTGGTGCAGAGCGGCCGCGCGGGCAAGCTGGTCGCCATCGGCTTCGACGGCAACCAGGACCTGCAGAAGTTCGTCCAGGACGGCACGCTCACGGGCATCGCGGTGCAGAGCTCCTTCCAGATGGGCTACCTGGGCGTCAAGACCATCTCCGACGTGTTGCAGAAAAAGCCCGTGCCCAAGTTCCGCGACACCGGCGTCGTGTGGGTCAACAAGGCCAACCTGCAGTCGCCCGAGGCCAAGGCCGTCCTGTACTGAGTCGACAAGCGACGAACTTCAATGCCGCGCTTGAATCACCTTCCCAGCCGCCCTCTCACCGGCGCCGGCCTGCAGCTGACGACGCTGGGCCTGGGCGCCGCGGCCCTGGCCGGCCTTTACGAGGCCGTGGATGACGCCACGGCCATCGCGACGCTGCAGGCCGCCTGGGGCGCCGGCGTGCGCTATTTCGACACGGCCCCTTTCTACGGCTACACGCGCAGTGAACGCCGCGTCGGCGAGTTCCTGTCGCGCCAGCCGCGGGACAGCTTCGTGCTGTCCACCAAGGTTGGGCGCCTCATGCATTCCGACCCGAAAGTGGCGGCCGGCAGCGACGGCTGGGCCAATCCCCTGCCCTTCCGCCCGGTGTATGACTACAGCTACAGCGGCGTGATGCGCTCCTTCGAGGACAGCCTGCAGCGACTGGGATTGGCGCGCATCGACATGCTGCTCGTCCACGACATCGGCCGCTTGACCCACGGCGACCAGCACGACCTTCATTGGCACGCGCTGACCACCGGTGGTTTCCGGGCACTGGAGGAACTGCGCAGCCAGGGCGTCGTGCGGGCCATCGGCCTGGGCGTGAACGAATGGGAAGTGGCGCAGGACGCCATCGCCGCCGCCCCCCTGGACTGCGTGCTGCTCGCCGGCCGCTACACGCTGCTGGAGCAAGGCAGCCTGGGCTTCCTGGACCAATGCGCAACTGCAGGCGTGCGCGTCGTCATTGGCGGCCCCTTCAATTCGGGGCTGCTGGCCGGACAGGCCAAGTACAACTATGGCGGCGTGCCGCCGCAGGTGATGCGCCAGGCTCAGGCCCTGGACGGAACCTGCGCCGAGTTCGGCGTGCCGCTGCAGGCCGCGGCGCTGCAGTTTCCGCTGGCGCATCCGGCCGTGGTCAGCGTGCTGGCGGGCATGCGCTCGCCTGAACAGGTCGCAGCCAACGCCGCCTGGCTGGAGCGCGCCATCCCGCGCGAGCTCTGGCATCGGTTGCGCGGCCGTGGCCTCATTGCCGGCAATGCGCCTCTGCCCGAGCGCGACCTCCAGGACGACTGATGAAGGTCGACTCACATCAGCACTTCTGGCGCCTGGCCGATCGCGAGGGCCAATGGCCGCCCGCTTCGCTGCAGGCCATCCACCGCGACTTCGGCCCCGAGGATCTCGCACCTCACCTGCAGGCCGCCGGCATTGACGCCACCGTGCTCGTGCAGTCCTTGCCGAGCATCGACGACACCCGTTGGATGCTGGCACTTGCCGAACGCACGCCCTGGGTGCGCGGGGTCGTCGGCTGGGTGGACTTCAAGGCCGCCGATGCGGCAGCGCAGATCGCCGCGCTGGCCCGCCACCCGCTGCTCAAGGGCCTGCGCCCGATGCTGCAGGACCTGCCCGAAGACGACTGGATCGCCGACCCGGCCTGCAGCCCGGCCGCCGAGGCCATGCAGCGCCATGGCCTGGTGTTCGACGCGCTGGTGCTGCCGCGCCAGTTGCCGGCGCTGTGCCGTTTCGCCGCACGCCACCCGCGGTTGAACCTCGTCATCGACCACGCTGCCAAACCCCTGATCGCGCGCGGCGAGCTCGAGCCCTGGCGCAATGACATCGCCGCATTGGCCGCCCTCCCCCAGGTGCACTGCAAGCTCTCGGGCCTGCTGACCGAGGCAGGCGAGCGCCGCGATGCGGCGGCCCTGCACCCTTACGCCCAAGCGCTCTGGACGCTGTTCGGCCCGCGCCGCCTGCTGTGGGGCAGCGACTGGCCCGTGCTGCGCCTGGCTGCCGACTACGCCGACTGGTGGCAGCTCGCCCACCAGTTGGCCCGCCAATTCCACCCGGTTCCCCAACCTGACGACCTGCAGGCGCTTTTCGGGGGCAATGCCGCTCGCCTCTACCGCCTCGCCTCCACCACCTAGAACCATGTTGACTGTTTCCTGCGAATCCCCCGGCGTTCTCGTCGCTCACCAACGCCCTCGCCCCGAGCGCGGCCCCGCGGAGGTGTTGCTGCGCGTGAAGCGCGTGGGCGTGTGCGGCACAGACCTGCACATCTTCACCGGCCACCAGCCCTACCTCAGCTACCCGCGCGTCATGGGGCACGAGCTCTCGGGCATCGTGGAGGACGCCGACGCCGACAGCGGCCTGAAGCCGGGCGACGCGGTCTACGTGATGCCCTACCTGTCCTGCGGCCACTGCATCGCCTGCCGCCAGGGCAAGACCAACTGCTGCGTTCGCATCCAGGTGCTGGGCGTGCATCGCGACGGCGCCTTTGCCGAATATGTCAGCGTGCCGCAGCGCTTCGTCGGCAAGGCCGATGGCATCACGCTGGACCAGGCCGCGATGGTGGAGTTCCTGGCCATCGGCGCACACGCGGTCCGCCGCGGCGAGGTTGCGGCCGGCCAGCGCGTGCTGGTGGTGGGCGCAGGCCCCATCGGCATCGGTGCAATGCTGTTCGCCCGCCTGCGTGGCGCCATCGTCACCGCCCTCGACAGCCGCCAGGACCGCCTCGACTTCGCGCTGCGCCATGCCGGCGCCACTGCGGCCGTGGCCCTGGGTGAAGGCGACGAGGAGCAACTGTCGCGGCTCACCGAGGGTGAGTTCTTCGACGTGGTGTTCGACGCCACCGGCAACCCAGGCGCCATGGAGCGCGGCTTTCGCTTCATCGCCCATGGCGGGCGCTATGTGCTGGTGTCCATCGTGCAGGGCGATATCCGCTTCTCCGACCCGGAGTTCCACAAGCGCGAGGCGACGCTGCTCAGCAGCCGCAACGCCACGACGGAAGACTTCGAGACCGTCATGAAGGCGATGCGCGAGGGTCTGGTGCCCGACGTGGCGCTGGCCACGCACCGGCTGACGCTGGCCGACGTACCCGCCGGCTTCCCGCGCCTGCTGGACCCTGCCGAGGGCGTCATCAAAGCCATCGTCGAATGCTGAGCATGAAGCCCCTCGTCCAAGGAGTACCTTGGCCGGTCCCCCGAGGGGACGGCGATGCTTGCCGGTTCGACCGGCAAGCACATCGCCCTGGCGGGCCGGCTTGGGAGCGGCCCGGCGCTCGGCCCGCGATGCCTGAATTCGAAACCGCTCGGCACCCATGAACCCAGGCCAGCCCATCCTGCAGTTCGGCACCAGCCGCTTCCTGCAGGCACATGTCGACCTTTTCGTCAGCGAAGCCACCGAGCGCGGCGAGGCGCTGGGCGGCATCACGGTGGTGCAGAGCACCGGCAACCCGGCAAGCACGATGCGCACCCAGGCCATGGCCCGTGCCGAAGGCTTCGACGTCATCGTGCGCGGCCTGGCGCAGGGCCAGCCCGTGGAAGAGCGCAGAACCTGCCGCTCCGTGCGCGAAGCCTTCCATGCCGCGACGGACTGGCCCGCCGTGCGCGGGCGCATGCGGGGGCCTGTGCAGGTGATCGTTTCCAACACCGGCGACGGTGGCTGGGTGCTGGACGCTGCTGACGCCGTCGCCCTGCTGTCCGACGACGCCGCGGCGCCCTCATCCTTCCCCGCCAAGCTGCTCGTGCTGCTGCACGACCGCTGGCAGGCGCAGCCCGACGCAGAGCTGACGCTGCTGCCCTGCGAGCTGGTGTCGCGCAACGGCGACGCGCTGCGCGACCTCGTCGTGGCGCTGGCGCGCCAATGGCAGTGCAAGCCGGCCTTCATCGACTGGCTGCAGGCCCGGCCGGTGTGGGCCAATTCGCTGGTGGATCGCATCGTGTCCGAGGCCCTGGAGCCGGTCGGCGCCGTGGCCGAGCCCTATGCACTGTGGGCCGTCGAGGCGCAGCCGCGGCTGCAGCTGCCTTGTCGACATCCCGACGTCGTCCTCACCGACGATCTCGCGCGCTTCGAACGGCTCAAGCTCTTCTTGCTCAATCTTGGCCACACACTGCTCGCTGAGCAATGGCAGAAGGGCCGCCTTGCAGCCGACATGACAGTGCTGCAGGCCATGCAGGACCCGGCGCTGCGCGAGCCGCTCGAAGCCGCCTGGCAGCAGGAGGTGCTGCCGGTGTTCGACGCGCTGGGCCAGGGCGATCAGGCGCGGGACTACCTGGTTGCCCTGCGCGAACGGCTATTGAACCCCTTCCTGGCCCATCGGCTGGCCGACATCGCGCAGAACCATGAACAGAAAAAATCACGGCGCCTGCGTCCAGTGGTTGAATTAGCACGGCTGCATGTGCCCGGCCTGGTGCAGCCCCGGCTGAACGCCGCGCTGGCCGCGCAATGAACAAGGAACACGCAATGCAACGCATGGGCATGGTGATCGGCATCGAGCCGGACCGTATCGCCGAATACAAGCGCCTGCACGCGGCCGTCTGGCCCGCGGTGCTGGCGCGCCTGGCCGCCTCCAACATCCGCAACTACAGCATCTTCCTGCGCGAGCCGGAGAACCTGCTGTTCGGCTGCTGGGAATACCACGGCAGCGACTACGAGGCCGACATGGCGGCCATCGCCGCCGACGCCGAAACCCGCCGCTGGTGGACCTTCTGCAGCCCCTGCCAGCGTCCGCTGGAAAGCCGCGCGCCTGGCGAGCACTGGGCAGCCATGGAGTGCGTCTTCCATGTCGACTGACGAAGCGCCGCCGCTGATCCTGCTGCACGCCAGCGACAACGTCGCCGTGGCGCGCGTGGCGCTGGCGGAAAACGCAGAAATCGCCGCGCCGGGTGGTGCTGCCTTGCGTGTTCGCGCTGCCATCGACGCGGGCCACAAGATCGCATTGCGCGCCATCGCGCCCGGTGAGGTGGTACTGAAGTACGGCCAGCCCATCGGCGTGGCCAGCACCGCCATCCAGGCCGGCGACCATGTGCACGTCCACAACGTCGACATGGCCAAGGAAGCGCCACCCCAGGCGGCCAGCCGCTCGCCCGCAGCGCCACTGGCCGCTGGCGAGGCGGCCAGTTTCGAGGGATTCGTGCGAAATGACGGCCGCGTCGGCACGCGCAACTACATCGGCGTGCTTTCCAGCGTGAACTGCTCGGCGACCGTCTGCAAGGCCATCGCCCAGGCTTTCAGTGGCGAGGCGCTGGCTGCCTTCCCTGGCGTGGACGGCGTGGTCGCCATCACGCACGGCAGCGGCTGCGGAATGAGCGCCGAGGGCGAAGGCCTGGAACTGCTGCGCCGCACGCTGCGCGGCTACGCGACCCACCCGAACTTTGCCGGCGTGGTGCTGATCGGCCTGGGCTGCGAAGTGAATCAGGTCGACCCGCTGGTGCAGGGCCTGCCTGCCGCAGCGCGTGAACGCATCCATGTGCTGACGATCCAGCAGGCCGGCGGTACCCGCGAAGCCGTCGAGCAAGGCAAGCAGCTGGTCCGCGAACTGGCCGCGCAGGCCAGCACGGCGCGACGCAGCACGGTCGCGCTGTCCCATCTCGTCATCGGCCTGCAATGTGGTGGCTCGGACGGCTATTCCGGCATCAGCGCCAACCCGGCACTGGGCGCCGCGGTGGACCTGCTGGTGCGCCACGGCGGCACGGCCATCCTGTCGGAGACGCCGGAGATCTACGGCGCCGAACACCTGCTCACCGCGCGCGCCGCATCACCTGAAGTGGCCGAGCGGCTGCTGGCCCGCATCCGGTGGTGGGAGACGTATGCCGCCCTGCACGGCGCGCAGCTGAACAACAACCCGTCGCCCGGCAACAAGGCGGGTGGCATCACCACCATCCTCGAGAAGTCGCTGGGCGCCGTGGCCAAGGGCGGCAGCAGCACGCTCAATGACGTGGTCGAGTACGCGCAGCCCGTTCAGGCGCACGGCCTGGTGTTCATGGACACGCCGGGCTACGACCCCGTGTCAGCCACGGGCCAGGTGGCCGGTGGCGCCAACCTGATCTGCTTCACAACGGGGCGTGGCTCGACCTATGGCTGCAAGCCCACGCCTTCGCTGAAGCTCGCCACCAACAGCCGCCTGTTCGAGCGCATGCCCCTGGACATGGACTTCAATGCCGGCGGCATCGTCGAGGGCTCGCAAACGGTGGCCGAGGCTGGCGAGGCGCTGTTCCGGCTGATCGTGGAGACGGCGTCGGGCCGTCTCACGCTGAGCGAGCAGCATGGCCTGGGTGACAACGAGTTCGTGCCCTGGCAGCTGGGCGCCGTCATGTGAGGCGCGTGGTGCCAGCGCCGCGCTAGACGGCGATGGCGCGCCGCACAGCCGATTCGGACGGTTCGCCGATCCAGCGACCGTGCGAGGCCAGCAGATGGCTGCACATGGCCGCCGCTGCGGCCTGTGGGTTGCGCGCCTCCAGCGCGTGCAGGACTGCTTCGTGCTCAGCCATCGCCGCCTGCCAGGTGTGGGTTGACTCGACACGCCCGCTCATGCGCGAGGAGATCGGGCTGTGGCGGCCGTCGAACAGCGTTCCCACCATGCCGACAAGCACCGAATTGCCGCACATCTCGGCAATGCTGAGGTGAAAGCGCCGGTCCGCCTCGACAGGCTTGCGGTCATGGGCGTGATCTTCGCGCATCGCTTCCAACGCGTCCTCGATGCGCCTCAGCCCGGCCTTGGTGACCCGGGCCGCGGCCAGCGTGATGACCGCACTTTCGAGCACGACGCGCGCCTGCATGAGCTCGGCGGGGCTCTCGCCCAACGCGGGTGTCGCCACATTGCCGCGCTCGGTGGCGGCGCAGAGGTACACGCCCGAGCCGCCGCGGATCTCGACGCGGCCGTCAATCTCCAGCGCGATCAGCGCCTCGCGCAACGATGGCCGAGACACACCCAGCTGCAGCGCCAGCTCACGCTCCGCCGGCAGGCGTGATCCGTCGGCGATGCCTTCGGTCTCGATCAACGCTCGAATCCGGTCCGCGACCAGCTGATATTGGCGGCGGGCGTCGCCGCCGCCGCGAGGTTGACTGGCCATGGCTCACTTGAATCAAAAAATTGGACTGACCAAATGCTATCGCGCGCCACGCGAAAGATTCGGCTTCGCAAGGAAAACCCTGGCGAAATCGCTCAAGGATCTGACCGTTTGAGGCGCCATGCCGGCGCGAGGCTGGTCGTTGCCTCAGTCGGCGACAGCCGCCCCGGCCGGCGGATCGGACGGTTCGCCGATCCATCGGCCGTGCGACGCCAGCAGGTGGCTGCCCATCGCGGCAGCCGCAGCCTGCGGGTTGCGCGCCTCCAGCGCATGGAGGATGGCCTGGTGCTCCGCCAGCGCCACGTGCCAGGCATGCGTTGGCTCGAAGCGCCCGCTCATGCGCGAGGAGATCGGGCTATGGCGGCCATCGAACAGCGTTCCCACCATGCCGACAAGCACCGAATTGCCGCACATCTCGGCAATGCCCAAGTGAAAACGCCGGTCGGCCTCGACCGGCTTGCGCCCAAAGGCATGGTCTTCACGCATCGCCTGCAAGGCCTCCTCGATACGCTGCAATCCAGCCGGCGTGACCCGGGCTGCCGCCAGCGTGACGACCGCGCTTTCGAGCACGACCCGCGCCTGCATGAGTTCGCCGGGGCTGTCTCCCAGGGCCGACGTTGCCACATCGCCCTGGTCCTGGCCGGCACAGACATACACGCCCGAGCCGCCGCGGATCTCGACGCGGCCGTCGATCTCCAGTGCAATGAGTGCCTCGCGCAACGACGGCCGTGACACGCCGAGCTGCAAGGCGAGGTCACGCTCCGCCGGCAGCCGCGACCCGGCCTCTCGGCCTTCCGTCTCGATCAAGGCTCGAATGCGGTCCGCGACCAACTGGTACTGGCGGCGCGTGTCGCTACCGCGAGGGTGTTGAGCCATGTTTCCCTGGATGTGGCAATTGGACTGACCACATGCTAACGCCCCAAATTGCGAAACTCGCGGCCACGTCACGAAAATCCCACTGAATAGCCCCTTTGTGCAGGATCAATTAGGGTATTCACTGGTCTTACCAAAAAGTCGAAATGGCAAAGTGGCAATACCAAAGTGGTTTGACCGAACGCCGCAGGCCATCGGCCTGAAAGCGCGAACTGCCTTCGCTTCAGGCCGCCGCGACACCCTCCAGGTTCGCTGCACCTATTGATCCCTCTGCCGGCCGGCGCGCAAGTGCTGGCCGGCCCGTTCCCGCCGCCATGCCGAATCTTCTTTCGCGCCGTCTCGCCCAAGTGGCGCTGGCGGTTGCCCTGCCCCTCGCCGCCACGGCCACCCTCGCGGCCGACATGCCCCGCCTCGCCCAGCGCGACGGCCGTCACGCGCTGATCGTTGACGGCGCGCCATTCACCATCCTGGGCGCCCAGGTCCACAACTCCAGCAACTACCCAGAGGCGCTGAAGAAGGTCTGGCCCGCCATTGCCGACATCCACGCCAACACCGTGGAGGTGCCGGTGGCCTGGGAGCAGATCGAACCCGTCGAAGGCCACTTCGACTTCTCCTTCGTCGACACCCTCGTCAAGCAGGCGCGCGAGAACAAGGTGCGCGTGGTGCTGCTGTGGTTCGGCACCTGGAAGAACACCAGCCCGCAGTACACGCCCGCCTGGGTCAAGTTCGACAACCAGCGCTTCCCGCGCATGGTCGAGCCGGACGGCAAGAACAGCTACTGCCTCTCGCCCCTCGGCGAAGAAACGCTCAAGGCCGACAGACGAGCCTTCACGGCGCTGATGGCCCACCTGAAGAAGATCGACGAGAACGAGCGCACCGTGCTGATGGTGCAGGTGGAAAACGAGGTTGGCACCTTCGGCCTGGTGCGCGACTTCGGCAAGACGGCACAGGCCGCTTTCGAAGCCGACGTGCCAGCCGCCGTGCTGGCGCGCAAGAAGGCGCCGGTGCCGGGCGCGGCCAAGGGCAACTGGCGCGCCGTCTACGGCGACTACGCCGACGAGTACTTCCACGCCTGGGCCAAGGCCCGCTACATCGGCGAGATCGCCAAGGCCGGCCGCGCCGTCTACGACCTGCCGATGTATGTCAACAACGCGCTGCGCGACCCGCTGGAGCAGCCGCCCAAGCCCTGGAACAAGAACTTCGCCAGCGGCGGCCCGACCTACGACGTCATCGACATCTACAAGGCCGCCGCGCCCGCCATCGACATCGTCGGCCCCGATATCTACAACCCCGAGTCGGCCAAGCTCAACGCCAATCTGGCCAAGTTCAAGCGTCCCGACAACGCCTTGTTCGTGCCCGAGATCGGCAATGCCGAGCTCTATGCCCGCTACCTCTATCAGATCCTGGGCAGCGGCTCCATCGGCGTCTCGCCCTTCGGCATCGACTACTTCGATTACGCCAACTACCCGCTCGGCGCCAAGACCAACGACAAGGCCACGCTGGAGCCTTTCGCCAAGATCTTCGCCGCCTTCCGGCCGATGCAGCGCCAGTGGGCGCGATGGGCCTTCGAGGGCCGCACGCACGGCGTGTCCGAGCCCGACGACCATGCCGATCAGTTCGTCACGATGAAGGGCTGGAAGGCCCACGTCACCTTCGGCCAGTGGCAGTTCGGCGAGCGTGAATGGCCGGGCAACCAGAAGGAGGCGCCGGCGCATGCCGCCAAGCTCGTCGGTGGCGTGTCCATCGCGCAGATCGGCGACGACGAATTCCTGCTGGTGGGCCAGCAGGCACGCGTGCGCATCGACGACATCGAAGGCAGCAGCCGCGCGCTGATCGAATACGCCGAGGAAGGCCACTTCGACGCCAGCGGCAAGTGGGTGACGGAGCGCCGCTGGAACGGCGACCAGGTCGACTGGGGCCTGAACTTCGTCGCGAACCCGCGCGTGCTGAAGGTCAAGATGGGGCGCTACAAGTGAGCGGCGTTCGCACGGCAATCCTAGGCGCGCTGCTCACCACGGCGGCCCTGGGCGCCCTGGCGCAGGCAGCGCCCGACATCACCCTCCTGCCGGCGCCATCGGCCGCCTGGCGCACTGTCGTCGGCCACTGGGAGAAACAGGTCGAGCTGACAGGCGACGGCGTCGTCGTCCCGGCGCCGACCGCCGACTACGCACGAGCCAGCACGCTGGCCGCTAGCGCACTCACGACCGGCGGCAAACGCGAGGCCGTGTTGCTGGACTGGAAGGATCTCTGGCAGGCCACGCTGCGCATCGAAAGCCGCGAGCCGCTGGACTTGCGCCCCTACCTGGGCGGCACGCTGGAGTTCGACCTCGATGTGGCCGAACTCGCCAAGGGCGGTGTGCGTGCCAAGCTCAGTTGCGGCGACGGCTGCGAGCGCGGCGTCAACCTCATCGAGCCGGCCCGCAGCTGGGCCGGCAAGGGCTGGCAGCACGTCGCCCTGGCCATGAGCTGCTTCACGCGCGAAGGCGCCGACTTCTCCAAGGTCAGGCTGCCATTCGCCATCGACGCGACCGGCACGGGCCGCGTCAGCGTCGCCAACGTGCGCATCACGCGCACGGCCAAGGCCGGGCTGGCCTGCCCCGACTACCGCACCGAGTCCGTCACGCCGGCCATGCTCAACGAATCCTGGGCCGTCGACTGGTGGCAGCCGCGCCACGAACAGAAGCTGCAGGAGAAGGCCCGGCTGATCGCCGCCGGCACGCCGCCCGAAGTCGTCTTCATCGGCGACTCCATCACCCAGGGCTGGGAGAAGGACGGCAGCGAGGTCTGGCAACGCCACTACGCGCCCCTGCACGCACTGGCGCTGGGCTTCGGCGGCGATCGCACCGAAAACGCGCTGTGGCGGCTTCAGCACGGCGAGGTCGACGGCATCGCGCCCAAGGTGGCCGTGCTGATGATCGGCACCAACAACACCGGCCACCGCGCGGAGGCGCCGGAGCGAACGGCCGCCGGCATCAAGCGCCTGCTCGACGAGCTGCGCCAGCGCCTGCCCAAGACCCAGCTGCTGATGCTGGCCATCTTCCCGCGCGGCGAGAAGCCCGACGACTTCCTGCGTGGCATCAACCAGCGCGTCAACAAGCTCCTCGAAGGTCTGGCCGACGGCCGCAGCGTTCACTTCCTGGATATCAATGCCGCGCTGCTCAATACCGACGGCACGCTTGGCAAGGACGTCATGCCCGACCTGCTGCATCCCAACGCCAAGGGCTACGACATCTGGCAGCGGTCCATGGCGCCGACGCTGCAGAAGCTGCTGAGGTCGACGCCATGACGCTGGCGGCCGCCGCTGCCAAGCCGACCCGGATGCCGGGCGGCCTGCCGTGCCGCGCGTGGGCGCACGACCATTTCGTGTCCAAGGCATGAACACGCCGGCCACGCTGCCCCTGGTTCCGCGGCATCCAGCCGTGGTGGCAGCCCTCGGCAGCGCAGGCACGACCCGCCCTACCCAGTCCTGGGGCCGCGGCATCGACGGCCAGCGGCTGGCGGACCTGGGCGACGGAAGCTTTCGCAACCCCGTCGTGGCCGGCGATCATCCCAACCCCGCCATCCTGAAGGACGGCCCCGACTACTACATGACCTTCTCGTCGCGGCAGTCCTGTCCGGGTGCCGTGATCTGGCATTCACGCGACCTGGTGAACTGGGTGCCCATCGCCGCGGCGCTGAACCAGCCGCTCGGCACGGGCTCGCCGACGGATCTTGTCCGGCACAACGGCCGCTACTTCCTCTACCTCCCCTTGCTACGGCCTCAGGGGGTCGGCATCCACGTCATGCACGCCGACAGCATCCGCGGGCCCTGGAGCGATCCCGTCGACCTGGAGCTGCAGGGATGCCTGGACCCAGCCCATGTCGTGGGCGAGGACGGCAGGCGCCATCTCTTCGTCAACGGCGACCGGCGCGTCGGCCTTACGGACGACGGGCTGGCCACCGTCGGCGGGCTTGTCCATGCCCAGACGGCCCGCAGCGCCGCACCGGCCGCGATCGCCGGCGCCAAGCTGCTGCGCCGGGGCGACTTCTTCTACCGCGTCCAGGCCCAGGGCGCCAACGCGCTTGACGGCCATGTGGTCAAGGTGGCGCGAGCGCCTTCCATCGCCGGGCCCTGGCAGGACGGCCCGTTCAGCCTGATCGATAGCGCAGCGGACGGGCCGTGGCGCACCAGCGGCCCTGCCAGCCTGGTGGAAGGCCAGGCAGGCGACTGGTGGATGCTGTGCCACGGCCACGAAAGCGGCTACCGTACCCTCGGGCGGCAGGTGCTGCTGGCGCCGATCGAATGGACGCGTGACGGCTGGCCGCGCAGCAATGGCGACCCGCTCGACCGGGCCCAGCGCAAGCCGCGCGGTGGATCGGTGCTGGCAGCGGGTCTCTCGCTCAGCGACGACTTCACGCATGACCGCCTCGGCCTGCAGTGGACCTTCCAGGACGCAACGCCCGAGGACCTGCAGCGCGCCCGCTATGACGGCACCGGTCTGACGCTGCGGGGCAAGGGCACGGGGTTGTCCGACTGCTCACCGCTGACCTGCCTCGCGGGCGATCGCAGCTACACCGCCGAGATCGAATTCGAGCTTGAAGGTGCGGCCCAGGGTGGGCTGGCTCTCTTCCATGACGCGCGCGGCTTCGTCGGCGTGGGCATCGGCGACGGCCAGATGCACACCTACAGCTATGGCCAGCGCCACGGCTGGATGCGGCAGGCCGTGCAAGGGCAGCATCACCGCCTGCGCGTGACGAACCGCCGCCACCTCGTGACCTTCGAGCACGCGATCGGCGACGGTCCCTGGACCTGCAACCCGTGGCTCACTGAGGTTTCAGCCCTGCACCAGACCGCCGCCGGCAGCCTTGCAAGCCTGCGGCCGGCGCTGTTCGCCGCCGGCGAGGGCGAGGTGCGCCTGCGCCGCTTCAGCTACAACGGCATCGGGCCCGAGCCCTGAGATCCCTCCCAAAGCCCGAGCGCGACGGAGACATTCGCGCCGAGCATTTCCGCAAGAGAAAGGTTGATCCATGAAGTCCAAGTTATTGAAGGGCCTGTGCTTGTGGTCAGCGCTGCCCGCGCTGGCTCACGCCCAGGGCTGTGGCAGCGGCATGGCTGACACCGGTGCGCCGCGCCTGCCTGACCTGATCAAGGCCCTGGTCGACGCTACAAAGTAAACGTCCCCACCGGCAACCACAGGGCCGGCATCGCAAAACGGGCATGGCGTGCTTCGGCGCGCCATGCCCATCTCCACATCTGACACCGCCATGTCCGCACATCTCCCGACCCGCCGCTCCTTCCTTCAGGCCGCCACCGCTGCCGCTGGCGCCACCGGCCTGCCCGCGGCGCAGGCTGCGCCCGCCCCGTTCAAGCCCACCTGGGACTCCCTCGTCGAGGGCTACCGCACACCGGACTGGTTCCGCGACGCAAAGTTCGGCATCTGGGCGCACTGGAGCGCTCAGTGCGTGCCCGAGATGGGCGACTGGTACGCCCGCCAGATGTACACCCAGGGCAACTGGCAGTACGACCACCACGTGCGCACCTATGGCCACCCGACCAAGGTCGGCTTCATGGAGATGCAGAACCGCTGGAAGGCCGAGGCCTGGGAGCCCGAGGCCCTGATGGACCTCTACGCCAAGGCCGGCGCCAAGTATTTCGTCGCGCTGGCCAACCATCACGACAACTTCGACGCCTACGATTCCAAGTACCACGGCTGGAACTCAGTGCGCGTCGGCCCCAAGCGCGACCTCGTCGGCGAATGGGCCAAGGTGGCGCGTGCCAAGGGCCTGCGCTTTGGCGTCAGCAACCATTCGGCGCATGCCTGGCACTGGCTGCAGACGGCCTACGGCTACGACCCCGAAGGCCCGCTGGCCGGCCAGCGCTACGACGCCTACCGCTTGACCAAGGCTGACGGCAAGGGCACCTGGTGGGAAGGCCTGGATCCGCAAGACCTCTACACCGGCCGCAACATGGTCATGCCCGACGGCATCAACACCATCCGCACGGCCAACGAGTGGCATGAGCAGAACGACCGCGTCTGGGACGAGAAGGCGCCGCCGCACAACCCGGCGTTCACCCGCCAGTGGTTCCTGCGCTGCCGCGACCTCATCGACAGCTACCGACCCGACCTCGTCTATTTCGACAACTCCGGCCTGCCCCTGGGCCAGGCCGGGCTGGACATCACGGCGCACTACTACAACGCCAGCATGGCCTGGCACGGCGGCAAGCTGGAGGCCGTTGTCAATGCCAAGGTGCTGCCGCCCGAGCGCCGTGCCGGTGTCGTCGAGGACGTCGAGCGCGGCCAGCGCGAAGGCATCGAGCCGCTGCCCTGGCAGACCGACACCTGCATCGGCGACTGGCACTACAACCGTGGCGTGTTCAACAACCACAGCTACAAGTCGGCCGCCAGCGTGATCCACAGCCTGTGCGACATCGTCTCCAAGAACGGCAACCTGCTGCTGTCCATCCCCGTGCGCGGTGACGGCAGCATCGATGCCGACGAGCGCCGCTTCCTCGAGCAGATGGCCGAGTGGATGGGCCGCAATGGCGAGGCCATCCACGGCACACGGCCCTGGCGCAGCTTCGGCGAAGGCCCGACCCGCGTGGGCGGCGGCATGTTCAGCGAAGGCAAGGCGCACTTCGGCGCCGAGGACATCCGCTTCACGACCAAGGGCGGCGCCCTCTACGCCATCGCACTGGGCTGGCCCAAGGGTGGCCTGCTGCGCATCCAGGCGCTGGCACAGGACTCGGCGCTGGCGCCGGGTGCCATCGAGCGCGTGGAGGTGCTGGGCTCGACGGACAGCCTGGCCTTCACGCGCAGCCGCAAGGGGCTGGAGGTGAAGCTGCCCGAGGGCCTCGCCGGCACGCCGGCCGTGGCGCTGAAGATCCGCGGCGCAGGGCTGGCATGAAGCTGAACCTGGTCATCGCGGCGGCGCCGCGGTGATCCTGGAACCCTTGCGCTGAAGACGGATACGCCGTCGCCGATGTTCACTGAGAAACCCATGAAGACCATTCTTTCGACGCTTCTGCTGCCCCTCGGGCTGGCCTGCGCGTTTGCGGCTTGCGCCGCCGACGGCACCGGCATGCGCGAATTGACCAGCCTGCAGCTCTCCCGTGAGATGTCGCCCGGCCTGAACCTGGGCAATACGCTCGATGCCGTACCGAGCGAAACCGCCTGGGGCAACCCACCCGCCAACCAGGTGGTGATGAACGCCTTCAAAGCAGCCGGCTTCAACACCGTGCGCATCCCGGTGGCCTGGAACCAGTACGCCGATGCCAACGGCAACATCAGCCCCGCCTGGATGGCCCGCGTCACGCAGGTGGTGGACTACGCCCGCAAGGCCGGGCTGTACGTGCTGCTCAACACCCATTGGGACGGCGGCTGGGCGGACCACCCCACTTACGCCAAGCAGGCCGAGGTCAATGCCAGGTTGACGAAGTTCTGGACCCAGATCGCCAAGAACTTTGAGGGCTACGACGACCACCTGCTGTTCGCCGGCACGAACGAAGTGCACATCGAGAAGGAATACGGCCGGCCCACGCCCGAAAACTGCACGGTGCAGAACAGCTTCAACCAGACCTTCGTCAACACCGTGCGCGCCACCGGCGGCAATAACGCCAAGCGCCACCTCATCGTGCAGTCCTACAACACGAGTCACATCGATGCACTGGGATGCAACGCCAAGCTGCCCGCCGACACCGTGCCCGCACGGCTGATGATGGAAGTGCACTACTACGACCCCTTCCCCTTCACCATCGACGACAAGAGCAAGATCTGGCAGTGGGGCAAGATCGCCACCGACCCTGCCGCCACCGTGACCTGGGCCAACGAGCCCCAGGTCGATGCCGCCTTCCAGGCGCTGAAGGCCGCCTTCATCGACAAGGGCGTGCCGGTGGTGCTGGGTGAATACGCCGTCGCCATGAAGCGCGCCTACCCAGGCATGGACCGCTACCGCATGTACTGGAACGAGTACATCACCGGCTCGGCCGTGCGCCACGGCATGGTGCCCGTCTACTGGGACACCGGCGGCCTGTTCGACCGCAAGACTGGCGCGCGCAAGGACGCCGTCATTGAACTCATCGTCAACGCTGCCAAGCTGCCATGAGCAAACTCTCCCGTTTTTCCACCTGGCTGCTTGCGCTGGCGCTGTGCGCAGGGCCCGCTGCAGCCAGTGACAACCCGCGCCAGCGCACCCGCATCGACGACGGCTGGCGCTTCGCGCTCGGCCACGCGCATGACCCGGCGCAAGACTTCGACCACAGCACGCGGGCCTTCTTCTTCGCCAAGGCCGGCTTTGGCGACGGCCCCGCATCGGCCGAGTTCGACGACCGGCCGTGGCGCCGCGTCGACCTGCCGCACGACTGGGCGGTGGAACTGCCCTTCGACGCACGCGGCAGCACGACGCACGGCTCCAAGGCCATCGGCAGGGCTTTTCCGGAGAACAGCGTCGGCTGGTACCGGCGCGAACTCGCTGTTCCTGCGTCCGCGAAGGGCAAGCGCATCGCGCTGGAGTTCGACGGCGTCTTCCGCGACAGCGTGGTCTGGGTCAACGGCCACTACCTGCGCCACGAGGCCAGCGGCTACTCGAGCTTTCGCGTCGACATCAGCAACTACCTGCACTATGGCGGCCGCAACGTCGTCGCCGTGCGCGTGGACGCCAGCACGCAGGAAGGCTGGTGGTACGAAGGTGCCGGCATCTACCGCCACGTCTGGCTGACCCAGACCGAGCCACTGCATGTGGACCACTGGGGCACTTTCGTGCGCGCCACGGTGAACGGCAACCGCGCCGACGTGGCCGTCGACGTGACGGTGCGCAACGACGGCAAGGCCGCCGAGTCGTTCAGCCTGGAACACGAGCTGCGCGACCCCGAGGGGCACGTCGTCGCGCGGGGCAGCGTGCCCACCCGGCGCGTGGCGGCGGACGCCACCGCCGAGGCCAGCGCCACGCTGCGCGTGACCGCACCGAAGCTGTGGTCGCTGCAGACGCCGCAGCGCTACACGCTGACGACGCAGGTCAAGCGCGGCGGCCAGGTGGTCGACAAATACGACACGCCGTTCGGCATCCGCACCCTCCGCTTCGACGCGAACCAGGGCTTCTTCCTGAACGGCCAGCACGTCAAGCTGCACGGCACCAACAACCACCAGGACCATGCCGGCATTGGCGTCGCGCTGCCTGACGCCATGCACGACGCGCGGCTGAAGATGCTCAAAGACATGGGTGTGAACGCGATCCGCTCGGCCCACCACCCGGCCACGCCCGAACTGCTGGACGCCTGCGACCGCCTTGGCATCCTCGTCATTGACGAGCACCGCATGATGGGCACCGCGCCGCAGTTGCGCGACGAGATGGAACGCATGGTGCGGCGCGACCGCAACCACCCGTCCGTCATCCTGTGGTCGGTGGGCAACGAGGAATGGGCCATCGAGAACAGCGAGATCGGCACCCGCCTGGCGCGCGAGATGCAGGCCATCGTCAAGCGCATGGACCCGACGCGCCCTGCGACGCTGGCTGCGTCCAGCTCCGGCGGGCCCGAAGGCACGGCAGTAGGCTCCGAGGTGCTGGGTTTCAACTACAAGGCGCAGCACGACATCGACGCGATGCACAAGCGCTTCCCCGAGCGTGCGTCTGTCGTTACCGAGGAAGGCCTGACCTATGCCACGCGCGGCATCTACGCCGACGACCCGGCGCGGGTGCACGTCGCCGCCTACGACAAGCGCTCCGGCGGCGCATCGACAGCGTCCATCGAGGAGGCCTGGCGCTTCAACGCCGAGCGCCCCTTCATGGCCGGCATGTTCGTCTGGACCGGCTTCGACTACCGCGGCGAGACCACGCCCTACGGCTGGCCCGCCGTCTCCTCGCAGTTCGGCATGATGGACACGACCGGTGCGTTGAAGGACAGCGGCTACTACCTGAAGGCTGCCTGGACGTCCGAGCCGATGGTGCATGTGCTGCCCCACTGGAACTGGCCCGGCCGAGAAGGCCAGCCCGTCGACGTGCGCGTCTACGCCAACACCGACGAAGTGGAACTGCTGCTGAACGGCAGCTCGCTCGGCCGCAAGCCGCTGGCGCGCTACGCCCACCTGCAGTGGAGCGTGCCCTACGCGCCGGGCAGCCTGACGGCGCGCGGCTACCAGGCCGGCAAGCTGGTCGTGACCGAGACCGTGGCCACCACCGGCGACGGCAGCGCCGTGCGGCTGACGGCGGACCGCGCACGCATCCGCGCCGACGGCGACGACGTGGCGGTGGTGCGTGTCAGCGTCGTTGACCGTGAGGGCCGCGTCGTTCCCACCGCCAACCAGCGCCTCAGCTTCGAGGTTTCAGGCCCCGCGCGGTTGATCGGCATGGGCAACGGTGACCCGGGTTCTCACGAGGCCGACAAGCCGGCCGAGTTCCATCGCTACGCCGCGCTCGGCCACTGGCGCCTGCAAGGCGTGGCACGTTCGGAAGACGCCGCGGCATTGCTGGCCGGTGCCGGCGAGGCCAAGGGGCGTGACCCCTTCGCCTGGGTGCCCGCCGACGCGCAACCGGCCGACAGCGCCTGGAACGTGGTGCATGCCAGCTTTGCGCGCCCGCCTGCGACGGCAAGACGCGCATCGCTGTTCGTGGGCGACATCGCACCCGGTGTGCAGGTCTACCTGAACGGCCGCCCGGTGACACCGCGGTCCGAGGAAGCCATGGGCGTGATCGACCTCGACCCGGCGCAGTTGAAGGACATCAACACGCTCAGCCTGGTCTTCGCCACGCCCGCTGGCGGCACGCGCAAGCTCTTCGACGACGCACAAGGCGGCCGGCGCTGGGCCACGCTGCGCACCTCCACCGCCGCTGCGCCTTGGCAGCGCAGCGTGTTCAACGGCCAAGCACAGGTGATCCTGCAATCCACCGGCAGCCCGGGCCGCGCCACGCTGCGTGCCCGCGGCGACGGCCTGGACCTGGGCAACCTGACCCTCGACGCCTTCTGAGCCGCGCCATCTGCGACCCCACCGCCCATCTGGAACCGGCAAGCTGAACCCAAAGAGCCCCTCATGAGCCAGAGCTTCAATCGCATCGTCATCGTGGGCGGGGGCACCGCAGGCTGGATGACCGCCGCCGCCATCGCCACCGGCCTGAAGGGGCGCAGCACCGTGGAGGTGGTGGAGTCCGAGGAGATCGGCATCATCGGCGTCGGCGAGGCGACCTTCCCGTCCATCCGCACCTACAACCGGCTGATCGGCATCGACGAGGCCGAATTCCTGCGCGCCACGCACGGCACCTACAAGCTGGGGATCGAGTTCCGCGACTGGCGGGTGCAGGGCGAACGCTATTTCCACACCTTCGGCGACTTCGGCGAGATGCAGGGGCCGCACGCGCTGTGGGGCCAGTACCGGCGCCTGGCCGACCCGGCGCTCGGCGGCCTTGGCGAGCAGTGCCTGCCCACCGTCATGGCCATGCAGGGCCGCTTCGTGCCGCCCGACGACGAGGGCCGCGCACCCTACAAATACGCCTATCACTTCGACGCCACCCTCTATGCCGGCTTCCTGCGCCGCCTGGCCTTCGGCCGTGGCGCGCGCCGCACCGACGGTCGCATCGTCGGCGTCACGCGGCGCGCCGACGGCGGCGTTCACAGCCTCAGGCTGGCCGATGGCCGCGAGATCGAAGGCGACCTCTTCATCGACTGCTCCGGCTTCGGCTCGCTGCTGCTGGGCAAAACGCTGGAAGAACCCTTCGTCGACTTCAGCCGCTGGCTGCCGGTGGACAGCGCCTGGGCCTGCCCCTGCGAGCGCACCGGCACAGCGCTGACGCCCTACACCCGCGCGACCGCGCTCGAAGGCGGCTGGGCCTGGCGCATCCCGCTGCAAAGCCGCACCGGGCATGGCCATGTCTTCAGCAGCCGCCATATCGACGCCAACCGCGCGCGCGATCAGCTGCTGCAGCAGCTGGACGGCAAGCCCCTGGCCGAACCGCGGCTGCTGCGCTTCACCACCGGCCACCGCGAGCGCTTCTGGGTCCACAACGTCGTGGCCCTCGGCCTGTCTTCGGGCTTCCTCGAGCCGCTGGAATCGACCAGCATCTTCCTGATCCAGAGTGGCCTGGGCCACCTGATGGGCTTGTTAACGTCCGGTCAGCCGATCAGCGAGGGCGTGGTGGCCGACTACAACGCGCGGGCCGTGCGCGAGTTCAGCCGCATCCGCGACTTCATCATCCTTCACTACTGCCTCACGGCACGCCGCGACAGCGCGCTGTGGCGCGACATGGCGGCGATGGAACTGCCCGAGACGCTGGCCTTCAAGATCGACGCCTGGCGCCGCCTGGGCCTGCTGCACCTGCAGGGCGACGAGGGCTTTGACGAGCACAGCTGGCTGGCCATCCATGCCGGCATGCAGCACTGGCCCGAACGCACCGACCCGGTTCTGCAGGAAATGCCGCCCGACGAGGCGCGACAGGCCCTGCAGCAGCGCCGCCACGCCATCGCCGAGTCGGTTGCCCGGCTCCCCTCGCATGAGGCCTTCCTTGGCCAGGGGTTGGCCAGGGGCGGTGCATGAACGGCGCCCCGCCCCGCCGCCGTGCCGCCTGGCGCTGGCGGTGGCAGGCTCCCATCTATGCCCATGAACCCGTTTTAAGTTGCTGAAGTAGAAGACCATGAACCCGATTCCACCCGAGGCCGGCAAGCCCACCACCGAAACCGGACAGCAGCAGCAATGGCGGCGGGGGGTCAACGGCTATGCGCTGACCATTGCGGTGATCGTCCATCTCATCCTGCTGGCGGCGGTGCTGATGTGGCGCACCCGCGTGCCGCCCCCAGAGAAGCCCCGCATCACGGATGTGAGCATCGTTGAGCTCAAGACCCCGCCAAAGCCTCCCGAGCCCCCGCCACCCGCCCCMAAGATGCCCGAYCTGCCGCCCCCGAGCATGCCGCCCATGCCCGAACTCCCGGTGATCGAGGTGCCCAAGGTCGCGCCCGTGCCGCAAGCCGTCGCGCCGGTGGTGGCGGTGGCGCCGGCACCGCCSGCTGTCAGCGTGGCCCCGCCGCCAGCGCCTGCCCCGGCGGCCAGCAGCGCGGCGCCGGCCAAGCTGTTTGAGGAATGCGCGGACTCACCGGACCGGCCGATGGTGGCCGAGGTCTACCGCCTCCGACCGGACRCCAAGTCGGTGAACGAAATGCGCCGGCGCAAACCCATCAAGACCGTTTGCCTGGCCCAGCTCGACATCACGCCGCGCGACCACCGCGAGGGCTTCCCTGGCCTGGACATGAACGAATGGTTCGGGCTGGACATCCGCTTCACCGTCAACATGCCGCAGGACCTCACCATGGACCTCATGCTGCTGTCTGATGATGGGGCCATCCTCACCATCGATGACGTGGAGGTGATCAACAACGACGGCATCCATGCGGCTTATCCGCTGATGGAAACCGTGAAGCTGGCCAAGGGTTTGCGCAATTTCCGTGTGCGCTACTTCCAGGGGCCTGGCTACGGTCTCGCGCTGATCCTGGGTTGGAAGAAGCCGGACGGCAAGGACTACCAGTACATCCCCCGCCGGCTGCTCGGGCGCCCGCCGGCCGCAGCCGCAGCCGCCTCGGCCCCGCAGTAGGCACGGCGACATTCGACGGTCCCAGGGAGAACACAAGATGAAGAAGACACAGAAGGATCAGGCCAGCCACCGAACGCGCAATGCGGTGGGCGCCGCGGTGCTGCTGCTTGCCGGCGGCGCCGCTGCCTGGCTGTACGGTCACAAGCCGGCCGGCGAAGCACCGGTTGCCGTGCAGGCTTCGGCGCCCGTAATGCCCGCAGCGCTCGCAACACCAGCCGAAGCAGCCAGCGCCGCAGCCGTCGCGGTCCAGGCAGTACCGACGCCTGCCGCGAGCAGGCCCGTGCTGCCCGGTCGCGCCAATGTCGCAGCACCGCCCGAAGGCGAATCGCCGACCGAGTCGCTGCGCAAGGTGCAGCTGGGCCTGAACGGCGGGACTGCGGAGGATGCGCTGAAAGCGGCCCAGACGCTTCAGCATTGCTCAATGATGTCCAAGGTCCCGGAAGCCCTCTTCGCCCTCCGCGATCAACCGGACCTGATGCCAGCCAATGTCAAGAAGGCGCTCAAGGACATGGGCGGCGAGGAGGGCGTGAGCAACGAGACGATCACCAACGCCCAGCGCGAGCAGCGTCGCTGCCAGGTCTTTGACGCCGCCACGCTGGCGCGCAGCGGTGAGCTCCTGCAAAAAGCCTATGAGGGCGGTGCTGCAGGAGCGGCGATGGCCTACCTGCAATCTCTGCAGGCTCCCGACGCCAAGGACAAGGCGGACCCGGCGCTGCTCGCCAGGCTGCAGGCCGATGTGCGCAAAGCTGCGCTGGCGGGTGATCGCAACACATTGATGTCGTTTGCCATGGCATCGGGCGATATGGCGCGCGACCTGGGCATTACGCCGACACAACGTAGCGGCTATAAGAATGCCTATCTGCAGATCACGGAAGAGCAAATTCCGGGCATGGCAAAGGGGATGGAAAAGGTAATCGATGCGGTATCACAGATGAACCCGTCGGCACCCCTCACCGCCGCGCAGCAACGCGAGGCCGACGCGCTGGCAAAACAGGTGGTCGACGCCTGGCGGCGCGGCCGCAAGGGTTGATCACTTCGGAAACAAGCACTCCAAATGCAATACACCAAGACCCTGGCCACCATCGCCCTGTTGGCACTCGCCACCGCCGCTCCGGCGCAAGGCGTCGAGACCGTCACGCCTGATCGGGCGCGCGCCAACTTTGGCCGCCCGATCACCCTCGCCGCCGACGACGTGCGTGCCTTCCCCGCGCCGCCCGCCGGCTTCGCCGACCCGCGCGCCAGCGTGGCGCCGGGGCGCATCGAGGAGCTGAGCTACGCCTCCGGCGTCACCGGCACGCGGCGCTTGGCCGTCGTCTACCTGCCGCCCGGCTACTCGGCGCAGCAGCGCTACCCGGTGCTCTACCTGCTGCACGGCATCGGCGGCAACCAGCACGAATGGCAAGGCTATGTGCGGGCCAACAACGTCTTGGACAACCTGATTGCCGACGGCAAGGCGCTGCCGATGATCGTCGTCATGCCCAATGGCCGCGCGCTGCTCGATGACAGTTCGCCGCCCGCGGACCGCGTGTTCACGGCGGAGAACGCGGCCGGGTTTGCCAAGTTCGAGCGCGACCTGATCGAGTTCCTGATCCCGGCGGTCGACGCCAAGTACCCGACGCTGGCAGACCGCCAGCACCGTGCGCTGGCCGGCCTGTCGATGGGCGGCGGCCAGTCGCTGAACTTCGGCCTGGCCCACCTCGACACCTTTGCGTCAGTGGGCGGGTTCTCCTCGGCACCCAATACCAAGCCGGCCACCGAACTGCTGCCCGACCCTGCCGCCGCGCGGCGCCAGCTCGCGCTGCTCTACCTGTCCTGCGGCAACAAGGACGGCCTGATCAACGTCTCACAGACCGTGCACCGCGCGCTGAAGGAGCGCGGCATCCCGCACCTGTGGAACGTGGACGAGTCCGGCCATGACCGCGAGAGCTGGGCCGAGAACCTCTTCCACTTCTCGCAGCGGCTGTTCCGCTGAGCAGGATCCCGATCTACATGCTCAGACTCGCATTCACTGCGCTGCTCGGCGCGCTCATGCTGTCAGGCGGTGCTTCAGCCGCGCCCGAAGCGCCGGCCGTCAAGCCGCGCCTCGTTGTACTCACCGACATCGAGAACGAGCCGGACGACACCCAGTCCCTGGTGCGGCTGCTGCTCTACGCCAACGACATCGACCTGCGCGGCCTCGTGGCCACGACCTCGGTGCACATGAAGCAGGGCGTGCATCCCGAGTCGATCAAACGGGTGATCCAGCGCTACGCCCAGGTCCTGCCAAGCCTGCGCCAGCACGACCGCGCCTACCCCGATGCCGCGCTGCTGCTGGCCCGCGTCGTGACGGGGCAGCCCGGCTACGGCCTGCAGGCCATCGGTGACGGGCGCGACAGCCCCGGCTCCGAGCTGCTGCTGCGCGAGCTCGAACGCCCCGACCCTCGCCCGCTGTGGGTCAGCGTCTGGGGTGGGGCCAACACGCTGGCGCAGGCCCTGCACAGCCTGCGCCGCACGCACCCGAAAGCAGCCGTCGACGCGGCCGTCAGCCGCCTGCGCGTCTACACCATCTCCGACCAGGACGACACCGGCGCCTGGCTGCGCCGCGAGTTCCCGGGCCTCTTCTACATCGTCAGCCCCGGCAGCTATGCGCGCCCCACCTGGGCCGCGATCCACCGCGAGATCGAGGGCATCGACAACCAGCACGTCAGCAACGCCTGGATCGTCCGCAACATCCAGCAGGGCCACGGCCCGCTGGGCGCCGCCTACCCCGACATCGCCTACGGCATGGAAGGCGACACGCCCTCCTTCCTCGGCCTCATCCCCAACGGCCTGAACGCGCCCGAGCACCCGAACTGGGGCGGCTGGGGCGGGCGCTACGAGCTCTACACCCCGCGCCGCGAGGACACCGACCCGGACGGCTTCACCGGCGGCGTGCCCGTCGAGACCGAGACGCGCCCGATCTGGACCAATGCCGTGGATCGCTTCCGGCCCGTTGTTCCTGCAGCTTACGGCCGCCCCGTCAAGGCCGGGGAGCGTGAGTTCAACGATGCGCTCGTGACGCTGTGGCGCTGGCGCGAGGCCATCCAGAACGACTTCGCCGCCCGCCTGCTGTGGACGACGCGTGCGCCTGCCGAGGCCAACCACGCGCCGGTCGTGCGCCTGGCCCATGCCACCGAGCTGCATGTACGCGGCGGCGACTGGGTCGCCCTCGACGCCAGTCCCAGCAGCGACCCCGACGGCGACAGCCTGAGCTTCCTGTGGCTGGCCTACCCCGAGGCCGGCACGCTGAAAGCCCCGCTGCCGCTGGGCACCGAGGTTCAAGCCCGCATCGGCCTGCGCACACCCGAGGTGGACGCGCCGGCCACCGCCCACGTCATCGTGCAGGTCACCGACAAGGGCACGCCCGCCCTCACCCGCTACCAGCGCGTCATCCTGCACATCGAGCCGAAGGCCCCATGACGCGTCGACAACGCCACGCGGCGCGCTGGCTCGCCCTCGCCGCGACCGGCTGGTTGACGGGATGCGTGATCAACGCAGCCAAGCCCTACGACGGCGCGGCGCTGGATCCGCACGGTGAGCGCGCCATCGCCGTGGTCGGCGTCACGGTTGATCGCCCCTGGCGCTTCGAACGGTTCGGGGTGGTCCTGGACCAGTACGACGTGCCCCAGCAAAAGATCACGGGCAATTGCTTTTCGTACAACCGGATCGAGGCCGGCGCGCCCGGCGTCGCTGGGCCGACACGCTTCTTCGCCTTCGAGGTGCCCGCAGGTCACTACATCTACAGCGCCTTCAACCGTAGCAACGAAGTCGGCGGCGCCCAGTTCCCAGAAGGTAACCGGGCATTCCATCTGCCAGCGGGGCGGGCCGTGTACATCGGCAACTTCGTGCTCGACAAGGACACCATCACGCTACGCCGTGACACCGCAGAGGCCCTCGCCGCACTCAAGCAAACCCTGCCGAAACTGGCCGCACAAGTGGAGATTGCGGCCGCAGTCACGGCGGCTCCGGCCCGGCCGTTCATGTGCACGCCCTGACAGCCTTGCTCACGTTCCCGCGTCGATCAACAGATCCGCGACCTTCGAACCATCGCCGAACATGAAAAACATCTCGTTGAAGTTTCTCCTTGCGCTGCTATTGGGCGTCGCCTTCGCTTCACCCAACGACGCCTGCACGATTTTTGTGCTCACCGATGCAAGAAAAACGTTGTTCTTCAACAATGAAGACTATTCCAATCCAGTCACCCGCATCTGGTTCCTGCCAGCTGAAAAGGGCTACCACGGGGTGGCCTATGTCGGATTCGACAACGACTGGGCACAGGGAGGCGTCAATACCGCTGGCTTGGCCTTTGACTGGGTGGCCGGATTCGCAGAGCCGTACGTGCCCGACCAACAATTGCTCAGGGTTCGAGGCAACCCCAGCGAACGGATGCTGGAGAGTTGCGCAACGGTCGAGGAAGCCATCGCGTTTTATCGGAAATACCGGGAGCCCAGCTTTTCAACTGCCCGGATCATGATTGCCGACAAGACGGGCGCCTCGGTCATCATCGGCGCCCGAAACGGGCAGATCCATCTCGACAGGTCGGTCCAGTCAAGGGGCTTCGGCTATGGACAGCAGGCACTCGCGGAGTTGCTGAAAAAGGACCTAAAGCCCACGTTGGAAAACGGCTTGCCGATCCTGGATGCCAGCAAGCAGCAAGGCGAATTCGCGACCAAGTATTCCAGCGTTTACGACCTGCAGTCCGGCGACATCGTCATTGCCTCCTCTGTCAATCCGCAGTCTTCCATCACGTTGAATCTGGAAAAGGAATTGGCGAAAGGCGGCCATTACCATGACATGGCTCAACTGCCCGCGCAGCGGAGCCAGCCCCTCCTGCCGCTGCGGCCGGGCATGAAGCGGCATCTCGCTGACGGGTACACACCCATTCCCGACCCGGACCCGCTCATCGACCAACGATTCAGAACCATCTTCGCGGACGCCGCCGGTGGAACGCTGAAGGCCGATCAGTTTTCGGAGGCGTTGTGGGCCCAACTCGGCCCCAACGCAAAAGCCACTCAGGAAGAGTTCAAGCGGATGGGGAAACTGCAATCGTTCGTTCTTCTTGAACGCAACGAGACAGGCCATCAACGAAGCTACCTGTACCTGGCTGATTTCGAGACCGTCAGCATCCTGCAGCGCTTGGTGCTCGACGACAAGAATCGGCTGGCGGGCTTGGCATCGGAAGGCACGAAGCAAAACCCCAGGTAGCGGCTCTGCTCGTTGGCGCGTCGCAAGCTGAGCCGGAAAGCTCACCTGGCCGCTGGAGAGTCCCTATGGTCGCGACAGCGTCCGCGAGACCGTCTCTGTGCACGCCCTGATTCGCCATTGCCTAGCGCACTCTTCTCCATGCCGGAAGCCGGGCCTTACCAAGGCAACCGCGACTGGCCACGGCGGCCGCACCGCGAAGCGTCGCGTGCCGACCTGGCTGTCGCTAACCAGACCTTCGTACAGACGCGAAGTCGAGTAAAGACAACAGCGACAGTGATTCCGCCGCGCGCTGACGACGAAAATCGGACCCGCGGCGTCTCACTCGCCTCTCACACATCGAAAAGGAATTTCCCATGCGCAACGGACCCTGGGCGAACACGCTCGCTGCCGCCCTCTGTCTGCTGTCGGCCTGCTCCGCTGGCGCCCAGCAATCCGGCCCGACGAATCTGGAACCGCGCGTGGTGGTGGCCGGCAAGAGGGGCGACCTCTCCGCGTGGTTCCGGGCCGAAAGCCAGCGCTTCGTCGTGTACTCCGACGCCAGCCAGGAAGACGTCACCCAGCTGCTGGACAACCTGGAGAAGCTCGACCATCTGCTGCGCATCTACACCCAGCCCCTGCGCCAGGCCGAACAGCCGGAACCCAAGCTGACGCTGTACTACCACAGCCGCGCCTCTGCCCTGGGTGAGATCGACGCCAGCGTGCCGGCCGATGCCGTGGGCCTGTACAGCAGCTGCACCTCCGGCGTCCAGGGGTTCGGGGTGCATCTGGAACGCGTCCCCAGCCTCCGCGACGAGCAGCTGGACAAGTCCCCGCTGAACGACACGCTGTCCTATGTCTTCGAGGCGTATGCGCGGCACTTTCTCTATCGCCATACGGACATCCGCACCCCGACGTCGTTCATCGATGGCTTCGCGCAGTACTTCTCCGCAGTGCGGTTCTCGGAAAAGCAGATGGTGGTGGGTCGAACACCGAAAGCCATCGCCCGCTACCTGAAGTTCATCGATGACGGCCGAAGGTACAGCCTCGAATACGACGACGTCCTGCAACACAGGCTCGCCAACGCCCACAACTACGCCGGCGACGCGGGCGTGCGCCTGGAGTTCGAGGCGAAGTCCTGGCTGTTGACGCACTACATGCTGTCAACGGAAGACAGGCGCAAGCGCCTGAACCGGTATCTCGGGCTCGTGGACCGCGGCGCTTCCCCGACGACGGCCTTCGAACGGGCCTACAACGTCAAGGCATCCGAGATCAGCGCGGTGATGTGGCGGTATGGCCTTCGGGGCATGGAGGCCCTGCGGGTGGCACAACCATCCCTTCCGGCTGCACGGCTGAGGTTCCATGCGCTGCCCCGCGCGGCGGGCGAATTCGTGCTGGCGGATGCCGCCTTGAAGGCGTGCCCGAACCGGCCAGCCGGGGAGGCGCTGCTGAAGAAGGTCGCCGGCCTGGCGGCGCAGTTCCCGAACGACGACCTGGCCCGCCTCACCTTGAGCCGGGCGCAGATCGACTGGGGCAACCCGCAGGACGCCCTGCCGGCGCTGAATGCCGTCCTGCAAGGGGATGACGCCAACTTCGAGGCCCGGTATCTGTTGGGCATGGCTAATCTGCGCCTGGCCGAGCGCAACGAGGGCGATGCCAGGCGCGCCTATCTCCAGGCCGCCCAGGGCCATCTGCAGCGCGCCCGCGGCTTGAACCCGCAATCGCCGGAAGCTGCCTTGGCCGTCTTCAAGACCGAAGTGGCCGCCACGGATGCCCCAGACAGTGCTGCGCTGCAGGGTGTCATCTCGGCCTGGCAGACCGCGCGCGAAGTCGACGCGCTCGCGCGTTCCGCAGCGCTGGCCTACGCCTATGCCGGCAATGCAGACGAGGCACACCAGACTCTCGTTTCGCTAGTACAGAACATGCGCGACGAGCCCACGGCTCAATGGGCCAGGCAGTGGCAGGGTCGCCTCAACGCAGGCGTAACCCGTGGCGACATCCTCGCCGAGATGCGCCGCGACCCCGTGCCCGACGCGCCCTTCAAGGAGTGGACGGTCGACAAGGAAAGCGTGATGCAAAAGGTGGAACTCAGCTACGCCCTGGAGATGGCGCAACCCTTCATCAAAGCCACGCAGGAGCAGCAAGGCAAGGCCGGGCAACCGGCAAGTGACCTCAGCGGCGGCAACCGGAAGAGGTAGGGCTGCGAACATCGCGCTGCAGGTACCGGTCACGCACCTGAGCGGTCGCGGACGGGGCCCGCTTGCCGATCCTCAGTCGTTACGCGCTCACTGCCCAGTTCCAAGCTTGAACACGCCAACCACCTCGGTCAGGCGCCGCGCCTGCTGACTCAGGCTGTCCGCGGCAGCCGCCGATTCCTCCACCAGCGCCGCGTTCTGCTGGGTCACCTGATCCAGCTGGTTCACGGCGTTGCTGACCTCTCCGATGCCAACGCTCTGCTGGTCCGCGGCGGCGCCGATCTCTGCAATCAGCGTCGCGACCTGCTGCACGTTGCGCACGATCTCTTCCATCGTCACGCCTGCACCTTCGACGAGCCGCACGCCGGCATCCACCCGCTCCACGCTCTCGCCGATCAATACCTTGATTTCCTTGGCCGCGGTCGCGGCGCGCTGTGCCAACGTGCGCACCTCGCCCGCAACAACCGCGAATCCGCGGCCATGCTCGCCCGCTCGCGCAGCCTCGACGGCGGCGTTCAGGGCCAGGATATTGGTCTGAAAGGCGATGCCGTCGATCACGCCGGTGATGTCGGCAATCTTGCGCGAGCTGGCACTGATGTTCCCCATGGTCGTGACCACCTCCGAGACGACCGCGCCGCCTCGCGTCGCCACCTTGCTGGCGGCACCAGCCAATGCAGCGGCCTCACGCGCGGACGCAGCGCTGCGCTGAACGGTGGCCGTGAGCTCCTCCATCGACGAAGCGGTCTCCTCCAGATTGGAGGCCTGCTCTTCAGTGCGCTGGGACAGGTCCGCGCTGCCGGTGGCGATTTCCTGCGAACCCGTCGCGATCGATTCGCTGCTCAGGCGCACCTGATCCACGATGCGCACCAGGCTCTGATTCATCGAATGCAGCGCCAGCAGCAGTTGGCCCGTTTCGTCCCGGCCATGCGACTTGATCTCCGAGGTCAAGTCACCGGACGCAACGGTCTCGGCGACGTGCAGCGCCTCGGCGATCGGCCTCGTGATTGAACGGCTCAGCAAGACGGCGATCAGGGTTGCAAGGCCCACGGCGACAGCCGACAGCAGGATCATGAGGAACTTCGCTGCAGCGGCGGTTTCCTTGGCCTCGGCGCCAAACTGCTCCATGCTCTCGGTCTGGGACCTGGCGAACTCCTCGACCGCATGCAGATAGACGCCTTGCAGCGGCAGGATGCCGGTGATGAGTTCTGTGCGCCCGTCCTCGACCTTTCCGGCCTTGATCATTTCAATCAGAGGCGCCTGGTGTTCCTTGAATTTCGCCCGGCCGTCGACCAGCGCCTGCAAGGCCGCTCGGCCCCGCTCGCTGTGCACGGTAGCCGTCAGCTTCTGGATGGCGTCGTTCACCACGGGCACGGAGGCCTCGATCTTGGCCAGCTCCTTGTCGACAACCCCTTTGTCGGAGGCGATCAATGCCGTCCTGATGGCTCGCAGCTGCGCGTTCACCTCGTTCTCGATGAGGTGAGCCAGCGACACCTTGACGAAACGGTCGTGCAGGATGATTTCGGTGCTGCCATTCACCGCGTTGATCTTCGTCACGCCGATGATGGCCAGCGCGGCCAGCAACGCGATGACCATTGCAAATCCCGCTGTCAGACGGGTCCCAATCTTCCAGTCTGTCGCAGCTTTCATGGCCGCCTCCTGTTGGTATGAGAGAACTGGTCTGCATCGCCAGACCACCGATTTATACGACTACTTGAGCCCCAGTGCCCACGCGATGCCGCCCAGCACGTGACTTTGGAAGGCTGGCATGAGCCACACATGCTCGTTGTGGCCCAGCGCTGTGTAGAACACCCGGCCCTTGCCGAAGTTCCGGCACCAGGAAATCGGAAAGTGCCCGGGCGCGTGGGTGTTCGGATGCCGATCCAGCACGAGCAGATCGTGCACGCCAGCGGGGTCATGGTTCTTGAAGACGTAGATCTCCTCAAGCTTGCCATCAAGGGTCCAGGTGGCGGGCAGATGGCGGTTCGCCGGGTGCGAGGCGTCGCGGTTGAGGGCTTCGATGCTCACCTGCTCGCGGTGATAGTCGAACTCGCCGCCCAGCATGTCGATGTAGGGGCGGTAGGCGTGCAGGGTGTCGGTGGCGCTGTGGATGCCGATGAAGGCGCCGCCGTCCCTGATCCACTGGATGAAGGCCTCCTTGTCGGGCAGTGGCAGCTCGCCCGTGGTGCTGGCGAAGACGATGCCGTCGTAGCGCTTCAGCGCCGCAGGATTCAGCTTGCGCTCCAGCATGGTTCTGACCTGCTCGGCGTAGACCGCCGCAGCGGTGCCTTCGACGGGCGTGACGGCCGCCAGCTCCACGTCGAACGAGCCGGACGACTGTCCGAGCGACGCCAGCACGCGTTCCGCCGTCTCGATGGAGCTGTGGCGAAAGCCCATCGTCGTCGTGACGATGAGGAGCTTCTTGGGCGGCGCGGCCAGGGCGTCGGTGACCACCCCGCAAGCCATGGCGGCGAGGCATGTGAGCCAGATAAAGCATTTCATCGGTCAATCTCCAATTGGGTGAGATTCAGAGGCCGCCGTCCCCGCTCTGGCATCGGACGGTCTCAGCTTCGGCTTTCGGCGGCGGCGGCGGGCAGTGTGACCGACGCATCGAATGACAGCGCCGCGAAGGCGAAGGGAATGCGGCGGCGCAGCGTCATCCTGCACACCAGCAGGCCCATCACGAACGAGCAGGCGAGGCGGATGAGCGCCACCCAGAAGCATGAGCATTACTCAAGGCCTCACCCGGGCTTCGCCCACGCGGCCTCGTCCGACCTTTGCAGGGCCGTGACGCCGACACGGCCGGCACGGGTGGATTCCTAAGCTCAGCGGCGTGGCACCTGCCCTGTCGAGGGCATGACGCTGCCACCCATCAAGCCAAAGGAGATCCCCATGACGAAGCAAATCCGCACCTCCCGCCTTTTGTGTGCCCTCGCACTGGTCGGCCTCGCCGGCGCGGCTTCGGCCAATCTGACCAAGCCCGTCTATTCGCAAGCCAAGGATGAGGTCAAGGCCATGTTCAAGGCCGAGCGCGACAAATGCGGTTCCCTTGCGGGCAATGCCAAGGACGTGTGCGTCGAGCGCGCCAAGGCTCATGAAAAGGTCGCCCTGGCCA
Source organism: Roseateles sp. P5_D6 (assembly GCF_054049415.1). Taxonomy (NCBI): domain Bacteria; kingdom Pseudomonadati; phylum Pseudomonadota; class Betaproteobacteria; order Burkholderiales; family Sphaerotilaceae; genus Roseateles; species Roseateles sp. P5_D6. Next base: position 13,392 of record NZ_JBFUMK010000035.1, on the reverse strand, counting down.
ACCTCGAATACCAGTACACAGGCACGGTCAAGGATCACAACGATTACCTGGAGTCCCGCTACGAGGCACGCTACAAGCTGGCCAAGGAAATGTGCGATGACAAGTCCGGCAATGCCAAGGACGTCTGCGTCGCCGAAGCCAAGGCCGAGCATGACAAGGCCAAGGCCGACCTGAAGGCCAACAAGGCGGTCGCGTCCGCGCAGTCAGATGCGCTTGAGACCAAGCTGAAGGCCGACTACAAGGTCGCCAACGAACGCTGCGATTCGCTATCGGGCGACGCCAAGGACAGCTGCCAGGCCAGCGCCAAGGCCCGCTACTTCCAGTGATGAGGCGCCACCGCTGCGATACCGCAGCGGTGGCATGACGAAAAAACGCCGGCTCTCGAGCCGGCGTTCTCGCACCTGGAGAAACGTTCAATGCGCCGCACTGGCCGCGGCGGGCATGCCGTCCGCCACCGCGACCACTCGCCCCGCCTGCGGCAGAGTCAGGCGGTTATCCACGCCACGCACGCCCTGTGGGGCTCCGGCCAGCACCGTGGCGCGCTCCTTGGCGGCCGCATCGGGGGCCGGGCCTTCCAGACGCACGATGCCGCCTGTCGTCGTCACCTCAATCCGCGGCGCGCTGAGGGCCGGGTCGGCAGCAAGCGCCGTCTTGACCTTGAGACTGATGCCCGTGTCATCGATGGCCGTGCCAACGCCGTCCACGGCGCTGCGCGAGGCCTCGACGGCCGCGTTCTGAGAATCCGTGACCGTTTGACCGATGCGATGGCCGAAGTTGCGCACGCTCGCAATCGCGTCATCGAGCTGGGTGCCCGGGGTGCGGGAGTCTTGCAGGGTGGCAACGGTGATCGCCGTGATAGCGGCGCCCAGGCCCAGTGCGAGGAGCCAGGCGCCAGCGCTAGAGCGCCTGCGAGGTCTCTCGTCGTCACGCAAGCGGCGTACGGGCGGTGCGACGGCAGGATCGGTGGACTCACCATAAGGCGGCAGACGGGCGCGCCAGTCGTCGGCGTGGGGGCTTGTGACGGGTTTCATGGCGATCTCCTGACGGGCCCGGTGGGCCTCACGCTGCAAGTCTGGCTGGCGGCCATGGCCCCACCCGTCAGCGAGTGCAGTCGCAGGCTGTAGGACCGCGCGCCACTGCATCGGCGCGTGCATGCGGGCTTCCCGTTGTCCGATAGCTGCTACTGCCGCAGGCCGACACCGCCGACGAAGCTCACCACCCATCATCCGACTCATCAAACCTTGAAGTGCTGCGCCATGAATCTCCGCCTGCTCTTCCCGCTGCTCGGCCTGTCTCTCGTCCAGGGTGTTCATGCCCAGGGCGTGCCAGCCAGTAGCGGCATGGGCGCTGGCATCGGTCTGGCCAGCCAAGCGACGCCGCAATACGCATCGGACCCCGAGCTGAATTGGCGCGACCCGCAATGGCTTAGTCGCCAGCGCGAACGCTCGCGCTGGCGCTATCAGCTGGGGCTCGAACAGCAACTTCGCTCACCCGCGCAGCTCGGGCCGCAAGCCGCCGTGCGCGAGGCCCTGTGGGCTGGCGTCAGCTACAACTTCAACACCAGGTTGAGTGGCGGTGTGGAAACTCCGGTCTGGCAGCGTGACAGCGGCTGGGCATCACGCATGGCTTTCGAACGCCCAAAGGGAGAAGGCTTGACTGGCTTGCGCGGTGCGTTCTCGTACCAGCTGAGTTCACAAAGCCGGCTGACGTTGCGCCCACAGGCCCGCCGCGTCATGCTCAGCTATTCAGCGACCTGGTGAACAGCAAAGCGGGCGCCTCAGCGCCCACCTGTCATCGACCGTCGGTTAGGTTGACTACGCCATCTGCGGAGATCGCCCGGCAGCCAGATCGGCGCAATAGTTGATCAGTTCATCGAGCTGGCGGCATTTATCGAACACGCGCTCTGCGCCCAGTGTGGCGCACCGGCGGCGCATGTCCTCGGTCGCGTAATTGGTCAGCACGATGCGGCGCGCCGCCATGCCCAAACGCTGGGCCGCACGCAGCACGCCCAGACCGTTGCCGGAATTCAGGAAGATATCGACGATGACCACATCGGCCTTCTGGGCGGCCTCACGGCTCATCCAATGCACGGCCGACTCCTCATCGCCGGCGCTGCCGATGACTTCGACGTTGGCCATTTCCTCGAGAGTGCCCGCTAGATTCTCACGGATCACGGGGCTGTTCTCGACGATGAACGCGCGCAACGCAGGCATGGCAAGCTCCGGTTCAGGCACGGGCCATCCAATCCTTCAACTCGTCGGCATGCTCTTCCTCGTCAGCCAGGATGTCCTCCAGCAGGCGCCGGGTCGTGGAATCCTTGTCCCCGACCAGATGGATCATCTGCCGGTAGCTCTCGACAGCAACCCGCTCGGCGATGAGGTTGGACTTGATCATGGCCTTGAGATCGTTGACGCCGTCGTAGTCCGCGTGGCTGCGCTCAGGCAGGCCCACAGGGTTGAAGTCGGGTTCGCCGCCCAGCTGCACGATGCGCTCGGCCAGCCGGTCGGCATGGCCCAGCTCCGCATCGGCATGGACGAGAAATTCCGCAGCAATGCTGGGCGATTCCAGCCCCGTGGCCATGAAGTGGTGCCGGCGGTAGCGCAGCACGCAGATCAGCTCGGTGGCCAAAGCACCGTTGAGGAGGCTGACGATGTCTTCACGCCACGGCCCGTAGGCCGGCGTGACCGCGCCATCATCGAGATGACCGCGCGCCGCCTCCAGGCCGGCCTCATCCAGTTGCAGAGGCCTTTGCTTGTCAACCATTGCGTGCCACCACGAGCTGGTTGTCCACTGAGCGAACACCGTTCACGGCGGAGGCCAGCGTCGTCGCGCGAGCCTGCGAGCCGGCGTCGGGGGCCGTACCGACCAGCGTGACGCGGCCGTCCTCGGCTCGCACGTCGATCTTGGTGGCCTTGAGCCTGTCATCGGCCATCAGCGCGGCGTTGATCTTGGTGACGATGGTCGCGTCGGTGGCGGCGTCAGCAGCGGCCGCAGTCGCGTCCTTCAGCTTGGTCTCCGCCTTGTCCACGGCTTGGCGGGCATCGGTCTTTGCCTCGTTACCGGCCTGCTTGGCGTCGGCGATTGCGCCGTCAAGCTTCTGGCCGGCAGTGCGTTCGTCGTTCTGCTTGCTGCAGGCGGCCAGGGCGGCGACCAGGGCCAGGGCGGCAATCAGCGGCGTGCGGGGGGTGGGGATGCGGTTCATCATGCGTCCTTTCTTCATCGCTGAAGGTGTTGGGAAAACGATGTGGGCAACTGTGGCGGCTGCGCCTGCGGCGCGGCGGCAGCCACGGCGCCTATCGGGTGTCGGACAACGCCGACTCGTTGCCAGTGGCGCATCTCCTCGCCACGGCGAACGTTCTGTTGAAGGAGGTCGACAAAGGCCGTCAGCAAGGCGGCGCCAAGTGCGGCGCTGAGGGCCAGCACGAGCCAAAGCGGCGGGAGGAGACGGGCCAAGGTATCGGCCAAGGTTTTCATCACTCGCTCCATGGTCTGCGTGACCTGAGCCGACTTTGCAAAAAACCGATGGCTCTGGCTACCGGCCACATTCGTGTGGGCCCGTAGGACAAGCGGCCGGCCTATACCCCTTGTAGGACAGCGCTGATCGCGCACGCCGTTTGCCCTCGCTACGCTTTACTCGTTATCACAACTGATTCGGAGCGCAACATGATTCGCATTGGCATCGTTGACGACCACGCCATCGTGCGGTCCGGCCTGCGTCAGTTCCTCGGCGAAAACGTCGACCTGCGCGTGACAGGCGAGGCCGGCAACGGCCGCGACGCGCTCGAGCTGGCGCGCACCGGCGAGGTCGATGTCTTGTTGATGGACATCTCCATGCCCGGGCAGAGCGGCGTGGATGCCTTGTCGGCCATCAAGACCCGCTTCCCCGAGTTGCCCATCCTCATCCTCAGCGGCTTCCCCGAGACGCACTACGCTACGGCGCTGCTGCGCCAGGGCGCCAGCGGCTATCTGAACAAGGAGTGCGATCCGGAGGAGATCGCCAACGCCATCCGCACCGTCGCGCGCGGCCGGCGCTACATCAGCCCGGCCGTGGCCGAGTTGCTGGCCGACGGCGTCGCCGGGGGCGGCTCCGACCGGCCGCTGCACGAGTCGCTGTCGGAGCGTGAACTGCAGGTCTTCCTGCGCCTGGCCAAGGGAGAGACGGTGGGCGACATGGCCAAGGCCATGTTCCTCAGCGTCAAGACCGTCAGCACCTACCGCACCCGGGTGCTGGAGAAGATCAAGCTTGAGACCAACAGCGACCTGACCTATTACGCACTGAAGAACGGGCTGATCCAGTAAGCGCAGCCCGGAAATGACAACGGCCCCTGACGGGGCCGTTTTTGCGAAGCCGGCTTGGCTCAGCGACCGATGTTCATCGGCGCCATGGACATGGAGGCACGCGATTGGGTTGCAATGCGGCGCTCGAGGTCGGCGTGGTCAATGGCGCTGGACAGATAGCGCTCTTCGACGTCCGAGACGGTGTCAACGGTCAGCGCGGTGCGCAGAGATTGCAGCAAGTTTTGGATCAGGCTCATGGTGGTTTGGGCTCGTGGCCCGCTCGTTGATCTAGGGTAAACCCGATTATAGGGTAAACACTAGATCCAACGTGCGCAGCCCAACCTCGGTCGAACGTGGATTCATTCCGCTTCGAGGGCAAGGCCGGCCTGCGCCCAGGCGTCGATGCCGCCTCGCAGCACACGGGCCTGGTGCCCCCTGGCCTTCAGCCACTGCGCGGCGCGCGCGGCGGACACATCGTTGGGACAGGCGCAGTAGGTGATGAACTCCGCCTCCAACGGCCAGCCTGCCAGGGCCGCGTCGCCCAGGGCGCCGAGGTCGAGATGGCGCGCGCCGGGAATGCGGCTGCCCAGCGGCACGCCACGCACATCGACGAAAACGACATTGCTGCCCTGCTGCATCAACGCCAACACGTCGTCGGGGCCGAGGCGCTCAAGACGGCTCAACTCGCGTCGGACGGCGGCGCGCCGCCACAGCCGCCAGCCGAGATAGGCGGCGACGATCGCTGCGCCGAGGGCCAGGGCGGCACCGCCCAGTTGGCTCAGCTCCCGCAGCACGGCATCGATCTGCGCATGGAAGACACGGCCGGCCGCCAGGCCCGCGGCCGCCCAGAGGGCCGAGCCGAGCAGGTTCCAGGTCAGGAAGCGCCCCGCTGTCATGCCCAGGGCACCCGCCAGCGGCGGCGCGAGCATGGACAGTCCCGGCACGAACTTGGCGATGAGCAGGGTCAGCACGCCCCGGCGGGCGAAGCTGATCTCGTTCTGGCGCACGCAGCTGTCCGGCGAGATGGAAATGCGGCACAGCGCCGCCAGCACGCGCCGTCCCAGGCGCCGGCCCGCCCAGAACCAAAGCACATTGGCCACCATCGCCGCCAGCGTGATCGCGGCGAAGGCGCGCAACGCGAAGCCCTCGCGTGCCGCTGACTCCGCGCCCAGCAGCAGCAGCAAGGGCGTGGACGGCAGCGGCGCGCCGAGCTGGTGCAGCAGCACGGCGACGGCCACGGCAAGCAGGCCGTAGCGGGCAAAGAGATCGATCAGCAGTTCCATGATGTTGCTTGACAGCATAGTGCGCCGTGGCCTGTCCACGCTTCGGCCGGCCATTCGTGATGTAGTTGATTACATTACGCCACCATGCCAACCGACCTCTGGAGCCAGTTCGATGCCGCGCCGCTGGCGCTGACGCTGCGCGTGGCCCTCGTCGCAACGGCGCTGGCCCTGGCGCTGGGCGTGGCCCTGGGCTGGGTGTTCGCGCGCACCAGGCTCCCGGGCCGAGGCCTGCTGGAGGCCATCTGCATGCTGCCGCTGGTGCTGCCGCCGACCGTGCTGGGTTACGGCATCCTCGTGCTGATGGGTCGGCGCAGCGTGCTCGGTGGCTGGCTGCGCGAGCACTTCGACTACACCATCATCTTCAACTGGCACGGCGCCGTCATCGCCTCGACGCTGGTGGCCCTGCCGCTGGTGCTCAAGGGCGCCAGCAGCGCCTTCTCCCAGGTCGACCGCAACCTTGAAGCCGCCGCGCGCACGCTGCGCCAGTCGGGCTGGAGCACCTTCCTGCGCGTGACGCTGCCGCTGGCCTGGCCCGGCATCCTCGCCGGCACGCTGCTGGCCTTCGCCCGCGCGATGGGCGAGTTCGGCGCCTCGCTGATGGTGGCGGGCTCCATTCCGGGCCAGACCCAGACCGCCTCCATGGCCATCTACGACGCCGTGCAGGCCGGGCGCGACGACCTGGCACTGATGCTCGCCCTCATCGTCTCGGCCGTGTCGGTCGCCATCCTCGTGCTGTCCAACCGCTTTCTGCAAAGCTCGCCGTCATGAAGCGCCTGCTGCTCCTGTTGACCGCCATTCCCTTGCTGGCCTCGGCTCAGCAACTCACCGTCTCGGCCGCCGCCAGCCTGACCGACGCCTTCAAGGAGATCGCCCCGCGCTTCGAAGCGGTCAAGCCCGGCGCGACGCTGCGCTTCAACTTCGCCGCCTCCGGCGTGCTGCTGCAGCAGATCGCCCAGGGCGCACCGGTGGACGTCTTCGTCAGCGCCGACCAGGAGACGATGAACCGCAGTGCCGACCAACAGCTCATTGCCACCGGCACTCGCCGCGACTTCGCGAGCAACACCCTGGTCCTGGTGGCGCCGCCGGACAGCCCCGTCAGGCGTGTGGCCGACCTGACCTTGCCCACCGTAAAGCGCATCGCGGTTGGCAAGGTGGCCTCCGTCCCCGTGGGCCAATACACGCAGCAGGCCCTGGGGGCCGCACAGCTCTGGTCGGCGGTGAGCCCCAAGCTTGTCTTCGCCGACAACGTGCGCCAGGTGCTGGACTACGTCGCTCGCGGCGAGGTGGAGGCCGGTTTCGTCTACCGCACCGACGCCGAGATCGCCAAGGACAAGCTGCGCGTGGTCGCGGCGGTCGGCGGCCACACCCCCATCACCTACCCGGCCGCCGTCGTGGCGGGCAGCCGGCAGGCCGCGTTGGCGCGAGACTTCGTCGCCTTCCTCGGCGGGGCCGAAGCCCAGGGCATCCTGGCCAAGTACGGTTTCGGCAAACCTTGATCGACGTTCGCCTGCAACTTTCAGTCAGCGACGCCCGGCGCCGCTTCGACCTCGACGTCGCCTTTGCCACCGACGCGCCCTTCGTCGCCCTTTACGGCCCGTCGGGCGCCGGCAAGTCGCTGACGCTGCAGGCCATGGCCGGACTGCTGCCAGTGCGCGCTGGGCATATGAAGCTCAACGGCCTCGCACTGCTGGACACCGCCGCCGGCATCAACCTGCCGCCCGAGGCTCGTGGCGTCGGCTATCTGTTCCAGCACTACGCCCTGTTCCCCCACCTCAGCGTGCGCGACAACATCGCCTTCGGACTGACGAACTGGCGCAAGCGTCTGAAGCCCGAGGACGCGGCGCGGGTGGACGAGCTGATCGAATCCTTCGGCCTCACGGCCATGGCGCGCAGCAAACCGGCCACGCTCTCCGGCGGCCAGCAGCAACGCGTGGCGCTGGCGCGGGCGCTGGCCTGCAACCCCAAGGTGCTGTTGCTGGACGAACCCTTCGCCGCCCTGCACAGCGCGCTGCGCCGCGAACTGCGCACTGAGCTGCAGCGCGTGCTGGCGCAACGGGGCATCCCGGCTGTCATGGTCAGCCACGATGCCGACGACGTTCTGACGCTGGCCGACGAGATCGTGCTGATCGATGGTGGCCAGGTCAGCCAGCGGCTGCAGGCCGACGACTCCGAACTGCGCGCCCGACTGCTATGAGCACCCCCGACCACCCGCTGCTGCAGGGCGAGCTGCGCCTGGCCGGCCGGCTGGACGGCCGCTTCTTCGACCTGCTCGCGGCTCTCGCGCTGACCGGCTCGCTGCAGAAGGCCGCCCGCGCCACCGGCTACAGCTACAAGGGCGCCTGGCTGGTACTGGATGCGGCCACGGCGCTGACGCACTCACCGCTGGTCGACAAGGCCACGGGTGGCGCCGGTGGCGGCGGCACGCGACTGACTGCCGAGGGCGATGCCCTGCTCGCCGCCTGGCGTGAACTTCAGGCCCGACACAGCGCCTTCCTGCACGAACAGGCCGCCTGGCTGGCCACCCAACCGGCGCTCGACGCGCTGCTGAAAAGGATGAGCATGAAGACCACCGCCCGCAACCAGTTCTTCGGCCGCATCTCGGGCGTGAACCCCGGCCCGTCGACGACGACGGTGCGCGTCGCGCTGGACGGCGGCCAGCATGTCACCGCCTCACTGACGACCGAGGCCGCGCTGGAACTGCAGGTGCAGACGGGCCAGGAGGCGCTGGCCCTCGTGAAGTCCAGCGAGATCGTGCTGGTGACGGATTTCGGCGGCTACAGGCTGTCGGCCCGCAACCAACTGGCCGGCACGGTGTCGCGCGTGGAGCGCGGCGCGGTGTCGTCGCTGATCGGCGTGACGCTGCCGGGCGGCACGGTGGTCACGGCGAGCGTCACCAATGACGCGGTCGACGGCCTCGGCTTGGCCGTGGGGCAAGCGGCGACGGCTGTGTTCAAGGCCTACGCGGTGATGCTGGCGGTCCGCGCCTAGAGCCCCAGGTCACTCAGGCTCGGATGCTCATCCGGCCGCCGGCCCAGCGGCCAGAAGAACAGCCGCGCCGATGTCGCAATGGGCAGGTCGTTGATGCTCGCAAAGCGCCGCCGCATCAGGCCCTCTGCGGTGAACTCCCAGTTCTCGTTGCCATAGCTGCGGTACCAGTGGCCGGAGTCGTCGTGCCACTCGTAGGCAAAGCGCACAGCGATGCGGTGGTCGCTGAAGGCCCASAGYTCCTTGATGAGGCGGTAGTCCAGYTCRCGCRCCCACTTGCGCACGAGAAAGCCATGCACCTGCTCGCGGCCGACCGGGAATTCCGCGCGGTTGCGCCAGACCGTGTCGTCCGTGTAGACGCCGACGACGCGGTCGGGGTCGCGGCTGTTCCAGGCGTCCTCGGCCATGCGAACCTTCTGCACCGCACTCTCGTGCGTGAACGGCGGCAGCGGCGGCTTCATGCTCAGTACGTCTTGTAGGGAAGGAACTTGCCGCTCATGACGATGCTGACCCGGTCGCCGGCCGCGTTGGGCTCGCGCTGCAGGTCCATCTTGAAGTCRATSGCGCTCATGATGCCGTCGCCRAAYTCTTCRTGGATCAGCTCCTTGAAGGTAGTGCCGTAGACGCTGATCAGCTCGTAAAAGCGGTAGATCAGCGGGTCGGTCGGCACACTGGTCGGCAGGCTGCCCTTGTAGGGCACGACCTTGAGCCACTGGGTTTCGCACTCGGTCAGGTCGAAGTGCTTGGCCAGCTTGGCGGCCTGCTCGTCGTTGAAGGTCATYTGGCCSAGGCAGCCGGCGGTGACCCAYTCYTTRCTGAGGCCGATGTCGGCGGCGACGTCGGCCCACTTGATGCCTTTGGCGACCTTGGTGGCGATGATTTTTTCGGTGACTTCGAGGCGGCTCATGCTTGGCTCCTGTGAATGGCGGGGTGGGTGTCGAGGGAAACAATTTCGGCGGTCTGAAGCCCGGGGCGAACCTCGGGCGGCTGCTCCGGCGCGCGGCCATGCGACAGCGTGGCGCTGCGCTCGACGAGGAAGTCGACGAGGTGATTGCGGATGCGATAGAACTGCGGGTCGTGGTGCAGCGACGCGCGCTGGCGGTCACGGCTCATCGTGTTGACGACGATCTCCGCCACGCGCGCCTGCGGGCCGTTGGCCATCAGCAAGATGCGGTCGGCCAGCAAGATGGCTTCGTCCACGTCGTGCGTGATCATGAAAACGGTCTGGCGCGTGGCGGCGCAGATCTTCAGCAGCTCGTCCTGGATGGTGCCGCGCGTCAGCGCGTCCAGCGCGCCGAAGGGCTCGTCCAGCAGCAGCATGCGCGGCTCGATGGCGAAGGCGCGGGCGATGCCCACGCGCTGCTTCATGCCGCCGGAGAGCTGGCTGGGCTTCTTGTCCAGCGCGGGCGTGAGACTAACGAGGGCGACGTATTTCTCGACCTGCGCATCGACCTCGGCGCGCTTCCAGCTCGGCCATTTGCTGCGCACCGCAAAGGCGATGTTCTGGCGCACCGTCAGCCACGGCATCAACGCATGGCCCTGGAACACGACGCCGCGCTCCAGCCCTGGCGCATTCACCTCTCGCTGGGCCATGAAGACATGGCCATTGCTCGCCTGCTCCAGCCCGGCCAACACGTTGAGGATGGTCGTCTTGCCGCAGCCGCTATGGCCGATGATGCAGACGAACTCGCCCTCGGTCAGCGTGAAGTTAACGTGATCGAAGACGGTCGCATCGCCGTAGCGCTTGGCCAGGCCCTGGACTTGCACGAGTTCAGTCGGCATAGGTCACCGCCTTCTGCGCGCGGGCGAAGAGCAGGTCCAGCGCCATGCCGACGAGGCCGATGACGAGGATGGCGAAGATGACGTTGGGCAGGCTGAGGTTGTTCCACTCGTTCCAGACGAAGTAGCCGATGCCCGTGCCGCCCACCAGCATCTCGGCCGCGACGATGACGAGCCAGGCGATGCCCATGCTGATGCGCATGCCCGTCAGGATGGTGGGCGCCGCCGCCGGCAGGATGACCTCGAAGGCACGGCGCAGCGGGCTCACCTCCAGCGTGCGCGCCACGTTCAGCCACTCGCGCCGCACGCCGGCCACGCCGAAGGCCGTGTTGATCAGCATCGGCCACAGGCTGCAGATGAAGATGACGAAGATGCCGCTCGCGGCCGAGTCCTTGATCGTGTAGAGGGCCAGTGGCATCCACGCGAGCGGCGAGATGGGCTTGAGCACCTGGATGAAAGGGTCGAGCGCGCGGTAGATCAGCGGGCTCATGCCGATGACGAAGCCCAGTGGGATGGCGACCAGCGCCGCGAGCAGATAGCCCAGCCCCACGCGACCCAGCGAGTACCCCAGTTGCAGGCCGATGCCCTTGTCATTGGGGCCGCGGTCGTAGAAGGGTTCGGACAGGTGGTGAACGACCGTGCGGCCCATCTGCGCGAGCGTCGGGAAGCCGCTCTTCGCCGCCACCGGCGTCGCGTCGACGGGCTTGCCCATCAGCTTGGCGTATTCGATCTGCTCGGGCGTCATCGCCGCTGCAGGTGCGGCGCTGGCGCCGCTGCCCAGCGTGGCCAGGTGCCACAGGCCGAGCAGGCAGATCAGCAGCAGCAGTGACAGCAGGCCGGCGCGGAAGGCGAGAGACGGCTTCATGTGCGTTTGATCGCGAAGCTGTTCACGTAGGCGTCTGGCTTGGCGGGATCGAACTCCTTGCCCATCACCTTGAACTTCGGATAGCCGCCCGTCTTGTCCTCGGGCACGGCCTGATCGAGCGCCTTCATCTGCTTGCGCGCGTCGGTCAGCAGGAACACCTTTTCGGCGATCTGTTTGTAGTTCACGTCGCCCTTCAGATAGCCCCAGCGCTTCATCTGCGTGAGCATCCACACGGCCATGCTCTGCCAGGGCATGGGGTCGAAATCGGCACGGTCCGGCACGACCTTGACGTTGCCCAGGCCATCGGCGAACTTGCCCGTCAGCACTTGGGCGATGACGGTCTCGGGTTGGTTCAGATAGGCCTGCGGCGCGATGACCTTGGCGATCAGTTCGCGGTTCTTGGCTTCGCGGGCCATGGCCGCGGCGGTCAGCACCGCGCGGTACAGCGCGATGAAGGTGTTGGGGTTCTTCTGAATGAACTCCGTGCTCGTGCCGAAGGCGCAGCAGGGGTGGCCGTTCCACAGCTCCTTGGTCAGCAGGTGGATGAAGCCCACCTCCTCGTACACGGCGCGTTGGTTGAACGGGTCCGGGCCCAGGAAGCCGTCGATGTTGCCGGCGCGCAGGTTGGCCACCATCTCGGGCGGCGGCACCACGCGGATCTGGATGTCGCGGTCCGGGTCCAGCCCCGCTTCCGCCACGTAGTAGCGCAGCAGGAAGTTGTGCATCGAATACTCGAAGGGCACCGCGAACTTGAAGCCCTTCCACGTCGCCGGGTCGCGCTTGTCCTTGTGCTTGACGCTGAGCGTGATGGCCTGGCCGTTGGTGTTCTGGATCGTGGCCACGTTCATCGCCGTGGCAGGCGCACCCAGGCCCAGGCTGATGGCCAGCGGCATCGGCGACAGGAAGTGCGTCGCGTCGTACTCCTTGTTGATCATCTTGTCGCGGATCAACGCCCAGCCCGCCGTCTTCACGACTTCCACGTTCAGTCCCTGCTTGGCATAGAAGCCGAGCGGGTGGGCCATGATCAGCGGCGTGGCACAGGTGATGGGGATGAAGCCGATCTTCAGGTCCTTCTTCTCCAGCGAGCCTTGACCGCCCTGCGCCATGGCCTGCAACGAGGCGATCGGCAGCACGCTGCCGATGGCGGCCATTGCGGTGTTGCGGCCGACAGCCCTCAGGAAGCGGCGGCGCAGCGCGTCCTGCGGGAACAGCGCCTTCACGATCGTGGCTTCGACGAAGCTGGCGGACTCGGCCTCGAAGTCGGCCGTTTCGCTGCGTTCGCGCAGTTCGGCAGCAGCATGGTCAGCAGCGCTGGCGTGCTGGCCGCAGGCGCAATGCATCAGCAAAGGCCGGTCGGCGTCGTAGGGATCGTGGGTCATCGAGTGCTCCTCAGGATGGGAGCGACTCTAGGAATCAGTGCGTCGTCGCGGAATCGTGGGGGGCGGCGAGTTTTTGTAGGGCTGGAACTACCAGGGAAAACCTGGGTCTGCAGCGGTTGGCGGCGGCGGGGCGAGAGCCAGCGCCGCTGGCATCATCAGGCGTCAACGCACGGCAGAGAACTTGTAAGTGCGCGCCGCTTTTGACGGAAATTTAATGCTGTATGGAATGCAGTGGAACGGGAGAATTTTTGTGTTGATTCAAGCACTTGCCTGCGCCGCAATGCGCCGATCTAGAGCGCAGCGCGCCTGCCTAGGCAGCGCCGCCTGTCTCCACAGAACACGTTCCCTTGATCTACTGCTACAGCAAACCTAGCAGCATAGCGAAATACTGTATGTTTATACAGCGTCGAAAAACTGCTAGCTTGCGCTGCGTAGCAGGCGCGCTCGCCCAAGCGGGCTTGGTGCGGACGAGCCAGCAACGCAGCGTGAACGTATCAGCCTTATCGGGGCTTTTTGGCGCACAGAACGGTCCGCCAACCACCTCTCGGACATGCCCCGCATTAGCTCCAGAGAGAATCGGGTAGCCGGGGGTATTTAGCCCCCAGCCCCCACACCACCCACCGTGCGGGTCCGCAGTGGGCGGTTCAACCAGTTGGCGCGCTCGACGAAGCCGTTATGTCGAGTAGCCCTGGGCCTTGCACCACAGAGCTTGGACGCTGACCAATCCTTGCGCTTTCAACCACGCGTTGGACATCGCCTGCTGTGTCACCGGGGTCCGTGCCATGTGCCAGTAGCCGTGGCTGCTGACCCCGTGCTGGATAGC